>NZ_JBVHHB010000038.1:0-68580 GCF_055561295.1 Kitasatospora sp. NPDC022785 | reverse complement strand
TCCCGCTGCGCCCGGAGGACCGTGCGTCTCAGTCCAGCTGGAATCGTCATGGCACGACGCTAGGGCACCGCAGGAGGACGGTGCCATGAAACCTGTACCCGATCTCATGGTGAACCTAGTACCAGCTGTAGATCTTGATCTCGGCCTGTGGGCGGACAGCATCTCGGGTCGGTAGGTCGGCTTCTGCTGGCCGCCGGCAGGTAGACCGGGCCCGGTGGAACCGGCACTATGCCCCGGTGAGCATCGTCGTCAAGTTCTTCATGGCACCGGACGCCGAAGCTGCCGCTGCTGTCGCGGAGGGTGGTCCCGACGGGATCTTCGAGTCCCTGACCTTCGGCAACTTCGATGTCGAGGAGGCTCTGATCGAGTGGGAGGGCATCTTCACCGGTCGGAGCTTTCAGGAAGTCCTTGACGACGATGTTCCCGAGACTGTTGTCGACCCGGACGACGGCGAGGGTCCGCTCGTCCTCGCCGTCGCCGGCACCCTTCGAGATGCCCTGTGCACTGCCGTCGAGCACCGGCTCGCTGAAGTCAGCAGGCTGTGGGTGGCCGAGCGGGCGGCAGCCGGCGAGGTCTTCGACCCCGAGGTCGCCGTGTGGATCCTGAGCCGCTTGGCCAACCTGGCCCGAGCCGTCCGCGAGGGAGACGAGAACCTGTACTGCTGGGTGGTGTAGAAAGGGCACGGCCACCGTTGATCATCGTCGGTTGTGTGGACACCACGAAGTTGCCGTCGTCCTGCATGGTCGCCCACGCACCCGGGTGGTTCTAAGTGCTGGTGGACCAGACGGCCTGGCGCCGGAGCGCAGGGAACTGAGGACCAGGTTGCCGTCGAAGCGACCGACGAGTGTCCGCAGGAATCCCTCCCCCGGCTGGCTCACCACGCTCTCCAACGTCGAGACCGCAGGCCCGCGTTGCCAGGCGACTGCGGGCCGTGGCCCCCAAGCGGATCGGGGGCCACGGCTTCGGCGAGTTCACGTACTGGTGGCGCCAGGGTTACGACGCCAATGAGGAGGTCGGCTCAGCAGAGACGATCGGAGGGTTCACCGCGTCAAAGTAGAGCAATGGCGATGAACTGCTCAGGAAGAAGCGGCTGCCGAACGCAGACTGCGGAAACGACTTGTCAAACGCATCGCTGTGCAGCCAATCACCCGACACACCCAGACTGGGATCGAGCCCGGCCGGGAAGTCAGCAACGTCCTTATTCTCCCAATCTCCAGCAGCTCGGAACTCGGCCGCGCGGTCCGCCGAGAGCCAGACAAGTCCGCGCATCTCGTAGTCGGTAGGACCTGGGACCCTGGAGCCTCCTCCGGAAACCTTAGCCATCCACGTGACGCGGTCGAAGTTTCCGAATTTGGGAAACCTGCTTTCCACCGGGCCACGATCGGTCCGAATGGCACCGACTGTAGGACTGGCCGAGACCGTCGTCGTGTCACTCGCCGCACGATCGCTACCCGCGCAGGCGGAGGTCGCCCCCACCAGCACGCCCAATACCAGAACTGCCACTACGCTGGTGAACCCCCCTCGGCCTCCTCTCATCGCGAGGCCTCACCCATGACTGTCGTCTCCAATGCGCTACCCCTCGTCCAGGTCATCTGCCGCTCTAGCTTCCCGTTGGTCATGAATGGATGCGCCCATCCAAGCGTCGCAAACCGCCCGTTGACAGCATCAGGCGTGCCGCTGTCAACATCCTTGGCGCCTCGGTTGAAGTCCCGGCGATCCCTGGAGCGGATCGTGATCTTCATAGATAGCTTGTCACCATCGGAGAACACCTTGGCCTCAGACCACACGAAATGGGCGCCGACCGTCCTCTGCCAACTAGTTGTCGCAGGCTGACCACTCCGCCTGGGTCGGAGCGGTTGACGGGGTTGTTGTTGCTGTAGGCGTAGGCGTTCCACTGGAGGGGGTCGCCGGCGTCGAGGATGGGGTCCGGGCTGAGGAAGCGGCCCGTGCTCGGCTGGTACTGGCGGGCGCCGAGGTTGGTGAAGCCGGTGGCGTCGTCCTTCAATCCGCCGACGTAGCCCTTGTCGCCGGACCACGGGGTGCTCAGGGAGCCGGGGCCGCGGGTGGCGCCGAAGGGGTCGAAGGTGCGCCGGGACTCGGTGGTGGTCTCGGAATCGATGGACAGGCTGTTGGTGCCGTGGTGGTCGGAGAACTGGTACGTCAGCTTGGTCGGACCCTGGCGAACCGACGTGATGCCGCCGGGGATCGTGTAGTAGCGGGCGCCGGTACTGGTCTTGCTACCGGTGTCGTAGGTGAGCGCGTCACCACCACCCAGGTTCACGGCTCCCCGGGCGGCGCCGTGAGGCAGGAAGCCCGGAACTATTGCAGCAAACACGCGGGGCCTGATACGCACCGCGCATCAGGCCCCGGACTATTGCAATCCTACGAGCCAGGCTTCGGCATCACCCTCAGCGCATAGAAGATGCCGAGCGCACTCAGCAACAGGAAGGGCCAGAGCCCCGCAAAGAGGAAAAGTACAGGCGGCAGTGCAAGCAACCACGCGGCCGCCACCCTCACATCCTTTCCCCAGGCCGCAGGCAAAGCCAGCAGCAGGAGCAGCAGGATCGCGGGAATGGTTATCGTCAGAGAAATTGTCCAGAGGAACTCGAAGTACCCCTCGGCACTCGTTCGAACGAAACCGTCAGCATCGCTCCCGCCGGGCGCGAAGGCGGAAAGCACAAGGAGCAATAGATATAGAGGAGCCACGCACACCGCGACGTACCTCAAGACCGCCCGCGCAAGCCACCGACCGCCTCGACTCAACCTGCTGCTCAACATCCCGAAATGCACCTGCCCTCTTCAAAGGCGCGATTCACAGGCGTGGACCATGGCGCCGACCTCAGACCCTGATCCAGGAATTGATCCCCCGTACTGTCCCGGGCAATTACCTTTGGACTCTTCCCCTGACGGTACTGAACAACCTCCATGTCAGGATAGGCGTCGCCCTTGCGAGTCATCTGGATACCAGAGGGCCTGATATCCAGCTTGAGGGTATTGTCGACCCCAAACAACTTCATCTTCAATAGAATATGCAGGTAGCGCGCCGATTTCATTTCGGGAAATCCAAAGTTCCACAGAGAAATAATCCAAAGGATGCCAGGCAGGGCCTCGGCGAAAACCAACTTCGGCGAGGCCCTGCTGAAATACGTCGCTATTCGACTCTGCCTGCCGGCATGAGGATCGCAACAAAGAGGATCTGGACAGCCACCTGAATGGCGATCATCGTCCACGTGCCGACCGGAATGAGCATAAGCACCGGAATCAGGAGCAGAGCTCCCGCAAACGCTCTGAACTCGTCAACCGGCGAGGTTCTCCTTTTCCTTGCAATCAGCGCAAGGAGGGCAACGGAAGGGACCCCCAGGAGAAGCAGCATACCCGGAGCTCCCGCCATATATTCGAGAAAGGAGCGCCAGAGACCGAGACGTGCACCAGGATCAGGGTCAGCGGAGTCTGACATCCGAGGAGCCGTTAGCGATATCATCACCCAGCCGACCATAAATATCACACTATAGTTAATGGCGCAGGCCGAGATCCATGCAATCGAATTCCCATAGGGTCGCCGAGCCCATTTCAACAGCTTTAACACCCTGCCACACATGTTCCCCCCACCCAGGAACGATCGATATCCGGCCAGAGCGGAACAGAGTTAAGGCCAGTGTCCGACGCCATTTTATCACGAACAATCATTGATGGAGCCTGGCCTTGCCTGTACTGAACGACCTCCATATCGGGATAAGCGTCACCAGTTCGCCTGACCGAGAGTTTTCCATTCCCATCAAATTCCATGTTTAGCTGGTCATCGACGGCAAAGACGGGGAGAACACTATTGACAGCGTGGACTTTGACCTTGACCCCATTGCCGCCCTTCTGCTCGGCATACACCTTATTTCTCCACATAATAGAATCCGAAATCGAATCCTCGCCTTCGGAGAGAGGGGCCGCCGGGTGGAACTTGGCTCCCGGCTCAGCCAGGCCCCTTGCCACCTCGTTATTTGACGGGGGAGGAGTGTAGCTGCCTGCAATCGTGAAGGTAATCTGCCCGGTCGAAGTATCCCAAAAGAGAGACATTCGATAGGCGGATCCCGGATCCACCGAAGGGCCGCGATTGTCACCAACAAGCATGTCTAGAGCAGCCAGCTTAGTGTGAATATAGAACCGGGCCATAATGATGCCCCTGTCCGCGCCAGGCTTTCCCGTGATAGCGACTCGCTGAGAACCCTTAGGCTTATCCCCGAATCCAACACTCTTGGCCTTGCGATACATGTCGTCGGGGAAACCCGGAGCACTTTCGTGGAGCCGATCGAGTGCCGGCTCGGAGACGTACTCGGCGGTCGTCTCGGCCGCGTTGCTCATGGTGATGGTGCCGGCAGAGCCGCACCTGTACAGCGTGCCGCATTCTTCGGACTTGAGGCCGCCCGGGTCGGAGCGGTTGACGGGGTTGTTGTTGCTGTAGGCGTAGGCGTTCCACTGGAGCGGATCGCCGGCGTCGAGGATGGGGTCGGGGCTGAGGAAGCGGCCGGTGCTCGGCTGGTACTGGCGGGCGCCGAGGTTGGTGAAGCCGGTGGCGTCGTCCTTCAATCCGCCGACGTAGCCCTTGTCGCCGGACCACGGGGTGCTCAGGGAGCCGGGGCCGCGGGTGGCGCCGAAGGGGTCGAAGGTGCGTCGGGACTCGGTGGTGGTCTCGGAGTCGATGGACAGGCTGTTGGTGCCGTGGTGGTCGGAGAACTGGTAGGTCAGCTTCGTCGGGCCCTGGCGGACCAACGTGATGCCGCCGGGGACGGTGTAGTACCGGGTGCCGGTACTGGTCTTGCTGCCGGTGTCGTAGGTGAGTTCGTCACCGCCGCCCAGGTTGACCGTCACCTTCCCCGGGTTGCGCCGCACCAGCTGGTTGCCGTCCGCGTCGTAGACGTACGTCGTGGTGGCCGTGCCCTGGGTGAGTGAGGCGAGCTTGCCCTCGACATCCCAGGTCAACGTGGCACTGTTGGCCGCATCGACGGCGTTCCACGTCGGGGTGGACCACTTGGACTGCCAGCCGGGGCCGTAGACGATGAACTTGCCGTCGTCCTGGACCACCGCGAAGTAGCCACTGCCTGCACCCACGTAGGTCTTCGAGGACCACAGCGCGACACGCTGCGGGTCGTAGACCACGAAGTTGCCGTCGGCCTGCATCGTCGCCCAAGCACCCGGGTGGCTCTGGGTGCTGGTGGACCAGACGGCCTGGCCGGAGCGCAGGGAACTGAGGACCAGGTTGCCGTCGGCCTGCATGGTGAGCTGGGCGCCGTTGGAGCGCACCGACTCACCGGACTTGAGGACGAAGCCCGCGTTCAGGATCTTGTTGCCGCCAGGGTTGTTGATCTTCGTGGTGTTGCCCGCCGCGTCGTACTGGTCGGCGCCCTGGGTGCCGGCACTCCAGCCGTAGGTGTACTTGCCGGTGGCCAGCGCGTGCGGACCGCCGGTGCCGCCGCCCGTGCCGGGTGCGGTGGTGGGCGTGTTGCGGGTGCCGGGGGCCGGGAAGGTCTGGTCGGTCCTCAGGTCCTTGGCCGGGTCGCCCGCCGGGTCGTGGTTGACCAGCTTGGTGCGGTTGCCGGTCAGGTCATAGGTGTAATCCTGCCAGTAGGCCGCGCTGCCGCCGACCGTGGTCTTGGCCGGTGCGGCCGCCCCGGTGGTGGGCGTGGCGTTGGCGCAGGAGCCCTGGCCACCGAGGGACGGGGTGGGCTGGTTGAGCTGCCCGGTGTCGCTCCACGCAGTGGTGAGGCGGCCCAGGTAGTCGTAGCTGAAGCACTGCAGGTCGGTCGCGGCCGGGGTGTTGTTCGGGATCGCCCTGATCGCGGTGACCTGTCCGGCCTGGTTGTAGGCGTAGGTCGTGTTCTGCACCGAGCCGGTGGCGGCGGTCTGCTTGTCGATGTACTGCGTCAGCAGCCGCCCGGTCGGCTCGTCGTAGGTGTTGGTGGCGACGATCTGGGTGCCCCACGGGTTCACCGTGGAGCGGATGTTGCGGCCATAGGCGTCCCAGTCCGACTGCCGCAGGTACGTATCCAGCCCGCCCATGTCATGAAGCAGACCATAGTGCTCGTAGTTGTAGGTCACCCACTCCTCGCCCAGGTCGCCCGCGGCGGCCCGGCCTTCGAGTGTCATCGCACCGCTGATCGGATCGTACACAGCGCCGTAGGTGAACGTCGTCTGGCCGGACTTGCCGATCTCGCTGCCGGGGATCGAGACGGTGGTCTTCGTCGGCCGGTAGGCCACGTCCAGCTCGGTCACGGCCTTGGTGTAGGCCGAGCCGCTCGCACCACCCACGTACCGGGTCGACGACGCCGCTTGACCCTTCGCCACGGTGTCGTAGGTGTAGCCGGTGAGCTGATTGGCCGGGGCGACGCTGCCGTTGTAGGTACCGGTCTTGCGGCCCAGCAGGTCGTACGTGATCGCCACCGTCTGGTTGCGGGCGTCCGTGGTGGACGCCAGCCGGCCGGCGCCGTCGTAGGCCCGGGTCGACACGCCCGTGTCCGGGTCGTCGGCGCGGACCTGGCGGCCACGCTGGTCGTACTGGTAACTCCAGGTGTTCCCCGCCGCGTCCACCCGCGTGGCGGCCTGGCCACCCGGGGTGTACGTGTACGCGGTCACGTCAGCGTCCGCCGGGTTGCCGGTCGCCGTCGGCGTCCGGTACTGCCACAACTGTGCGGTACGGCCGCGGGCGTCGGTGATGGTGCTGGTGGCGGTGGCCCCGGTCGGCGGGGTCACGTCAACGCGGTCCGCCCCCGGGTAGGCCGTGGTCGTGGTGGACTGCAGAACACCGAGGGCGATGAACTGCGTGCTGACCGGGCGGCCCATGCCGTCGAACGAGGTGGTGGTCCGGTTCGGCACCATCGCACCGTCCGGCCTCCAGCGGGTCGTGCTCGGGCCACTGGTGTCCTCGTAGTACGTGTTGTAGACCTGGTTGGCCCGGCCCTGCGAGTCGTAGAACGTGTCGGTGATCATCCGGCCGTGGTAGGCGGAGACCGCCGGCGGGCTCTGTGTCTGCACCACCCGGCCGAGGCCGTCGATGATCTGCGTCGCGGTGCCGTACTCGTCGCTCGGGCGCAGCGTGTTGCTGGTGATCGTGGAGGGCGCCGCGGTGCCGTTGACCGAGTAGTCGTACGTGTAGTTGGCGCTCTTCGCGGTGTCACGGCCCGGGGTCCAGACCGCCTTGAGCCGGCCCAGCGAGTCGTAGGACTGGGTGACCTTGCGGCCGTTGGGGTCCTCCGTGGTGATCGGCAGGCCACGGGCCGGATCGAACGTGATGGTGGTGGTACGCGCGATGCCCTCATCCGGCGCGCCGGCCGGGGCGGGGCTGCCGGTCACCGTGCGATTGGGCAGCTCACCCGGGTTGGCCGAGCTGTACACGGTGGAGACCACGGCCCCGTTGGGATTTTTGCCGTCCGTCACCGTCAGGTCGGTGACGGTCGCGACGCGGCCGTAGCCGTCGTAGCTGGTGGCGGCGCTGGTGACGTACTGGGCGGTGCCGTTGCCGTCGTACCGGTCGAGGCCCTGCGCGCCGGTCACCCGCCCCTTGGCGGCCGTGCTGCCGAACGTCCCACCGTCGTAGAGCGTGCGGACTCCGGAGACGGTGTTCGTCGCGGTCGCGGTCGCCCCGCAGGCGTTGCTGCCGGAGACGGTCAGTACCTCCGACACCAGAGCCGTCATCTGCGGGTTGGCCGCGGCCGCGTAGTCGGTGCGGACGCAGACGTCGGGCGTGCCGTCGGCCGTGCTCAGCGACGTGGTGACCCGGTTGTTGTGGTCCTTGTCGCTCTTGGTCACCGTCGACGTGGTGCGGGTGCCGTTGGTGGTCTTCGTCGTGCTGACGCTGGTCGATGTGGTCGCCGCGTAGCGGGCCACCAAGGCCGGCAGATCGCCACGGGTGTGCTTGGCGGTCTCCACCTCGCCGGAGCTGGTGTTCACCGTGTACCCGACGGGGTCGTCATCGGCGGCGTTGACGTCCGTGTAGGTATCCTGCTCCAGCACACGGCCGGACAGCCAGTCGTAGTCGGCTCGGGAGCCGCTCTTGACGCCGGCGACGCTCGCAGCCTTCGCGTTCTTGTCCGCCTTGTAGTCGCCGTCCATGCCCTGGTAGTAGTACGTGGCCGACTTCGACTTCACGCTGTCCGTTCCCGAACCGGACACGGCAGTCACACTGGCGTAGCCGCGGAACTGGTCCCACGTCCGGTAGTCAGCGTCGGCCAGGGCCCCGTCATGGCGGTGCCAGGCGGCCTTGCCGTACGTGTAGGTGGTGACCTTCGGCACGGAACCCTGAATGAGGTTGCCATTCGGGTCCACGGTGACCGACTCGACCGGGTAGCGAAGGAACCAGTCGTCGACGGTGGCCTTCACACCGGTGTCGTACCACTTGACGTTGTAGCAGCTCATCGTGTTGTTGTCGGCCGAGGCCGGCATCTTCCCGGCGGTGCGCGAGCACGAGTCCTGTGCGTACTTGACGAGGACGGTGCCCCCGGTCTCGGTGGTGATGACCTCGATACGCGGGCGGTTGTACCGCGGGCGTGCCGGGACGAGACCGTCGACCCGGTTGGGCAGCATCGCGCTGGCGAAGGTGACCTTCGGAAGGTCCTTCTCCTCGGAGCCGTTGAAGGTGTCCTTGCCGATCCGCCGGACGGACTCCAGCCACGGGATCTTGGTGTTCTCGGCCGAGTTCTCGGGCGACTTGAACACGTGGGTCAGCTCGTAGCTGTCCACCGGACGGTAGGACCCGCCGGAGCGGACCGACGTGGTGATGGTGTTCAACCACTTCGTCGACCAGTAGCTCGGACCGTAGTTGGAACAGGCAGCGTCCTTGGTGCACTGCTTGTCCAACGGGACGTCCGGCCAGTTCCCGGCGTTCGCCGAGGTCCGCTGGGACTCCTGGCAGGCCTCGTCACCCGAGACGCACCGCTCGCCGAGTCCGAACTCGATCTTCGACGCCGACAGGTGGTTCCCACCAGCAGCCAACTGGTCCGACAGAAGCTGTCCGTAGTTGATCGAGGCGAGCGTGCCGCCACGGATGTAGCGGGCCCTGTCACCCGAACCGGCGTTCTGGCCGCCTCCCCGGACGTACCAGTTCTCCTCCGGCGCATAGCTGTAGCTGGTCACGTTGCCGTGGACGTCGACGACGTAGTCGAGGTTCCACCGCCACGCCATGTCGCACCAGGAGCCCTTGCCCTTGGCCGGGTCGTAACACGGGTCGCCGGCGTTCGGCGAGTAGACCGGCACGGTCCAGGCCGACCTGGTCTCCGGACCGGTCCTGCTCGGCGAACCGTCGGCGGCCGGCAGCTGGTTGAGGCCGAAGTAGTAGACCGTACCCGAGGTCTCGGTGACCTTCAGGTACGTCTCGTTCCTGGTGCCGTTGGCGGCGCCGGTGAGGAACTCGATCTTGGTCCCGTCATCGTTCTTCAGCCGCCAAGTGCACTTCGACTGTTCCTCCTTGGCGTTGCCGGAGACGCAGGACGCGTCGTGCGGGACGAGCTCGCCCGAGTGCCCGCCCAGAGAGAGCGTGAGGTTGGCACCGCCCCAGCACTGGTCACCGGAGCCGGCGATCCCCGCCTTGTCACACGGCTTGTAGGACCGCTCGACGAAGCCGGCGGAGAGGTCCCAGCCATCGCCGATCCAGGACGCCTGCGCGTTGGTGGAGGCCGTCCTGCCGTCCACCGAGGCGGAATCGTATCCGAGGGCCACCTGCGGCGTGGTACCGCCCAAGGTGGGCGGGGACTGAATCGGGTAGCTGTAGGTGAACGAGCCGGAGGAGCTGCCGGCCGTCCACGCCTGGCTCGACGAGAGCGAGGTCGCCGTGTAGGTGCCGGTGCCGCTGGAGGGCGTGCCGTCGGTGGCCAGGACCATCGGAGCCGGCGCGGTCGACGGACTCGACGTGGCGGACGGTGCGACCTCGGCAGACTTCGACGCGGCGCGCTGTCCTGACGTCAGTGAACCGTCCACAGCGGGGAGTTCGACATCAGCGACCAGCTTCCCGGCCTGACTGTCGTAGTGCGAAGGAATGGGGGTGCGGGTCTGGCAGCCCGGCACCTCCGGCGTGGTCAGCGCACAGGCCGGCAAGGTCACCAGCCGGGCTCGCCGGGCGAAGTCGCCTCCGAAACCCACGCCGTCGAGGTCCAGCCCGAGACGGACCTTGGCCGCGCCCGCCTGGTCGCTGCGCGAGAGCGACAGCAGTGTGCCCTGGACACCCAGCGTGGCCGCCGCCTTGGCGTCCGCCACATCCACACGGACGGACGCGGCAGCCGGCGGCGCGGCAGGCGCGGAGTCACCTGCGACGGGAGCACCTCCCGGCTGCCCCTTCCCAGGGGCGTCCGGCGCCAGCGGTGCCAGCCAGAGCGGAAGATCGCCGGCCTGCTTGGAGGCCCCTGCCATGGGCTCGCGGACCTCCGCCCCGCCGGTGTCCTTGCGGGTCGACGTGGCGCCTGCCGCAGGAGGCACGTCCAGCGCGGCGAGCGCCGAACCGTGCGCGCGCGTGACCGGCGCCTTCGGCGGCACCCAATTGGGCGAGCCGGTGGCCGGCGAAACCGCCTTGGGGTGCTCGGCCTTGCCGGGCACCGGCGCCGTCTTCGGCAGCGGGGTGTTCGGCGGCGACCAGATCTTGTCCTTGTTCTTGTCCGACGCCGGTGCGGCGACCGCCGGCGCCATCGGCGACACCAGCGCACTCAGAATCGCAAACGAACCGACGAGAGCCACTCTGGATCGCCCCCACCCGGGCGACGGGCTCCCCCTCCCGATGAACCAGGAGAAACGGGCATGACGAGCTGACATGCGACCCCCCAAAGGCCTGACCGCACCTCACATCGGGTACGGACGGATGACTGTGGCGGAGGGTAAGACCTCGAACACCGTCCGGTCGAGCAGATTGTCGACCTATCCCCTGCGTAATCGTTGTCACACAGTGAGTAAACAGGAGCGGTCGAGCCCAAAACGGACATCCTCGCAGGATAAGAAGTTGACGAACCATCAGCCGTGCGGGAGCTTGCTGACGACCTCTGCGCGTAGTCTTCACCGACCTTCCACGCGCAGCTGAATCCGACTCCGTGGGGGACTTCACCATGCCTGCCGCTCCGCCCGGGGCCCGCTCCGGCGCGCGCCGTTCGAGATTCCCATCCCGGCGCTCCGCCGCTGCGGCCGCCGGCCTCGTCCTCGCGCTGACCGCGGTGGCGCCGGTCGCATTCGCCGACTCGGCTCCCACCCCGCCGAGAACAAGTCCGTCCACCGGCACGTCGCCCACCGTTCCGCCGGGCCTCGCCGGCATCATGGCCGAGGCCGACGCCAAGCGAGCCAAGGAAAAGCCCCTCGTTGCAGCCAGCGACAAGGCGATCGCCCAGGCGAAGGCCACCGGGAAGCCCGTTCCCGTAGCGGAGTTGACCGACGAGTTCAGCGAGACCGTCGCCACCCCGCAGGGCCATCTCTCCCGGAGCCAGCACGGCGAGCAGCAGCGCGTGAAGCAGGACGGCGGCTGGGCCAAGCTCGACGCCACCCTGGTCCCCGATCCGGCCGGCGGCTACCGTCCCAAGGCCGCCGCCGCGGGCGTGCACCTTTCGGGCGGCGGCTCCGGTCCGCTCGGCACGCTCACCGCCCGCGACGGTGAGACGCTCTCGATCGACTCACCGTTCCCGCTCACCAAGCCCACGGTCGACGAGGACAGCAACGGCCTGGTCTACCCGGAGGTCATCCCGGGCGTCGACCTCAAGGTCACCGCCGCCGCCACAGGCGGCTTCAGTACCGTCCTGGTCGTCAAGACAGCCGAGGCTGCGGCCGACCCGAAGCTCAAGAAGATACGGTTCGGCACCAGCACCAAGGGTGTCACCGTGAAGGCCGACGCAGGCAACAACCTCGCGGCCACGGCCCCGGACGGCACCGTCAGGTTCCACGCCTCCGCGCCGCAGATGTGGGACAGCTCCGCCACGGAGGCTGGCCCGACCGCGAAGCCGGCCCCGGGTGGAAAGCCGGGTCAGGCCACCCCCGCTCAAGAGGGTGGGGCCACCGACGGCACCCCCGACGGGACGCCCGCGAAGTCCCCGCGTGCCAGCACCGCGGACGGTCCGGGGGTCGGCGCCAACGTCGCCACCATGACCACCACCGCGACCGCGGACGGCATCGAGGTGACCCCCGACCAGTCGGTTCTGGGCAAGGGTCAGGGCCCCTGGTTCATCGACCCGGTCTGGCTGTACGACCGGCGCGAGGGCAACGCCTGGACGTGGACGCAGTCCGCCTACCCGGGCACCTCGAACTACCTCAAGACCACCACCGAACTCGGGCAGTACGGCCATCCTGGCGTCGGCTACCAGGGCTGGCGGATCGACAAGGGCGTCGAGAAGTCCTACTTCCAGTTCGACACCCGCTGGTACAACGACATCGTCATCAACAGGGCCACCCTGTCGGTCTGGGAGTACGAGTCATCGGACCTCTCCTGCACCAACACCTATCCGGTGGACCTCTACCTGACCGGCCCCATCGGACAGGAGACCACCTGGGGGAAGCCTCCGGGCCTCGTCGGCGGCCGCATCGGCACCGCCGACGTGGCCGGCTCCGGCGGCGCCGGCTGCCACGACAACCGCCAGTTCGACTACGACGTCACCTCCACCTACCAGAACTACGCACCGACGCGTGAGGCGCTGACCTTCGGTCTCTTCGCCCGGGACGAGCAGAACAAGTACGCGTTCAAGCGGATGGACTACCGGCCGGTCGTCGTCGTCGAGTACGACCGCTACCCGGACACCCCCACCGACCCGAGCGCCTGGCCGGTCCCCAACACGGCCGTGCCGTGGGCGGACAACCAGGGTTGTGACGGCTCGTCCCTGGCGTGGATGAACTCCTCGGCCGGGTTCAACGGCAACGTGTCGCTGAACGCCTCCGTTCACAGCCGGGCACAGAACTCGCTCCAGTCCTGGAGTCACATCTGGGACTACTCGTTGCCCGGTGTCCCCGACGTGGCCAGCGGCACCTCGTCGGAGGTCGCCAACGGCGCGGTCGCGAGCTTCCAGGTCCCCAGCGACGTGATCAAGGACGGTCACGTCTACGGCTGGAGCTCCCACTCCTACGACGACCTCATCAAGGCGATGTCCAGCTCGACGCCCACCTGCCGGTTCGGTGTCGACCTCACCCCGCCGACCCTGTCGGTGCCCAACGTCTACTCCCAGCTGTCCGACGGCGCGCTGGAGAGCCAGTTCCCGCCGTCCGGCAACGGCCAGGTCACCAGGAAGCGTGCCGGCGAGTGGGGCGTCGTCCCGTTCACCGCGGCCGACCCGGCCCCGAACGGCGGCACCGGCTCCGGCGTGATCTGCGCCCGCTGGTCGTGGGACCCGCAGCTCGCCGGCGCGGACTGGCAGTGCGGATCCTCCCTGCCGCAGGGAGGGGTCGGCGTGCTCCCGGGCCGTTGGGGTACCAACATCGTGTACCTCCAGGTGATGGACAACGCGCGCAACGTCTCACCGGTCGCCCAGTACGCCTTCTACGTCCCGTGGAACCCGGACGGGCCGCCGCCGGTCTTCGGCGACGTCACCGGGGACTCCGCGCCCGACATCGTGACCCCCGACCAGGCCGGTTACCTGCGCAGCTACGGCGTGCCCGGCAACTCGCTCGCCAAGCGCCCCGCCGTCTCCCTGGTGGCCACGCCGGCCGACTCGCCGACCCATCAGGGCTGGGGAAACATCCAGTTCACCCACCGGGGCACACTGACCGGCGGAAACAACATCGACGACATCATCGCTCACGCGCCCGGTGACCCCAACCTCTGGCTCTACGGGAACCCCGGCAATACCGGCTACTACGGCCGGGTCGACACCAAGGTCCTCATTTCGAAGCCCAAGTGCGTCCAGACGCCCACAGAGGACTGTTCCTGGTACACCGCAGCGGGCTACAACGCCACCGACTGGTCCGCCACCCTGCGGGTGGCGGCGATCGGCGACCCGGTCAACACGGACCTCGACTACAGACTCAAGTTCAAGAACAAGACCGGCCTGCTCACCGTCGAGAGCACCAACAACGGCACGGACGCGGCCCTTTGGTACTACCCCGCAACGACCGCACCCAACTCCCTCGGCAAGCCCGTCCGACTCGCCGCCTCCGGCTGGAAGGACAAGGAGCTCATCACCCCTGGTGACTGGGCCAAACAGGGCCACCCCGGCCTCTGGACCCGTAACCTGCAGGCGGCACCGGACGGCGGCCAGGGCGCTCTCCTCGCCTACACCTTCACCACCGGCACCACCGTCTCCACCTACAGCAGCGGCCAACCCGTGGTCGGCGCCGACGGCCGGCCCGTGACGGTCCCCACGCTGGCCCAGATGTCCGCCGGCCTCACGATCGGTTCCGTCCCCACCGACACATGGCCGACCATGGGCTCCGACGGTGACCTCACCGGCAAGGGCTCCCCCTCGCTCTGGGGCAAGCGCGGAGACGGCCAGATCGACATCTGGTGGGGTGAGACCAGCAACCCGGGCACGGCCGACGCCGGCTTCAACTGGCAGGCCGGGCCGCAGACCATGGCGAACACCTCGGTGAACCCGCTCTGGTGGGCCCTCGACGGCATCACCACTGTCGACACCGATGCCACCAACAAGCTGTACCCGAGCGCCTACACCCGCACCGCGGACCACAACGGAGCCGCCGACAAGGCCACGGCCTTCGACGGATCCACTCTCTACCGCAGCACCAACCAAGCCGGCATCGACACCAGCCAGAGCTACAGCGTCTCCACCTGGGTGAAGATCAACAACACCAACGGCTACCAGACCGCCGTCTCGATGACCGGCAACGAGCGCAGCCCGTTCTACCTGCAGTACTCCCCCACGTTCGGTGCCTGGTCCTTCACTCTGCCCTCATCGGACAACTACAGCCCCAGCGCCTACTACTCGGCCGTCGACTCGGCGCCGCCGCAGGTCGGCGCCTGGACCCACCTCGTGGGCACGTACAACAGGGACACGCAGAGCGTCACGCTGTACGTCAACGGCAGGGCCGCCGGCAGCACACGGGTCCCGGCGGGGTGGAAGACAACCGGTAGCCTGAACATCGGCGGCGAGACCACGTCCGTGCGCCCGGGCCCCGACAGCCGCCTCAACGGCGGGATCAGCGACGTCCGGGTGTACCCCTACGCGCTGACCGACCAGCAGGTCAACACCCTGGCCACCACCGGCTCCAGTGCGCGGATCCGCAGCGTCTTCAGCCCGGGCACCTGTATCGACAGTTGGGGTGGCGCGATCGGTACGGCCGCCGCCGTGTACGACTGCTACAACGGCGACCAGCAGCACTTCACGCTGACCGACAAGAACCAGATCCAGGTACCGGGAACCAACAGGTGCCTCGGTACCGCGGACAAGCCCGTGGGCTGGGGTACCGCGGTCAGGTTCCAGACGTGCGGCGACGACCCCGCGGCGCAGACCTGGGAGCGGCGCTACGACGGGTCGATCTACAACCCGGCGTCCAACACGTGCCTGGAGTTGCCCGGTTGGAAGCACGACAACGGCACCGCACTGGATGTCTGGGAGTGCCTCGGGAACCCCAACCAGCGCTGGTACTTCGAGGCCCAGACGCGTTGATCACCTGTGCACGCCCTCCGCAGTGAGATGGCAGCGCCCCCGTCGAGCATCCGCTCGACGGGGGCGCTGCTGTTCGGACCGCCGCTGTTCAGACCTGGGCCGCCGAGCCGGGCCGGCCTGGTCGGCGGCCCGGCTCGGCGGCAACGGCTCAGGCTGACGCGTAGACCAACTCGCCGCCCACGTAGGTGCGTTCGACGCGGGCATCGGCGATCTCCGCGGCCGGGGCGGCGAAGAGGTCGCGGTCCAGGACGACCAGGTCCGCGAGGTGGCCGGTCCGCAGGCTGCCCGCGTCGTCCAGGTCGTTCACGTGGGCCGAGCCGGCGGTGTAGGCGGCGAGGGCGGTGGCGAGGTCGAGGCGCTGCTCGGGCAGGAAGACCCGCCCGTCCGTCGCCCCGGGCTCCATCCGGTTGACGGCGACATGGATTCCGGCGAGCGGGTCCGGGCTGCTGACCGGCCAGTCGCTGCCGGCCGCCAGGGTGGCGCCGGCCCGCAGCAGGTCGCCGAACGGGTACTGCCAGGAGGCTCGTTCGGGGCCGAGGAACGGGATGGTCAGCTCGTCCATCTGCGGCTCGTGGGCGGCCCAGAGCGGCTGGATGTTGGCGATCGCGCCGAGCCGGGCGAAGCGTCCGATGTCGCTCGGGTGGACCACCTGGAGGTGGGCGAGGTGGTGCCGGGTGCCGCGCCGGCCGTTGGCGGCCCGCGCGGCCTCGACGGCGTCCAGCGCCTCGCGCACCGCGCGGTCGCCGAGGGCGTGGAAGTGCACCTGGAAGTCGAGCGCGTCCAGTGCGGTGACGTGGTCGCGCAGTGCGGCCGGGTCCACGAAGCTGAGACCGGTGTTGGCGGTGGCGCAGCCGCAGCCGTCCAGGTAGGGGCCGGTCAGGGCGGCCGTGAAGTTCTCGGCGATCCCGTCCTGCATGATCTTGACCGAGCCGGCCCGGAACCGGCCGGCGTTCAACTTCTCGCGCTGGGCGACGAGTTCGGGGATCTGCTCGGCGCCACGGGAACGGTCCCACCACAGGGCGCCGTTGACCCGGGCGGTGAGGGTGCCGGCCCGGGCGGCGGCGAGGTAGGCGTCGGACGGGTCCGGCTGGCCGTTGAAGACGCCGAGGATCGCGTCCTGCCAGCCGGTGATGCCCAGCGAGTGCAGGAGCTGCTGCGCCCGGAGCAGACCGGCCAGCCGTTCGGCGGCGGTGCTCGGCGGCACGTGGCGGGAGACCAGTGCCGTCGCCCCCTCCTGGAGCACCCCGCTAGGGGTGCCGTCCGGCTCCCGCTCGATCCGGCCGTCCGCCGGGTCGGGGGTTTCGGCGGCCAGCCCGGCGAGCTCCAGGGCGCGGGTGTTGGCCCAGGCGCCGTGGTGGTCGCGGTTGAGCAGGAAGACCGGCCGGTCCGGGACGACCGAGTCGAGCAGCTGCCGGGTGGGCAGCCCGCCGTCGAAGCTCTCCATCGACCAGCCACTGCCGGTGATCCACGTCCGCCCGGGGTGGGCCTCGGCGAACTCCCCCAACCGGCGCAGGTATTCGTCCACCTCGGTGGTGCCGGTCAGGTCGCACTCGGCCAGCTCGACCCCGCCGTAGACCGCGTGGACGTGCGCGTCCTGGAAGCCGGGGATCAGCAGCTTGCCGCGCAGGTCCACCACCTCGGTCTTCGGACCGATCAGCTCGCGGACCTCGTCGTGACCGACCGCGGTGATCCGCTCGCCGGTGACGGCGAGAGCGCTCGCCCGGGTGCGGGCCGGGTCGCCGGTGTGAACGGGACCATTGGTGAAGACCAGGTCGGCCTTGGACATGGGTGCTGCTCCTGGGGGCGTCGGGACCGTGGCGCCCATGAAAGCGCCGCCGCGCTCAACACGTCAATGGTGTTGTCATAAGCCTCGCCGCAGTGCGTCAGGGCATGCCCAGCGGGACACGCACCGGTCGCCCGGGCCTTCGCCGCCCGGTCAGGCCGGGGCTGCCGGGGCCGCCGGAGCCGTGGCGCTGCCGGCCGTGCTGCCGAGGGTGCGCTCGGCCTTGGCGACGGCCGCGCGGTAGTAGAGGGAGGCGAGCTGGGAGGACCCGTCGTCGCGCTGGAAGAAGCCGTAGGACATGGCGACGGAACCGAAGCGTTCGACGGCGATGTAACCGTTGAGCTGGACGCCGCCCAGGGTGCCGTCGAGCCGGACGGCGGGGGCGCCCTGGCGGTCGCCGAGTGTCATGGGGGTGACGGTGAAGGTCACGGCCCCGCCGGCGTCGTCGTTGAAGGTGAGGCTGTGGCAGGAGGCGAACGCGTCGGTGACGGTGGCGAAGTCGGTGGTGAGCCGGGCGGAGTCCTCGGCGGTGAGCGACTCGGTCACCATCGGGTTGCCGTCGGGGCCGTCGAACTCGACTTCCTGATGCGGGGCTTGTGGCGAGGCCTGGGCCCCGCTCCGGTTCAGCAGGGCGCGCAGTGCGTCGCAGCCGGCGACCGGGGAGGCTCCGCCGCTCGGCGAGGGGCCGACGCCCGCCGGGGCCTCGGTGAAGTCGGGGCCGAGCTCGGCGGCGGTGAGCAGGGCCGCCTTCAACTGGTCCGCCGTGGGCAACTGCTCGGCCGGGGCAACTCGGACGGTGAGCGTGGCCGGTGGGGCGGCGCCGGTGGCGCTGTCGGCCGAGCCGAGGGTGACGGCAGTGGCCACGGCCACGGCGGCAAGAGTGAGGAGAGGCCGCGAACGGGACATGCGGGCCCCCGATCAGGAGTCGGACAGGGACAGGCACCCAGTGTCGCACCGGGGCCGCCCCACCGCCCGCCCTGGCGGCAGAAGCGCAGGTCAGGATGGGTCAGCGGGCCGCGCGGGAGCACCGGGCCTCGTAGGAGAACCGGGCCACCTCAAAGCACCGGGCTGCGCACTGGAGCCGGGCCGCCTCGAACCACCGGGCTACGCAGGAGAGCCCGGCGGCGCGGAAGCACCGGGCAGCGCGGCGAGCGTCTCCGTCAGCCACTCCACCCAGAACGCCTCCAGCCCGATCCCGGCCCGCAGCACGGCGTGCTGGAGCCGGTTCTCCCCGGCCGCCTTCTCGGGCGGGAAGTCCCGCCGCTCGATCTCCTCGTAGTCGGCCAACTGCGTACGGTGAAGGGCGAGATGCCGGGCCAGTTCGGCGTCCAGCCCGGCCGTGCCGACCACCGCCGCCGCGCGCAGGCGCAGCAGCAGGGGTTCGCGGACGGTCTTGGGGTCGTCCCCGCCGGCCGTCCACCGTTCGAGTTCGGCGCGGCCGGCGGGCAGGACTTCGTACTCCTTCTTCTGGCCGCGTACGGGGCCGGTCTGCGGGAGGGCCCGGATCAGGCCGGAGGTCTCCAGGCGGCCGAGTTCGCGGTAGATCTGCTGGTGGGTGGCGGACCAGAAGAAACCGATCGACCTGTCGAACCGCCGGGTCAGCTCCAGCCCCGAGGACGGCTTCTCCAGCAGGGCGGTGAGGATGGCGTGCGGCAGCGACATGGGGTCGATCCTAGAGGTCCGCCCCACCGGCGGATCAGATCGCGGCGGCCAGCTCGGTGCCCTGCTTGATGGCGCGCTTGGCGTCGAGCTCGGCGGCCACGTCGGCGCCGCCGATCAGGTGCGGGGTGAGGCCGAGTTCGCGCAGGGCGGCGTCGAGGTCGCGGCGCGGCTCCTGACCGGTGCAGAGGACGACGGTGTCGACGGGCAGCAGCTGCCGTTCGCCGTCCACGGCGAAGTGCAGGCCGGCGTCGTCGATCAGTTCGTAGCTCGCGCCGGCGACCATGGTGACGCCGCGGTGCTTGAGTTCGGTGCGGTGGATCCAGCCGGTGGTCTTGCCGAGGCCGGCGCCGACCTTGGTGGTCTTGCGCTGGAGCAGGTGGACGCTGCGCGGGGGCTTGGGCCGCTCGGGGCTGGTGAGGCCGCCGCGCTCCCGGTATTCGGGGTCGATGCCCCACTTGCGGTGGAAGACGGGCGGGTTGAGGCTGGCGGCGTCGCCCTGGTCGGTGAGGTACTCGGCGACGTCGAAGCCGATGCCGCCGGCGCCGAGGATGGCGACGCGCTCGCCGACGGGGGCGCCGTCCCGCAGCACGTCCAGGTAGCCGACCACGCTCGGGTGGTCGACTCCCGGCAGGTCGGCCGGGGTTCGCGGGCTGACGCCGGTGGCGAGGACGATCTCGTCGAAGCTCTCGGCGGCCAGCTGCCCGGCGCCGACCACGGCGCCGAGGCGCAGCTCGACGGCCAACTCGGCCAGCCGGGTGCGGTAGTAGCGCAGGGTCTCGTCGAACTCCTCCTTGCCGGGGATCCGCCGGGCGATGTTCAGCTGCCCGCCGACGGTGTCGGCGGCGTCGAACAGGGTGACGGCGTGGCCGCGTTCGGCGGCGGAGACGGCGAACGCGAGGCCGGCCGGTCCGGCTCCGACGACGCCGATCCGCTTGCGCACCTTCGTGGGCGCGAGGACGAGTTCGGTCTCGTGGCACGCCCGCGGGTTGACCAGGCAGGAGGTGATCTGCCCGCTGAAGGTGTGGTCCAGGCAGGCCTGGTTGCAGCCGATGCAGGTGTTGATGGAGGCGGCGCGGCCGTCCTGCGCCTTGGCGACGAAGTCGGCGTCGGCGAGCAGCGGCCGGGCCAGCGAGACCAGGTCGGCGCAGCCGTCGGCGAGCAACTCCTCGGCGATCTCGGGGGTGTTGATGCGGTTGACGGCGACGAGAGGCACGGTGACCGAGCCCATCACCTTCTTGGTCACCCATGCGTACGCACCGCGCGGGACGGAGGTGGCGATGGTCGGGATGCGGGCCTCGTGCCAGCCGATGCCGGTGTTGATGATGGTGGCGCCGGCTGCCTCGACGGCCTGGGCGAGCCGGACGACCTCGGCGAGGGTGGAGCCGCCGGGGACGAGGTCGAGCATGGAGAGGCGGTAGATCAGGATGAAGTCGGGGCCGACCCGCTCGCGGACACGGCGGACGATCTCTACGGGGAAGCGCATCCGGTTCTCGTAGGAGCCGCCCCACTCGTCCTCGCGCCGGTTGGTGGCGGCGGCGATGAACTCGTTGATCAGGTAGCCCTCCGAGCCCATGATCTCGACGCCGTCGTACCCGGCGCGCTGGGCGAGGGCCGCGCAGCGGACGAAGTCCTCGATGGTCTGCTCGACCTGCCCGGGGTCGAGCGCGTTCGGCACGTACGGGCTGATCGGGGCCTGGAGGGCGCTGGGGGCGACCAGGTCCGGGTGGTAGGCGTAGCGGCCGAAGTGCAGGATCTGCATCGCGATCCGGCCGCCGGCGGCGTGCACGGCGTCGGTGACGGTGCGGTGCCGGTCGGCCTCCGCCTCGGTGGTGAGCATGGCGCCGCCGCCCCAGGGCCGGCCGGCTTCGTTGGGGGCGATGCCGCCGGTGACGATCAGGCCGACGCCGCCGCGGGCGCGCTCCGCGTAGAAGGCGGCCATCCGGTCGAAGCCGCCGGGGGCCTCCTCCAGGCCGACGTGCATCGAGCCCATGATCACGCGGTTGGGGAGGGTGGTGAAGCCGAGGTCGAGCGGGCTCAGCAGGTGGGGGTAGGGCGGCTGGGCGGTGGTGCTCATCGACGTCTCCTGGCGGCGGGGCGGCTCTTTGTTACCACACGGTAGGGGATGCGTCGGACTCTATGCAACAAGTTGCATAACCGGAATGCCCACCGCGGCCGCCGAATATCGCTGACCACCCGTCAGCCCACCGCCGAACACGCGTATGGTCGTTGCGCGACAGGGGGTTTCGCAGCGGACCCCCGGGGAGGGGGCGGCAGTGCGGGGCGGGTCGATAGCCGTGGTCGGCGGCAGCATCGCGGGGTGCGCGTTCGCGCGGGCCGCCGCGCGGGGCGGGGCAGAACAGGTGGTGGTCCTCGAACGGAGCCCGGGCCGGCTGGAGGACCGAGGGGTCGGCCTCTGCGTCCTCGACCCCCGCTACGACGAGCTCGTCCGGGCCGGCCACCTGGACGACGGCATCCGGCACCACCGGCTCAGCCACCGCCACTGGCTCACCCGCGAAGGGGACGGGGGCGGGACGGGGGCCACCGGCGGGGGCACGCCCCGCGGGCGGCTCCTCTGGGCACAGGAGATGCCGTTCCACTCCTACCACTGGGGTGTGCTCTGGCAGGCCCTGCGCGAACGCACCCCCGACAGCGTCACCTTCCGCCTCGGCGACGCCGTCACCGCGGTGGGCGGCGCGGACGGGGACGGCGGGAACGGGAATAGCGGGAACGGGAACAGCGGCAACGGCGGGCAGGCCTGGGTGGAGAGCGCCGGCGGCGGACGCGAGACGTACGACCTGGTGGTCGGCGCCGACGGCTACCGCTCGGTGGTCCGCGAGGCCGTCTGCCCCGAATCCGCCTTCCCCGGCGCCCGGCCCGCCTTCGCCGGGTACGTCTGCTGGCGCGGCAGCTTCGACGCCGGGCTTCTGGACGGGCTGCCCGGCGGCGCGGCGCTCTGGCCGGAGGGCGAGGTGATCACCGTCTGCTACCCCGGCGGCCAGGTGGTGCTCTACCGCATCCCGGGCGTGGAGCCCGGCTCCACCCAGGTCAACTGGGTCTTCTACGCCCCCACGCCGTCCTGGCTGCGGCTGGACGGCGCGACCAGCGTCCCGGCCGGAACGCTCACCACCGCCCGGTTCGAGGAGCTGGCCGAACTGGCCGACCGGCACCTGCCGCCGTACTGGGCCGGGGTGGTCACCCTCACCCCGCGTGAGCGGACCTTCCTGCAGCCGATCTACGACCTGGCCGTCCCGCGCCGCACCGCCGGCCGCCTGCTGCTGGCCGGGGACGCGGCCACCGTGGTCCGCCCACACAACACCAGCGGCGTCGTCAAGGCGCTGCAGGACGCCTGCGCCTTCGAGGAGACGTGGCGCACGGCCGGTTCCTGGGCCGAACTGCTGCCCGCGTACGACGCCGAACGCGGCGTGGTCGGGCGGGAGACCGTCGAGGTGGGGCGCCGGCTCGGGCAGGCCCAGGTGACCGGGGCGCCCGACTGGTCGGCCATGGACGAGGCGTCGATGATCGCCTGGTGGCAGCAGCAGGTCGCCGGCACCGGCGGGTTCGGCGGCCACGCCATCGGGCGGCCGCCGACCCTCCCTCAGAATTCCCGGGCGGAGTAGGAGTTCACCGGCCTGCCGCCGGCATCGCCTCAGACGTTGACGCCGTAGTCGGTGGCGATGCCGCGCAGGCCGGAGGCGTAACCCTGGCCGATGGCACGGAACTTCCACTCCACTCCGTTGCGGTACAGCTCGCCGAAGACCATCGCGGTCTCGGTCGAGGCGTCCTCGGTGAGGTCGTACCGGGCGATCTCCTGGCCGTTGGCCTGGTTGACGATCCGGATGAACGCGTTGCGGACCTGCCCGAAGCTCTGCAGGCGGGCGTCGGCGTCGTAGATCGACACCGGGAAGACCACCTTGGCCACGTCGACCGGCACCGCGTCCAGGTCGACCTTGATCTGCTCGTCGTCGCCGTCGCCGCCACCGGTCAGGTTGTCACCGCTGTGCTCGACCGAACCCTCAGGGCTGCGCAGGTTGTTGAAGAAGACGAAGTGCTGGTCCGAGACGACCTTGCCGAGCGCGTTGCAGAGCAGCGCGCTCGCGTCCAGGTCGTAGTCGGTCCCGGTGGTGGTGCGCACGTCCCAGCCGAGGCCGACGATGACGGCGGTCAGGCCCGGCGCCTCCTTGGTCAGCGAGACATTGCCACCCTTGGCCAGCGAAACTCCCACGATGCCCTCCTCGATTGCTCTCCCTGCCCAAGAATCTACAACACTGTAGAGATCACGAGAATCCGCTTGCAGCGACGCGGGAGCGCGAGACGCGGGGCGCACGGGGGCGGAGTGTGGGGGCGCGGGGCCGCGGGGCGGGTGCGCCCGGGGTGGCGGGAGCGGCCCCGGGTCTCGCGGTGGTCGAGCCCATCGACACCCTCATGCCGCCAGCAGCTCGGCGACGTGCGGCGGCAGCAGGCACGCCTGCCGGGCCAGCAGCTCGACGAAGGCCGCCGTCAGCGGATCCGGCCGGGTCCGGGTGTACGCGGCGAGCGGGCGCCGCACCGGCGGTTCGGGCCGGCGGACCAGGCCGTCGAAGCCCGGCGGCACGATGTTGGCGGGCACCAGGGCGGGCCCGAGCCCCGCGGCGGCGAGCAGCGGTGCGGCCGCGGTCTGCTCCGTCCGCACCGCGGCCCGCGGCCGGAAACCGGCCTCCGCGCAGGCCCGGTCCAGCAGATCCGCGAGCCCGTTGCCGGGCGCGTAGTGGACCCAGTCGCGCTCGGACAGGTCGGCCAGGCCGATGACGTGACGATCACTCAACTCCTCGTCGACGGGCAGGGCGAGGACGAACTCCTCCACACCGAGCTCCCGGATCGGCCCCTCCCAGTCCGCCGGCGGCGTGCCGACCGCGACGTCCGCCTGCCCGGCCGCCAGCGCGGCGCGCAGCTCGTCGTTGTGGGCGTACTCCCGCAGCCGGATCCGCACCTGCGGATGGAGCCGGCGCCAGGCGCGCAGCACCGGCGGCAGGATGCCGAGGCTCACCGAGTAGACGGTGGCCAGCTCCAGCTCGCCGCCGTCCAGCCCCGCGGTACGGCGGGCCGCCGTCCGCAACCGCTCGGCGTCGGCGAGCGCCGCCCGGGCGTGCGGCAGGACGGCCCGCCCCATCGGCGTCAGCCGGACGGCGCGCGGCAGCCGCTCCAGCAGGGTGCCGCCGACGGCCCGCTCCAACGCCCGCACCTGGTGCGAGAGCGCGGGCTGGGTGACGTGCAGCTGCTCGGCGGCGCGGGTGAAGGAACCGGTGTCGACGACGGTCACCAGGTATTCGAGCTGTCGCAGCGTAGCCATGCAGGGAGTTTATGGGTGGGCGAGAAAACAAGCCTTGGACTCATCGGCGGGTGCCGGTGGAAGGTCGGACGTACCGAAGTCCCCTCCGCACCCCCTGACAGGAGCCACCGTCATGACCTCCACCGCCCTCCCCTCCGCCGACCTCTCCGGCCGCCGCATCGTCGTGGTCGGCGCCGGCTCGAACACCGGCCGCGCCCTCGCCCGCACCGCCTCCGCGGCCGGCGCCGAACTGGTCCTGGCCGGCCCCGACCCGCGCAAGCTGGAGTGGACGGCCGGAGAGCTCACCGGCCCGGCCGAGGTCGTCCCGGTGGACCTCGCCGACGAGGCCTCCATCGCCGCCCTGGCGAGCGCCACCGGCCGCTTCGACCACCTGGTCTCCACCGCCGCGACGCCCGCCAACGGACCGCTCGCCGAGCTCGAACTCGCCGACGTCCAGCGGGCGTTCGCCGCCAAGGTCTACGGTCCGCTGCTGCTCGCCAAGCACCTCGCCGGCCAGGCCGCAACCGGCAGCGCCGACGGCGCGTCCTTCACCTTCTTCTCCGGCGTCGCCGCCTGGCGCCCCGCCCCCGCCCGCACCGTGATGGCCACGACCAACGGCGCGCTGGCGTTCCTCGTCCAGGCCCTCGCCGTCGAGATCGCCCCGGTCCGCGTCAACGCGGTCTCCCCCGGCATCGTCGACAGCGGCGCCTGGGACCGCATGGGCACCGACAAGGAGCCGTTCCTGCGCTCGATCGCCGAACGCAACCCGGCCCGCCGCGTCGGCACCACCGAGGACCTCGTCCGCGCCGTCCTGTTCACCATGACCAGCCCCTTCGTCACCGGCACCGTCCTCCACGTGGACGGCGGCGGCCGCCTGGCGTGAGGCACCCACCGGCGTGAGCGGCCGTCGTCCCGGCCGCGCACCCCGCCCGCAGGGGCACCTCGCCGCATGCCGGAGGCGCCCGTCGGCCCGGGCCTGCCGCAGTGACCGGACGTAGACTGACCGTGCGGCGTTCGCGCACCGCTCCCGCTCCCCTGCACGGGTCCCCCAGGAGGTCCCCATGCGCCAGCGGCACAGCTTCCACCTCGACCGGGGCAACCACTCCGTGACGGTGAACGTCCGGTCCGGCTGGATCACCGAGACCGAGTTGCTGGTGGACGGCAAGGAGCTCGCCTTCCACCGCGTGCACGGGCACGGCGTCTACCCGCTCACCCTCGCCGCCCAGTTGGCCGAGGAGCCGCCGGTGCCGCTCGCCGTCCGGCTGGAGCGGACCGGGGCGCCCGAGCAGCCGCTCGCCTGTGTGCTGGAGCTGGGCGGCGCCGCCCACCCGATGCCGGAACACACGGAGTACTGAGGGCTCCGCGCGGCCGGCACCGGACGCGCCCTCACGCCTGTCCGGCCTCCGCGGCGATCTCTGCCACGATCTCCTCGACGGCGGCCCGGGCGCGGTCGGCGTCCTCCGCCACCAGACCGATCCTGGTCCGGCGGTGGAGCACGTCGTCGGCGTCCAGCGCGCCCTCGTGCGTGACCGCATAGGCGATCTCGGCGCGGGTGACGTCGATACCGGGCACGACGGGCGCCGCGTAGCCGGCGCCGAGGGCCGTCCCCTCCGCCAGGACCTCGCGGGCCGCGCCACCGTGCCGGGCGAGCAGCGAGGCGGGCACCTCACCCTCGGGCGCCGGACGGCTGTCGCGGTGGGTGGGTGCGCCGACCAGGGGCAGCCGGGCCGTCCAGCAGGCGCGGGCGGGCAGGCCGCGCAGGCGGGCGGCGGTGTCCACCGCGTCCTCGGCCATCCGGCGGTAGGTGGTGAGCTTGCCGCCGACCACGGTGATCACGCCGGACGGGGACTCCAGCACGGCGTGCCGGCGGGAGAGGTCGGCGGTGGCGCCGCCGCCGGTGTCGATCAGCGGCCGCAGCCCGGCGTAGGCGCCGCGCACGTCCGCCCTGGTCAGCGCGGTCTGCAGGGCGGCGTTGACGGTGTCGAGGAGGAAGGCGAGCTCACCCTCGGTCGGCTGGGGCTCGTCCGGGATCGGGCCGGGCGCGTCCTCGTCGGTGAGGCCGATCGCGACCCGGCCGAGCTGCTGCGGCAGCGCGAAGACGAACCGGCTGGTGGAGCCCGGCACCGGCACGGTGAGCGCGGCGGCCGGCCGGCCGAGGGCGGCCGCGTCGACGATCAGATGGGTGCCGCGGCTGGGCCGCAGCCGGATCGACGGGTCGACGTCGCCGGCCCAGACGCCGGTGGCGTTGACCACGGCGCGGGCGGCGAGGGTGAGGGACCGGCCCGTGAGGGCGTCGGTCAGCCGGGCCGAGGTGCCTGAGACGTCCTCCGCCCGCACCCGGGTCAGCACGGTGGCGCCGTACTGCGCGGCCGTCCGGGCCAGTGCCACCACCAGCCGTGCGTCGTCGACCAGTTGGCCGTCGTGCGCGACGAGCGCACCCGTGAGGCCCTCCGCCCTGACGCCGGGCACCAGTTGGCGGGCGCGCTCGGCGCCGACGCGGCGCACCCGGGGCAGCAGCCCGCCCGGCGTCCCGGCGCTCAGCCGCAGCGCGTCGCCCGCGACGAACCCGACACGGACCAGCGAGGTCTGCCCTCGGCTCATCAACCCCGGGAGCAGCGGTACCAGTTGGGGCATCGGGCGGACCAGGTGCGGGGCGGTGCGGGTCATCAGCACACCGCGTTCGACGGCGCTCTCCCGGGCCACCCCGACCCGTCCGGAGGCGAGGTAGCGCAGGCCGCCGTGGACCAGCTTGGAGCTCCACCGGCTCGTCCCGAAGGCGAGGTCACGGGCCTCGACCAGGACGGTGCGCAGGCCGCGGGCGGCCGCGTCCAGGGCGACCCCCGCGCCGGTCACGCCACCGCCGATCACCAGCAGGTCGACGGCCGGCCCGTCGGTGAGGTCGTCGAGCTCCAACTCCCTGCGCCTGGCGTCGAGTCGGGTGGTTCCGGCGTAGGGCCCTGCGGCGGTGGTCATCTGGTGCCTCCGTTCGTCGCGGTGTTCCGATCGGTTGCGATGCTCCGGCCAGCCGTGGCGGCCCGACCGGCCGTGACGGCCCGGTCGGCCCCGGCGACCCGGCACGTCCCGGCAGCACGGCCGGTCATGGCGCGCTCGTGGCGGCTCACGGCGCGAGGTATCCGTTCAGGGCCCGGGCCAGTTCGCGCCGCCAGGCCTCCTCGGACAGCAGCGCGGCGACCATGCGGTGCGACTGCACGGTGGACTGGGCGATCAGCAGCACCATGGCGGCCAGTTCGACTGGCTCGCCGGCCCGGATCGAGCCGTGGGCCTGCCCCTGTTCGATGCCGGCGCGCAGCGCCTCGATCAGGCCGCGCTGACTGGTGCCGAGCCGTTCCACGACGTACTCGAAGAGCGTGTCGGAGTCGGCCGAACGCAGCAGGGCGCCGAGCACCGGGTGGTCGCGCAGCCGGACGGCGACCTCGACCACCCCGTCCACCAGGGCCTCGCGGTCTTCGCCGGCGAGCGCCACCGTCTCCTGGGTGGCCCGGATCTCGCGGGTGAGCAGAGCCCCGATGACCGCCCGGACGTCCGGCCAGCGCCGGTAGACGGTCGGCCGGCTGACCCCGGCACGGCGGGCGATCTCGGCCAACTGGGTCCGGCGCACGCCGAGGTGGACGATCAGCTCGGCGGCGGCGTCGAGGATCGCGTCGTCGGTGGAGCGGGGCTCCGGGGCACCGCCGGGAGTGCCGGCGCCGCCGAGGGTGCCGGGGGTGCCCGGAACGCCAGGGCCACCCGGGGTGCCTGCGCCGTGGGAACCGCCTGAGCTCGCGTTACTACTTGACATGATGTGTGAAACTGTAACGCATGGCACCTGAGAAGCAAGCGGGACCGGCCGGCGCCGCGTTGCCGCTCCCCCCGATGAAGTGGGACGCCTGGGGCGACCCGGCCCTCGCCAAGGAGCTGTCCGCCGACATCAAGGCCCTGCTCGCCGCCGCCCTCGGCGTCACCGGCGACGCCGCCCCCGGCCCGGCCGCCGACGAGGTCGTGCTGCACCCCTCGCGGCTGGCCGAGGACGACCTGAAGGCGCTCGCGGCCGTGGTCGGCGAGGCCCATGTGAGTGCCGCCGACGCCGACCGCCTCCCCCGGTCCGGCGGCAAGTCCACCCCCGACCTGCTGCGCCGCCGCAGCCGCGAGCCGCAGGACGCGCCCGACGCCGTCGTGCTGCCCGGCAGCGAGGACGAGATCACCGCGCTGCTCGCGCTCTGCGCCGAGCGCCGGATCGCCGTCGTCCCCTTCGGCGGCGGCACCAGCGTGGTCGGCGGGCTCGACCCGGAGCGCGGCGGGCTCAGCTCCGTCGTCTCGCTCGACCTGCGCCGCTTCGACCGGCTCCTCGACCTGGACGAGACCTCCGGCGAGGCCGTCCTCGGCGCGGGCCTGACCGGCCCGGCGGCGGAGGCTCTGCTCGCCGAGCGCGGCTTCGAGCTCGGCCACTACCCGCAGAGCTTCCGCTTCGCCACCATCGGCGGGTTCGCCGCCACCCGCTCCTCCGGCCAGGACTCCGCCGGGTACGGGCGCTTCGACGAGATGGTGCGCGGCCTGCGCGTCGTCACCCCGGCGGGCGTCCTGGACCTCGGCCGCGCCCCCGCCTCCGCTGCCGGCCCCGACCTGCGCGAGCTCTTCCTCGGGTCGGAGGGCACGCTGGGCGTGATCACCGCCGTCCGGGTGCGAGTGCACGCGGTGCCCGCCGTGAAGGCCTACGAGGCCTGGTCCTTCCCGGACTTCGCCGCCGGCGCGGCCGCCCTGCGCGCCGTCGAGCAGCAGGACACCGGCCCGACCGTCATCCGGCTCTCCGACGAGGCCGAGACCATGGTCAACCTGGCCATGACGGAGAAGATCGGCGGCGAGCCGGCCGTCAGCGGCTGCCTGGCGGTCACCGTCTTCGAGGGCACCGCCGAACAGGTCGCCACCCGCCACCAGCTCACCCGGGCCGTCCTGCTGGCCGCCGGCGGCACCTCCCTCGGCGAGGCGCCCGCCCGGGCCTGGGAGCACGGCCGGTTCAGCGCCCCGTACCTGCGGGACTCGCTGCTCGCCGCGGGCGCGCTCTGCGAGACGCTGGAGACGGCGACGGACTGGCGCCGGCTCGCCGACCTGCGCTTCGCCGTCACCTCCGCCCTGACCGAGGCCCTCCCCGGCGCGCTCGTCCTCTGCCACATCTCGCACGTCTACCCGACCGGCGCCTCGCTCTACTTCACCGTCGTCGCCGCCCTCGGCGAGGACCCGCTCACGCGGTGGGCCGCCGCCAAGCGCGCCGCCGGGGACGCCATCGTCGCGGGTGGCGGCACCATCAGCCACCACCACGCCGTCGGCGCCGACCACCGGCCCTGGATGGCCGACGAGATCGGCGAGCTGGGCATCCGGATCCTGCGCGCGGTCAAGGCCGAGCTCGACCCGGCAGGCATCCTCAACCCCGGAAAGCTGATCCCTTGAGCGGGCGAACGGTCGAGGGGTGCGCCCGGGCCCGGGCCCGCGCCGAACGAAGCGAGGTGGGCGCATGAGCGGCCCGAGAGGCGCCGTCCGCCGCGTCGTCCTCCTCACCAACCCCGCGGCGGCCGCCGGCCACGCCGAGCCGGCGGCCCGCCGCGCCACCGCCCGCCTGCGCGCCCTCGGCGTCGAGGTGGACGAACGGGCGGGCTCCTCGCCGGAGGACTCCCTCCGGCTGGCCCACGCCGCCGTCTCCTCCGGCACCTGCGACGCGCTGGTGGTGGCCGGCGGGGACGGCATGATCAACCTCGGCCTCCAGGCGGCAGCCGGCACCGGCGTCCCGCTCGGCGTCGTCCCGGCGGGCACCGGCAACGACCACGCCCGCGCGTACGGGCTGCCGCGCGGCGCACCCGAGGCCGCGGCCGAGGTCATCGCCGCCGGCCACACCCGCGCCGTGGACCTCGGGCGGGTCACGGCCTCCGACGGCACGTCACGCTGGTTCGGCTCCGTCCTCGCCAGCGGCTTCGACTCCCTCGTCAGCGACCGCACCAACCGGCTCCGCTGGCCACGCGGCCGGATGCGCTACAACCTCGCCATCCTGGTCGAGTTCGCCAACCTGCGCCCGCTGCCCTTCCGCATCACCCTCGCCGACGGCACGGTCATCGAACAGGACCTCACCCTGGCCGCCGTCGGCAACACCACCAGCTACGGCGGCGGCATGCTCATCTGCCCCACCGCCGACCCCGCCGACGGCCTGCTCGACCTCACCCTCGTCGCCGCCATGCCGCGGCTGAGGATCGCCCGCTTCTTCCCCACCCTCTTCAAGGGCACGCACGTCGACCGCCCGGAGGTGACCACCCACCGCACGGCCTCGCTCCGCATCGAGTCGCCGGGCATCACCGCCTACGCGGACGGCGAGTTCATGGCGGCGCTGCCGATCGACGTCACCGTCGCCCCGGGCGCCCTCCACCTGCTCGCCCCGGCCTGACCGGAGAACGCCGACGCCCCCGGCGCAGGAGGCCGGCCCCGCCGGGCCTCCTGCGCCCGCCTCCGAGCCGCTCAGCGCTCCTGGGGCGGGGGGACGCGCACGGACGCCATGCCGGCGGCGGTCGCGGCCTCGATCCCCAGGTCGGTGTCCTCGAAGACGAGGCAGTCCTGCGGCGGGACCCCGAGCCGCTCCGCCGCGAGGAGGAACGCCTCGGGGTCGGGCTTCGCGTTCGTGTAGTCGCCGGCGCAGACCAGCAGGTCGAACCTGTCGAGCAGCCCGAGGGTGGTCAACGACGCCGTGACGGACTCCCGGGCGCTGCCGGAAACCACCGCGCTCGGCAGCCGGCCGTGCGCGTACTCGACGTGCGCCAGAATGCCGGGCACGGCGGTGAGTTGCGGCAACAGCCCGCCGTAGAGGTCCTCCTTCCGGCGCGCGACGGCCTCCACCGGCATCGCCAGTCCCTGCTCCTCGTTGAGCGAGGCGATGATGCCGGCGACGGTCCGGCCGCCCCAGGCGTAGAAGAGTTCCTCGGGGAACACGCAGTGCCACTCGTCCAGCGCCTGCTTCCACGCGCGGTAGTGGAGCGGCATGGAGTCGGCGACGGTGCCGTCGCAGTCGAACAGGTAGGCCCGGAACTCGCCCGGCGGCAGCGGGATGATCACCGGGCCAGGCTATCTCCCGCCCGTTTCCGGCCCTGCGGGCCACCCGGGTCAGTAGACTTCGGCATCGACTTTATTCATTTCCAGGCCACTTGGGGGGCGCCGTGGACGTGCAGATGTCGGTGACCGGTGAGCAGACCGCCGCGGAGGCCGAGTCGCTCGCGGACTGGCTTCGGGGGGAACCGGGGCTGGCCGGCGTCACTCTGACCGGTGCGGCACCGGCACCAGGCGAACTCGGCTCGGTGGCGGACCTCGTGACGGTCGCGGCCGGGGCCGGCGGCGCCGTCTCGGTGCTGGCCGCCTCACTGCGCACCTGGTTCGCCCAGCCCAAGCGGAGCGACGTCCGGCTGAAGATCCGGCGGCCGGGCGGCGAGACCGTCGAGCTCGACGCCAAGCGGATCCGCGGCAAGGACCTGGAGGCCGTCCTGCGCCAGGTACTGGACGGCAGCGCACCCGAGCAGGAGTGACGTGCGTCTTCCGGATCCCCAGCGGTCCCGGATCGTCCTGATCGGCGCCGGAAGCTACTCCGACCCGAGACTCCCGGACCTCGCCGCCGTACGGCAGACGATCGACGACCTCGCCGACCTGTTCACCGACCCCCTCCACGGGCTGGTGCCCGCCGGCCACTGCACGGTGCTGCTGGACGACGGCGACCTGCGCAGCATCGGCCAACGGCTGCACACCGCCGTGCAGGAGGCCGAGGACCTGCTGCTCGTCTACTACGCCGGGCACGGACTGGTCGCCGGACGCCGCCACGACCTCTATCTGGCCTTACCGGACAGCGCGTTCGAGACCCCATGGTTCAGCTCACTGGAGTACGACAAACTGCGCGGTGCGGTGCTCGACAGCAGGGCCGCTTCGAAGATCATCATCCTCGACTGCTGCTTCTCCGGCCGGGTCGTCACCGACTCGATGGCGGGCGGGGACGATGACCGGCTCAACCGCCTGGAGGTCGAGGGGACGTACGTCCTGACCTCCGCCCAGCGCGACCAGGTCGCCCTCTCGCTGCCCGGGGAGGACCACACTGCCTTCTCCGGACGGCTGATCCGCCTGCTGCGCGAGGGTGTGGCGGGCGGCCCCGAACTCCTCACCGTGGATGACCTCTACCGGCGGCTCGCAGCCACGATGACCGCCGAGGGCCTGCCGGTTCCGCTCAACCGCGGTACCCGGACGGCGGGCCTGACCGCCCTCGGCGTCAACCGCGCGTACGCGGCAGCGGCTGAGCGAGAGCTGCGCAGGCGGCGCGTCTCGGCGGTGAGTCAGGGCACGCTCGGTGACTGGAAGGGGGCTTCGGACACGCTCTGCGCCCTCCTCGACGAGGCGGTCCGCGTCCTCGGCCCCGAGCACGAGGAGACCCTGCTCGGCCGACAGTCACACGCCCACAGTCTCGGTGGCGCCGGAGACCCTGCCGAGGCGGCCCGCCTGCTGCGGCTGCTCCTGGTCGACCAGAACGGCGTACTGGGCCCCGAGCACGAGGACACTCTGCGCACCCGGCAGTTCCTCGCCGTGAACCTCGGCGAGGCGGGCCACCGGGAGGAGGCCGTCGCCATGCTGCGCGTCCTGCTCGCCGACCGCAGCCGCGTCCTCGGCGTCGAGCACGCACACACGCTCCGCACCCGGCACATGCTCGCCCGCAACCTCACACTCTCCGGGGCGGCCGACGAGGCGGCGGCGCTGCTGCGGCAGCTGGTGGCGGAGCGGGAGCGGGTGCTGGGCCCCGACCACCCGCACACACGGCGGGCGCGGGCGGATCTGGCGGCTCTCGGCGACGATGAGGCGAGGGGATGAGCACAGCCAACGTCCTCGTCTCCGACGACGCTCGACGGGTCATCGGCCTGGCTCAGCACGAGTCCCGGATGCTCAGGCACACCTGCGTGGGAACCGAGCACCTCCTGCTGGCCTTGTTCAACGAAGGTGTGGGTACCGCTGCCGAAGCCCTGAACAGCCTCGGCCTCTCCTACAGCTCCGTCCACGGGAAGGTCGTGGAGCTCATGGGCCAGGGCCAGGAGGCCATGGCCGGTTACATCCCCCTCACCTCCCGGGCGAAGACGGCCCTGGAACTGTCGTCCGGGGAGGCCGTGCGGCTGGGCCGCAACCACATCGACACCGAGCACATACTGCTCGGCCTGCTCCGCGAGGGCGACGGCATCGGCATCCAAGTCCTGGCCGAAATGGGCGTCGACCCCAACCGCCTGCGCCGGCAGGTGCTGGCCCTGTCGGGCTCCGCGGCCGATCCGGGCCCGCCACCGCCTGCTGCGACGCCGCTGCTGGACCGGTTCTCCCGCGACCTCAGTCGGGCGGCACTCGTCTCCGAACTCGATCCCGTCGTCGGCCGGACGACGGAGATCAAGCGGATCATCCAGATCCTCTCCCGGCGGCAGCGGAACGTCCCGCTGCTGGTCGGCGACCCCGGGGTGGGGAAGGCGAGCATCGTGGCCGGACTCGCCCACGCCGCGGCCGCCGGCACAGCGCCGGAGGCCTTCACCGGCCGACGCGTCCACTCGCTCGACGCCGGAACCCTGTTCACCGATCCCCAGTACCACGGCCGGTTCGCCGAGCTGATGTCCGGTCTGCTCGCAGAGCTCCAGCGCAGTGACGGCCTCATCCTTTTCCTCGACAACGCGCTCACCGTCCTGCACACCCCCGACGGCAGAGCAGAGACCCTGGCCTTCTTCCGGCCCGCGCTCGCCGGCGCCGGCGTCTCCGTCATCGCGGCCTGCACGACGTCGGAGTTCCGCCGACGGGAACCGGACCCGAGCCTCGACCGGCTCCTCCAACCGCTGGAGATCGACGCGCTCTCCGTCGACGAGGTACAGGAGATCCTCACGCGCGCCCGTCCCCGGCTGGAGCAGCATCACCATGTGGCGATCACCGACGAAGCGCTCCAGGCCTCGGCCGCCCTGGCCCGCGAACACCTGCCCGGCCAGGCCCTGCCGGGCTCCGCGATCGACCTGCTCGACCAGGCGGCCGCCGTGGCGGGCGCCCGCACGGTCGTTCCACACACCGATCCGGTCGCCGACGCCTACGAACTGGAGCTCGCCGAACGCCGGCGTCACCTCGACTCGGCCACCGCGTCGCAGGACCTCGTCCTGACACGCCGCTACGGCGAGGTGGTCAACAGCCTCACGGCAGCGCTGGCCGAGCAACGCCGCAGGACCGCGCCGGACGGCCCTCCGGGCCGCCGCGTCACCGCCGCGGAGGTGACGGAGGCCCTCACCGCCTACACCGGCCTGCTGGACACAACCGTCCCTCACGCCCCGCCGCCGGCTCGACCCGCACAGCCCGTCCCGCACGACCCCTATGTCTGGGCGATGAGCTGAGCCCCCCCGCGCACGGGAAGTCGGCCGGACCGATCTCCTCCGCAGCGGCGAAAGCCCGCGAGGCACCACCGCATCCGTCACGCCGCCCGCCCAGCAGCGCACGCCCGCCAAGCTCGCCCGGCGGCAGCGGGATGATCACCGGGCCAGGCCATCTCCCGCCCCGCCGTCGCCGAGGGCACGGGTCGGCCGACGTCCGGCCCGGCTGGGCCGCCCCGGCACCCGCCCGGGGCGGCAGCGACACCGGCTGGGCGGACACCCACGTCACCGTCCGTCGAGACCACGACAGCAGCGAACCCCGGGCCGACGCGATCGGCCCGGGGTTCACGGTTTCGGCAGTGGTTCAGCTCTTCGGCGAGGCCGACGGCAACGCGCCCGAGAGCAGCGGCCATTCGCGGTGGAACGGCGGCAGCGGGAGCTTGCCCTCGATGATCGGGGTGCCGAAGATCTTCAGGTGGGCGGTGAGCGCACCGTTCAGGTCGACGCCGCCGAGGAGGGCCCAACTGCCCTGGAGCCGCGGTGTGCCGCCCGGGACGTCGACGGCAAGCGAGCCGTCCGCCTGGGCCCGCAGGTAGGGGGCGACGGTGGCCTCGACGCCGACCGTGTCGTAGAGGCCGACGCTGACCTCGGCGGCGAGGGCGGCGCGGACGGCGGCCGTGCCGGAGAGGCGGACGTGCACCGGGGAGACCTTGGTGTCGGCCGCGTCGGTGGAGGAGGTCCAGCCGCGCCCGCCGGTGTAGTCGGCGTGCACGGCCCAGGTGCCGGTGATCTCCTGCTCGGCCTCGACGTGGATCTTCCCGTCGGCGCCGATCTCCAGGTAGCAGGTCAGCCCGAGGTTGACCACGACCGGCAGGCCGGCCACCGTGACGACCGGGCTGGCCTGGAGCTTGGCGAACGGCAGGCGGATCGGCGCGGAGCCGGTGCTGCGGGCGAGGTCGCCGCTGACCTTCCACTGGGCGTGGGCGCCCAGGTCGAAGCCGATCGACGCGGTGCGCGGGCTGCCGATGCCGGCGCCGTGGTAGGCGAAGTGCAGGGCCGGGTGGAGCTGGAGCGAGGCGGAGGCGTCGGCGCTGAGGCCGTCGGGCAGCGGGATCGGCGCCTTGACGTCGACCTCCAGGGTGCCGGAGGCGTCGGCCCTGGTGGTGCCGTTCTCCCGGGCGACGGTCGCCTTGAGGTCCTTGACCAGCGGCGTCACCTTGATCGCCGCCGGGTCGACGGGGACCTTGCCGTCCGCCTCGGCGTTGCCGAGCAGCTCGGAGAGGGTGGCCGGCCGGGTGGACACCGTGACGGAACCGCCACCGGCGGACTTCACGGCGGTGACCGCGACCAGCGCCCCCTGCGGCGCGGCATCGGTCGGCGGGCTGGCGAGGAGCTGGCCCGGCTTGACGACGTCGGCCGGCGTCGGCGCCGCGGACGGGGCCGACGGGCTCGCGGCCGAGCTCGCCGGCGCGCTCGCCGAAGCGCTCGCGGACGGGCCGGCCGAGGGGCCGCCCGCAGCCGCCAGGACCGCCGTGCCGGCGGCCGGGTCGTACGCGGTGAGCTGGAGGCTCTTCGCCTCCGGGGCGACGGCCGCGCCGTCCTTCCCGGGTGCGCCGATGGCCGCCTGCCGGACGCCCGGCTGGGCGGCCGTCACCGGCAGGCTGCCGGCCGCCGGGCGGCCGGAGCTCGGCGCGGCGGCGGCCGGGCTGGACGCGTGGGCGTGCGGCGCGCCGGACGCCCGCGCCGCCGACGGGCTCGCCGGCGAGGAGGCGGTGGCCGGGGCCGCGGCGCCGGCGGGCTCAAAGGTGGCCGGGGCGGCCTGCTGCGCGCCCGATGTCGGGCCGCACGCAGCGACACCGAGCAGCAACAGCGAAACGAGGGCAGGGCGGACCGCCGTGCCGAGGGGACTCTTCAACGAAGCTCTTTCGAAGTGGCGGACGCGCACACGGGCGCCCGGGACCAGTGGCTTCAGCAGCGGCTCGAACAGCCGCGCACCCGCCATGTTACTGACGAGGAATAAGATTGTCGAAGACATGCAAACTGTGAACGAATCGTCAAGACCTCGTCAATCAAGGCCGCTGGCAACCGAGTTGGGGCGAGGCGGTTCCGCCGCACCGGACCTTCGGCGGGTGTCAGCGCCGCGTCATTCCGCCGACCGGCGGGGTGGCCACCCCGCCGGTCGCCGGGCCATTCCCCGCCGGGAATTGTTGCCATCACCCGCCCCCCGCAGGATGGGTGTCGCCCGGGCACACCGCCGACACAACGCGAGGAGCACAGCATGACCACCCTCACCGCCCAGGAGATCGCCGACCGCTACATCGCCCTCTGGACCGAGCCCGACCCGGCCCTGCGCCGCAAGGCGATCGAGCTGGTCTGGGCGGAGGGCGGCGTCCACGTCCTCCAGCCGCCGGTGGAGATCCGCGACCGGGCCGCCGAGCTGGGCTTCGAGGACACCGCACTGGAGGCGGCGGGGTACGACGCGATCGAGACCCGGGTCTCCCGCAGCCACCGGGAGTTCGTCGCCCCCGGGGAGTTCACCTTCCGGGCGAGGGGCACCGCCGTCCGGCTCCGCGACTGCCTCAGGTTCACCTGGGAGATGGTCCCCGTCGACGGCGGCGAGCCGGTCGGGAGCGGGCTGGAGGTCCTGCTGCTCGACGACGAGGACCGGGTCACCACCGACTACATGTTTCCCGGCGCCTGAGTGCCGCTCTCGGCCCGCAGCGCGGCCGCCGTCGCCTCGTCCGCCGGGAGGAAGGCCTCCAGCTTCAGCTCGGCGAGCGTGATGTCGACGGCGGTCGCGAAGGTGGTGACCGTCGTCATCAGATGGAGGTCGCCGCGCGAGGTGCGCAGGTGCAGCGGCACCGCGAAGCCCAGGTGGTCGGCCCCGATGTCCTCCAGCTCGGGCACGTACGACGCCAGTTCGGCGTGGAGCTCGCCGAGGTGCGCCGTCCGCTCCACGATGTGGCGGGCCCAGGCGGCGAAGTTGAGGATGCGCGGGGCCAGGCCGTCGGGGTGGAGGGCGAGGCGGTAGGCGTTGGTGCCGGGGCCGACAAGCTCGGGGGCCGCGCCCTCGGTGATCAGGTCGACGGCGGCGTTGGCGGCGACGACATCGCCCCTGCGGTCCACCACCAGGGCGGGATAGGGCTGATGGCCGGCGAGGATGTGCTCGATGGCCGTCCGGACGGGGGCGAGGTCGGGGCTGTCGAGCCGGCTCTCCGGGTAGGCGGGGGCGTAACCGGCCGACAGCAGCAGCTCGTTGCGCTCACGCAGCGGCAGGTCGAGGGACTCGGCCAGCCGGACGACCATGCCCCGGCCGGGCACCGAGCGCCCGGACTCGATGAAGCTGAGGTGCCGCTGGGTGGTGCCCGCGCGGGTGGCGAGGTCGAGTTGGCTGATACGGCTGCGGGTGCGGCGCTCGCGGAGCGTCTGGGAGAATTCCACAGGCCAGTTGTAGCCGCAGCCACGGCGTACTCGCCATTCCTTCAAGGGAATTGTGGCACTACCGGCCACCGGGGACGATCACCGGCATGGACATCGGCGTACTTCTCCCGACCGGCAAGGCCCAGTGGGGCACCGAGAGCGACCCGCGCGAGCTGATCGCCTTCGCCAGGCAGGCCGAGGAGTCGGGCTACTCATCGCTCTTCGCCAACGACTCCCTGCTCAGCCCGCGCATCGAGACGCTCACCATGCTGGCCGCCCTCGCCCCGGTGACCGAGCGGGTGATCCTCGGCACCGGTGCGCTGCTGCCGTTCCTCCGCCGGCCGATCCAGGCCGCGCAGGCGCTCGCCTCGATCGACCTGCTCTCCGGCGGCCGGCTGGCGGTGGCGGTCGGGGCGGGCTTCCCCGGGCGGTTCGGGCAGCCGCTGTACGAGCTGTCGGAGGTGCCGTGGGCGCGCCGGTTCGCCCGGCTGGACGAGACGGTGGCGCTCTGGCGGGCGCTGTGGAGCGGGGCCGGCGAGTTCCACGGCGAGTTCCACGACTTCGCCGCGATCCCGGCCGCGACCGCCCCCTTCCGCCCGGGCGGCCCGCCGGTCTGGCTCGGCGGCGCGACGCCGGCGGCGCTCGCCCGCACCGGGCGGCTGTACGACGGCTGGCTGCCCTACCCGCCCGACCCGGCCGACTACCGCTCGGGGCTGGCGGACGTCCACAAGGCGGCGGCCGATGCCGGGCGTCCGGCGGCGGACATCACCCCGGCGCTGTTCGTCTCCGTCCGCGTGGACACGGACGTGGCGAGCGGCCGCGAGGCGCTGGACGCCTACGCACACGCCAACTACGGGATGCCGCTGGTGGAGTTGGAGAAGATCCAGGCGGTGGTCACCGGCACCCCGGAGGACGTCTCGGCCGCGCTCGCCCGCTACCGGGACGCGGGCGCGCGCCACGTCGTCGCCCGGCTCGGCGCGCTCGACCTGCCGTCCCATCGCGAGCAGCTCCGGCGGCTCGCCGAGCTCCTGCCCGGGCTTGCCTGAGCTCCCGCCCGAGCCGCAGCTCACATGATCACACGTCAGATGTCGCGCCGGGCCGTGACCCTGCCGTCCGCGATGGCGGCCAGCAGCTCGGCGTGGTCGACCTCCGTCTGGTCGGCGTAGTGGCCGGCGAAGTCGGCGATCGCCTCGGGGAAGGTGTCGGCGGTCCCGAGGTAGCCGGCGATGGCCAGGCGGTCGCCGGAGCGGGCGTGGGCCCGGGCCAGGGCGCGGCCGCAGAGGTCGGCGTAGGAGCGCAGGGCGGACGGCGTCATGTCGGCGACGTCCGCCGAGCCCTTCATGTCGCGCAGTTGGCGGCCGTAGAAGTGACGACCGGCGGGGCCGGTGGTCCAGCCGAGGAAGATGTCGCTGGCGGCCTGCATCAGGCGCTGACCGGTGACGACGCGCTGACCCCCGTGGGCGATCGGCGCCTCGGCGTGCGGGCGGGTGGTCGGCAGGTGTTCCTCCAGGACGGACCGGCCGGCCTCCTTGATCTGGAGGAAGAGCGGGTCGTCCGTGTCACGGCCCTCCAGCAGGATGATGAAGCAGCGGGTGCCGACGCTGCCGACGCCGACCACCTTGCTGGCCACGTCGACGAAGTGGAAGCGGTCGAGCAGGACTCCGCGGTCCTCGGCCAGGGTGGCGCGGTAGTCGCTGAAGATCTTGCCGACGCGGCGGAGCTCGTTCCTCGGCAGCGGCTCGATCAGCGGCGGCTCACTGATGATCCGGCGCCGGCCGTCCTCCGTTTCCTCGGTGAGCTTCTCGAAGGCCTGCAGGCTGGTGCGGCGGCGGGCGTGGGCGAGTCCGGCCTCGACCTGCTTGCGGTGCTTGGGCTTGCGGACGAGCGGGAGCAGGTCCTCGGAGTCGATCCGGGCGTACCAGACGTCGAGCTCACCCATCGCCGCCAGCCGTCGCATCGCGCTGACGTAGCCCTGTACGGCGGCGAGCGCGGCCCGGCGGACGCGCTCCTCGTCGTGACCGTTGTCCCGGGCCGCGACGGCGACGCTGGCGGCGAGACGTTTGACGTCCCACTCGAACGGCCCCGGGTAGGTCTCGTCGAAGTCGTTGAGGTCGAAGAGCAGTGCGCGCTCCGGCGAGGCGTACACCCCGAAGTTCAACAGGTGGGCGTCGCCGCATAGTTGGACGGTGATGCCGGTGTCGGGGCCGGCCGCGAGGTCGGCCGCCATGACGGCGGCGGAGCCGCGAAGGAAGGCGAAGGCGGAGTCGGCCATCCGGCCGTAGCGGATCGGCAGCAGCTCGGGGACCCGGTCGACGGCCTGCTGCTCCAGCACGACGATCGGGTCCGGGCGGTCGGCGGCCGGGATCCAGCGGCCGTGGGCGGAGCGCGAGACCCGGTCACGGGCGGCCCGGCCACGCCGGCGGCGTTCGGCGGAAGTGGTCATGCGCGGCTCCTCGGTCGGCGGGGCGGCTCTTCCGCCGGGCGGCGTCCCGGCCGGCGGGCGGCGTCCCGGGTCGGCGGGTGGCGGCTCTGCCCGCGAGTGGCATCCCGCTCGGCAGGTGTCATCTCCCTTCTTCGCGACGGTAGGTCACCTGCCGGGGCCCGGCATGTCGAGGCGTGGGCGGGTGCGCGGCACGCCCGCCCGCCCGCACTCGGCCGAACGGGTGAGGCCCCCACGGCCCCCACGGCCACGGCGGCCCCGGAAAGCCACGGAAAGCCACGGCGGCCCCGGAAAGCCCCGCCGGCCCCACCGAAGGACCCGAAGGCCCTCACTCGACCACGAAGTCCGCCATCATCGCCATGTCCTCGTGCTCCAGGTTGTGGCAGTGCAGCATGTACGCGCCCGGGTAGTCCGTGAACCGGACCAGCACCTCCACCGACTCCGCCGGCCGCAGGTCGACGGTGTCCTTCCACCCGGCGTCGTACGGGCCCGGGTCCGCGCGGTTGCGGGAGAGCACCTGGAACGGGTCCAGGTGGAGGTGGACGGGGTGGTGCAGGTCGGTGAAGAAGCGCCAGATCTCGGTGGTGCCGAGGGCGGGCCGGGCGAGGGCGCGGCCCGGCCGGTACGGCTGGCCGTTGATGGTCCAGCCGTCGCTGCGGCTGCGGCGGAACCCGAAGGTACGGGTGGTGACGGCGGCCGCCCGGTCGAGCCGCTCGAAGTCGGAGAGCCGCTCGGGCACGGCCGAGTCGTCCGAGACGGTGCGGGAGGAGACGTCGAACCGCATCACCTCGGTGGTCCGCTCGCTGCCGAACCGGTTCATCAGGCGGACGGACGTCCCCGGCGGGTAGCGGGAGAAGTCGACCACGATGTCGAAGCGCTCGGCCGGGGCGATCTCGACGGCGTCGTGCGCGAGCGGGGCCTCCAGCAGGCCGCCGTCGCCGCCGATCTGGACCAGCGCGCCGCCGCCGGAGGGCTGCGGGTCGAGCTCCAGGCGGTAGAGGCGGGCGTTGGAGGAGTTGAGCAGGCGCAGCCGGTAGCGGGCGCGGTCCACGTCCAGCCGGGGCCAGGGGGCGCCGTTGACCAGGAGGACGTCGCCGAGGACGCCGTTCATGTAGTCGTCGGTGACGCCGGGGACGGCGAGCGCGGGGTCGACGGCCGGGTAGCGGAAGGAGCCGTCCTCGGCGAAGGCGCGGTCGGCGAGCATCAGCGGGAGGTCGCGGTCGCCGCGCGGCAGTGGCAGGGCGTCCTCCTCGTCGTCGTGGACGAGGTGGAAGCCGGACAGGCCGCGCCAGATGCCGGGACCGGTGAAGCCCATCCGGTGGTCGTGGTACCAGAGCGTGGCCGCGCGCTGGTTGCCGGGATAGGTGTAGCTGCGGTCGCCGGCGGTGATCCGGCCGAGCGGGAGGTCGGCGGGGTGTTCCATGCCCGGCATGCCCGCCATCCCGGCCATGCCCGCCATGCCCGCCGCGCCCGCCGCGCCCGGCGCGGCAGGGGACCTGTTGGACCCGACCGGCAGGATCAGGTCGATCGGGTAGCCGTCGCTCTCCGCCGGCGTGTGCCCGCCGTGCAGGTGGACCACCGACGGCACCGGCAGCTCGTTGCGGTGGCGCACCACCGTCTGCCGGCCGGAGCGGACGGCCAGCGTCGGGCCGGGGTAGCTGCCGCCGTACGTCCAGGTCTCGGTGCGCAGGCCGGGCAGGATCTCCAGCCGGGCGACCTTCTGGGTGATCTCGTAGTGGTCGGTGCCGCCGTCGGTGCTCACCGGCCGCAGGACCGGCGGCACCGGCAGCGGCACCTGGAACGCCTCCGGCAGCGGCACCGTGCTGTTCAGCAGCAGACCCGGCCGGCCTTCGGTCAGCAGGCGGGCGGCGGCCGGGACGGCGAACGCCCCCAGTGTGCCCGCGCCGACCGCGGCCGCGCCGATGCCCAGGAACCGGCGGCGCCTCACTGGGCCACCTCCACGTGCCCGCCCGGCCGGGGCAGCAGGCCGGCGCCGTCGGTGTCCCCGGGGCCGTCCGCTCCGGCGGGGGCCGCCGGGCGGGCCGGCAGCGGCTGCCGCCAGGCGCCGGTCAGGGCGAACAGGGCGCCGCTGACCAGCAGCACCCCGACCACCACATGCAGGCCCACCGCCCGGTTGTAGCCGAGGCCGGTCTGCAGCATCACCGCGGCCGTCAGCAGCGCCGCGACGCCGAGCGGCCGGCGCGGGCCGCGGCCGGGCCACACGACCAGTGCCCCGGACACCAGCTGGCAGACCACGACGACGGCCAGCGCCGTCGCGCCCGCCGCGTGCATCGACAGCGCCTCGTAGTGGCCGTTGAGGAATCCGCCGGCCAGCACGGTCTGCAGGAGGGCCAGGAGGGCCGACGCGGTGGCGCTCGCCCGCAGCAGGATCAGCGGCCAGCGGGGCGCGGGGGCCACGGGAGGACTGCTCATGGAGGGCTTCTCTCTGCTCGGCCGGGGTGGCGGCGGGACGGGCACGGGTACGCGGAGCGGGCACGGGGGCCGGCAGGGGAACGGGAAACGCCCCCGGAGGCGGCTCGGCCACGGGCGGCGCGGCGGCGAGCGTAGCTGATCGGACATCACGATCAGTGCACCTCAGGGGCGTTGTCTCCGGCGACCACCCCAATGCGCCGGTCCGGGGCCGGTTTCTCACCCGAACGGGCGGTGCGCCGAGATCGCGCACCGCCCGTTCGTCCGTGCTCGGCGGTCCAGGTCCCGGCACCGCCACGTGTGCCCGCTACTGCTTGCCGCCGCCCGCCGCCACCGGACGGGACCGCAGCAGTGCCCGCGCCGGCAGGCCGGTCGCACCGAGGCAGAGCAGCACTGCCCCGGCGGCCAGCGGCAGGGCGGTGCCGGCCGGGATGTGCGGGGCGGCGCCGGCGATGCCCCGGGTGATCGGGACCAGCGTGATCCAGGCGATCACCCCGCCGACCGCCAGGCCGGTCGCGGCGACCAGCAGCGCCTCCCAGCGCATCATGCCGCGGACCTGCCGCCGGGTGGTCCCGGCCAGGCGCAGCAGCGCCACCTCACGGCGCCGGTCCAGCACCGTCATCACCAGGGTGTTGGCGGCGGTGACGGCCGCGAAGCCGCCCAGCACGCCGGCCAGCACGGTGTTCGCCCAGGCGCTGATCTCCTGGGCCTGGTTGACCTGCGCCGCGTAGCCGGCCCGGTCGGTCACGGCGGCCGGGCCGGTACCGGCGAGCCCGGCCAGACCGGCGGCGACGGCGGCGTGGTCGGCTCCGGGTGCGTCCGCGACCAGCACCTGGTCGTCGTACCCGGCGGTGACGTGCGCCGCGACGGCCGCCCGGGGCAGCAGCACCTGGCCGAAGCCGAGGCCGCGTTCGTAGGTGGCGACCACCGTGGGCTCGACCCTGGTGCCGTCGCCGAGCCAGAGCGGGGCACGGTCGCCGGCCTTGACGCCGAGGGCGTCGGCGAGCGCCGCGTCCAGGGCGACGGTGTCGGCCGAGCGGCCGAGGTCGGCGAGCGCACCGCTCTTCACCCCGAGGTCGAGGACGCGGGGCAGCTTCGCCGGGTCTCCGTTGACGCCGAGCACGGTGGCGGTGGCGAGCATGTCGCCGTCGCGGTAGACGGCGCCGGTGCGCAGCACGCCGACGGCGGCGGCCACGCCGGGCACCTTGGCCGCCTGGTCGGCGGTGGCGGCGGGCAGGCCCGGGCCGGTGGGGCCGACCACGTGGTCGGCGGCGATGCCGCTGCGCACCTGTTCGCCGGTGACGTCGCGGATGGTGCCCTGCATGAAGAGCAGGGTCCCGCAGAACGCGGTGACCATGACGATCGGCGTGATCGCGGAGGCCAGCCGGCGGGCGTTGGCCCGGGTGTTGTCGGCGGCCAGCGAGCCGGGCGCGCCGGCGGCGGCCCGCAGCGGGGCGCCGAGCACCCCGGCGGCGGCGCGGGCCACCCAGGGGCCGAGCAGCCCGACGGCGACCAGGAAGCACATCACCACGCCGAGCGCGGTGTTGGCGGCGTTGGTCCCGTCCAGGCCGGCGGCGACGCCGGCCAGCGCCACGGCCCCGGCGGTGAAGAGCGCTCCGATGACGGTCCGCACCCTGCCCGGACGGCCGGGCTCGACGGCGGCCGCGCCCAGGGCCTGGCCGGGCCGCAGCCGGGCCGGGCGGCGGGCGGCGAAGAAGCCGGCGGTCAGGGCGGCCAGCGTGCAGGTGGCGACGGCGGCGAGCATCGGCACCGGGCCGACGTCCAGCGAGACGGCCCCGGGCACGGCGCCGCGGGACACCATCTCGCCGAACCACCAGCGGGCCAGGGCCAGTCCGGGCAGGATGCCGAGCGCGCCGGCAACCGGTGCCACGAGCATCGCCTCGGTGGCGATGGTGCGGCGGATCTGGCGCGGGGTGGCGCCGATCGCGCGGAGCAGCGCGAACTCGCGGGCACGCTGGCCGGTGGCCAGGGCGACGGTGCTCATCACGACGAAGACCGCGGTCATGGTGGCGACGCCGCCGAAGGAGCTGCCGAGGGCGGTCAGCATGGTCCGGCTCTCGCCGAGCGCGGGCAGCTCGACGGCGCCGCGGGCGTCGCCGGTGAGCACCTTGGCCTCGCCACCGACGGCCTGGCGGACCTGCGCGGCGAGCGTCCTGCCGTCCACGCCGTCGCGCGGCCGGACGGCGATCGCGTCGACCGTGCCGGGGTGTCCGGAGAGGCGGTCGGCGACGGGGTCGGCGAACCACGCCTGCTGTGCGCTGCCGCCCGGCGAGGCCGCGAGGCCGGAGATCCGGTACGTGCCGCTGCCGCCGGGCGCGGTGAGCGTCACGGTGGCGCCCGGGGCGAGGTGGGCGGCCCTGGCGGTGTCCGCGTCGAGGACGACCTCGCCGGTGCCGGGGGCGCGGCCCTCGGCCAGCTTCTCGCCCGGGCCGACGATGCCGAGGGAGGCGAAGCCGTGGCCGGTCAGGCCGGGGAGGCCGGCGGCCGCGGGGATCGGGAAGGCGGTGTCGGGGCGGGCCGCGGCGACACCCGGCTGGGCGGCGATCCGCCCGGCCAGTGCCGCGTCCACCCGGGCTCGCTCGGGGACGGTCAGCTTCTGGGTCTCGGTGTTCTCGGCGACCTTGCGGGTGACCGAGACGGTCGGGTCGGCCGCGACCACCACCGGTGTCTGCGCGTACCGCACCGGCGCCACGCTGGCCGTGAGGCCGGTCTGCAGCAGGGTGCCGCAGGCCATGATGACGGCCGCGCCGAACAGCAGGGCGATGAAGGTGCCCGCGAAGGAGGCGGGCCGGAAGCGCACCGCGGCGCGCGCGAGTCCGTTGCTCATGCCGCCACCCCGACCGGGCGCGCGGCCAGCCTGACCATCCGGTCGGCGACGGCCTGCGGGTCCGGGTGGTGCAGCTCGCCCGCGAGCGCGCCGTCGGCCAGGAAGAGCGCGCGGTCGGTGAAGGAGGCGGCCACCGGGTCGTGGGTCACCATGACGACGGTCGCGCCCATGGTGTCCACGGCGCGTCGCAGCAGGCCGAGCACCTCGTGCGCGGTCCGGGTGTCCAGCGCGCCGGTCGGTTCGTCGGCGAAGACCACGTCCGGGGCGGTGATCAGCGCGCGGGCGATCGCCACCCGCTGCTGCTGGCCACCGGAGAGCTGCCCCGGCCGCCGCCCGGCGTGCTCGCCGAGGCCGACCTGGGCCAGCAACTCCTTGGCCCGGGCCCGGTCCTGGCGTTCGCCGGCCAGCCGCTGCGGCAGCAGCACGTTCTGCATCACCGTCAGCGACGGCAGCAGGTTGAAGGACTGGAAGACGAAGCCGATCCGGCTGCGGCGCAGCTTGGTGAGCCGGTTCTCGCTCAGCCGGGTGATCTCCTCGCCGCCCAGGTAGACCTCGCCGCCGTCCGGGCGGTCCAGGCCCGCCGCGCACTGCAGGAAGGTGCTCTTGCCGGAGCCGGACGGCCCCATGACGGCGGTGAACGTGCCGCGCTCCAGCACCAGGTCGACGCCGCGCAGGGCGTGCACGGTCTCGGCGCCGCGCCCGTAGCTGCGCCGGACCGCCCGCAGCTCGATCGCGGCGTGGGCGGGGCGCCCGTACTGCTCGGTCTGCCCGTACTGCTCGGTCGGGCGGCGGTCGCGGCGGGGTGCCATGGTGGGGCCTTCCTTCGGGAATCATCGCTGGTCATCGACGTGTTCCAGACTAGGAAGGCCGGACGGCCCGGGCCATGGAGGCCGCTGGCGGACGCAGGGTGGGGTTATCCCCACCCCGGGGCTGCCCGTTCGGCTCAGACCTCGTCGCCCGCGATCCGCTCGTACGCGGCGCGCAGGGCGGTGACGGCGGGGTGGGCCGGGTCGAAGGCGGTGCCGTCGACCGCCGCGATCGGGCGGACGCCGACGCCCGCGTTGAGCGCGAACGCGGCCTCGAAGCGCTCCAGGCCGGCGACGGTGACGGGCTCGCGCCGCTGCGGGCCGGGGTGGGCGCGGGCGAGCAGGGCGGCGGTGACGCCGGGCAGCGCCTCGCCCTCCGGCCACACCAGCTGCCGGCCGTCGTGGAAGCCGACGTTCCAGGTGGCCCCCTCGGTGATCCGGCCCTCCTGGTCGACGAGCAACGCATCGTCGTAGCCGTCGAGTTGGGCCTGTCGGCGCTGCCGTACCAGGCCGAACAGCCCGACGTGCTTCACCTCGGGCAGCTCACGCCGGTACACGGCGGTGCGGACCGTCAGCGGTACGGGGGCGGACGCCGGGGCCGGACGGGTGGTCACCAGTAGCCGGGGCGCGGCGGGGGCGCCGGGACGCTCCAGGCCCAGCGCCGGGTCGAACACCGTGACCCGGACGATCACCGCCCGCCCGTCCGGCGGCAGCACACCGCGGATCCGCTGCCGCAGCATGTCCCGGTCCAGCCCGGCGCCGAACACCGTCCGGCAGTCCCGCTCCAGCCGGTCCAGGTGGAGCGCCAGGCCGCGCACCCGGCCGGCCTCGGCGCGCAGGGTGGTGAAGTGCCCGTAGTTCAGCAACCCCAGCGCCGCGACCCGCCCGGCGTCGGCCGGCACACCGTCGATCTCGATCTCAGCCATCCCCCGAGTCTCCCAGCCCCGCGCCGGGGTCCGTGGCCGCCGTGCCCCCGGCCGCTACCGGCCGGCCGGCGGTGCGGGCGAGCTGTTCGAAGTGCTCGATCCTGTAGGCCAGCCCCTCCGGTTCGCCGATGTCCGCCCAGCGCCAGGCCTCGGCCCACCACTGCGGACCGCGGACCAGGGGGCGGCCGGCGAGGGCCAGATGGAGGGCGAGGGTCGAGCGGGCGAAGTGGTGGACCCAGCCGTCGGCCTGCCGGTACGCGGCCGTCTCGTCCAGCCGGAGCCAGCGGCCCTCGCACCCGGCGGCGAGCAGCGGCACCCAGCCCTGCGGGCCGCCGGCGACCAGCAGGACCAGCCGGCCGTCCTCCTCCGCCACCCGGTAGGGCGGGAGTTGCGGCATCCGGGCGAGGCCGAGGGCGTGCTTCCAGGAGACCACCCAGAGGCCGCGCCGCAGGTAGTAGCGGACGGCGTGCCGCCAGGTCCAGTGCGCCTCCAGCCGGTAGCCGGGCAGGCCTTCGGCGGTGGCCGCCCGGTAGACCTCGTCGAGCGCGCCGGCGGCGAGCCCGCGGCCGCGCGCCGAGGGCCGCAGGTAGACGGAGGAGACGGCCAACTGGCCCGGCCCCTTCGTCCAGTTGTCGACCGCCAGGGTGCCGACGGGCGCGCCGCCACCGTCGTCCAGCACCCAGTAGCGGCGCCGGTACAGCTCGCCGTCCGGCCACTCCCGGCCGCTCTCGCCGAGCCGTTCGCGCAGGGCTCGTTCCGCGTCCGCGCCCAGCGCCCCGGGGTCGACCCGCTCCGCCAGCTCCCCCTCGGCCCGGGACGCCAGGTCCCAGAGTGCGAACCGCCGCCCCTCCCCCTCCTCCACCGCCCGCAGCCGGGGCGTCGACCCCAGCCGCTCCTGCGCCCGCTCCACCGCCGCATCCCAGGACCTCACCACGTGGTCCACGATATCGGGCCGCGGATACCGAACGTGACTCGAAGGACACCGAACGTCAGCACGAAGGAGCGATGGTAGGGGAAACCCGACCCCGGGTCTCGACCTGGCCGTCATGACCGCGCCGGGCCGCACCGCTGGAATGGAGAGGTGCTGATCCACCGGGCCCGCAGCGGTCCCACTGCCCGACAACTCACCTTTCCCACACGCCTGTTCGGCCGACGAGCCGGGTGGTGCGCCGGCTGGCTCGCGGCAGCGGTCTGGGCGGGTGCGTTCCCGCTGGTCTCCGCGCTCGCGCCGCACCGCGACTGGGGAACGGCTGCGGGGACCGGCTATCTGGCGGCGGCCTTCGCCACGCTGGTGCTGCCGTGGCGGCGGGCCCGGCCGGTCTCCGTGGCCGTCGCGACGGCCGGCGCCGTCGTCGTACCGCTGCTCGGGCTGGCGCTCACCGGCCAGGGGCAGAGCGAGGTCGCCGTGATCGAGCGGTCGGCCGCGCTGCTCCTGGAACACGGCTCGCCCTACCTGGCCGATCCACGGAGCGTGACCGACTACACGCCCTACCTGCCGGCCATGGCGCTGCTGGGCCTGCCGCGCGCCCTGCTCGGGACGGACGGGTGGCCGGCCCGGCTGCTCGGCGATGCCCGGCTCTGGTGTGCCGCGGTGTTCCTCGGCTGCCTCTGGGCCACCGGCCGTCCGCACCGGCGCGGGCTCGCCCTGATGACCGTCTCGCCCCTGGTCGCGCTGCCGCTCTGCGTCAGCGGCGTGGACCTGCCGATGACCGGCCTCTGCTGTCTGGCCCTCGCCCTCGCCGCCCGGGGCCGTCCGGGCCGCGCCGGGCTGGCGCTCGCCCTGGCCTGTTCGCTCAAGTGGACGGCCTGGCCGGCGGTCGCGGTCGCCGCCGCGCTGCTGGCCGCCACCTCCGGCCGGCGGGCGGCGCTGCGCGCGACGGCCGTCGCCGTGGCGGGCACGGCCGCCCTGGTGCTGCCGGTGGCACTGCGCTCGCCCGGTCCGCTGCTCCGGCAGGTGTTCGCCTTTCCCACCGGGCGCGGCGGGCTGCCCACGCCGGCCGGCAGCCCGCTGCCCGGGCGGCTGCTCGCGGACCTCGGCCCGGCCGGCTGGTACGCCTCCGCCGCGCTGCTGCTGCTCGCCGGTCTGGGCGTCGCCGGCTCGCTGGCGCTGCGCCCGCCGCGGGATGCCGCCGGCGCCGCCGACCGGCTGGCGCTCGGGCTCTGCCTGGCCTTCCTGCTGGCGCCCGCCGGGCGCTTCGGCTACCTGGCGCTGCCGCTCGTGCTCGTCGTCTGGGCCCGGGTGCCCGCCGGCCCCCGGACCTCTCCCCCCGTACTCCACCGATCCCCGAACCGAGGTTGCACCGACCCCATGGCCACCACTCTCATCGTCACCAATGACTTCCCGCCGCGGCAGGGCGGCATAGAGACCTTCGTCCACGCCCTGGCCACCCGCCTGCCCGCCGGCGAGGTCGTCGTCTACACCTCGGCCGAACCCGGCGCGGCCGCGTACGACGCCGCCCTTCCCTTCCCGGTGGTCCGCGACCGGGCGCGGACGCTGCTGCCCACCCCGCGGGTCACCCGGCGGGCCGCCGAGATCGCCCGCGCGAACGGCTGTGACCGGGTCTGGTTCGGTGCGGCCGCCCCGCTCGCCGCGATGGCACCCGGCCTGCGGCGCCGGGCCCCCGGGATCGGGCGGACGGTCGCCACCACGCACGGCCACGAGATCTGGTGGGCGCGCACCCCCGGCGCCCGCCGCCTGCTGCGGCGGATCGGTGACGGCGTGGACGTGGTCACCTACCTGGGCGAGTACACCCGGGCCCGGATCGCCCCGGCGCTCGGGCCGCGGGCCCGGTTGGAGCGGCTGGTACCCGGAGTGGACACCGAGCTGTTCCGCCCGGGTGACGTCGGGGCGCGCACCAGCGGGCCGGTGGTCCTCTGCGTCGCCCGGCTGGTGCCGCGCAAGGGCCAGGACACCCTGATCCGCGCGCTCCCGCTGATCCGGCGGACCGCGCCCGGCGCCGTCCTGGTGCTGGTCGGACAGGGCCCGGACGAGCGGCGGCTTCGCGCGCTGGCCCGGCGGCACACCGAGCCGGGGTCGGTGGTCTTCGCCGGCGGTCACGCGCACGCCGCGACGCCCGCCCACTACGCGGCGGCGGACGTCTTCGCCATGCCGTGCCGCACCCGGCGGGCCGGGCTGGAGGCCGAGGGGCTCGGGATCGTCTTCCTGGAGGCCGCGGCCGCCGGGCTGCCCGTGGTCGCGGGCCGCTCGGGCGGCGCCCCCGACGCGGTGCTCCACGGGGTCACCGGCACGGTCGTCGACGGCCGCAGCCCCGCCGGGGTCGCCGCGGCGGTCGGGAGTCTGCTGCGGGCGCCGGCCGCCGAGCGGGCCCGGACGGGGGCGGCCGGACGGCGCTGGGTGCAGGAGGAGTGGTCCTGGGAGGCGTCCGCGCGCCGGCTGGCCGGACTGCTCGACCCGGAACGCACGGACGCGGGCCGGGAGCCTACTCCCCGCGCAGGTGGGCCAGGACGGCCAGTACCCGCCGGTTGCCCTCGGCCGGGTCGAGGTCCAGCTTCATGAAGATGTTGCCGCAGTGCTTGACCACCGAGGCCTCCGTGATGCTCAGCCGCGCGCCGATGGCCTGGTTGTTCAGCCCCTGCGCCATCAGCCCGAGCACCTCCCGCTCGCGCGGCGTCAGCCGGTCGGCCGGCCGCTCCGCCGACTGCTGGCGCAGCAGCACCCGGACCACCTCCGGGTCGATCACGGTCTGCCCGGCGGCCACCCGCGCGAGCGCGTCCAGGAAGTCGGCGACCTCGCCGACGCGGTCCTTGAGCAGGTAGCCGAGCCCGGCCGGCTGCGCACCGGCCGCGCCGAGCAGCCGGGTGGCGTACGGGGTGGCCACGTACTGGGAGAGCACCAGGACGGGCAGCCCCGGGTGCCGGTCGCGTAGTTCGAGGGCGGCGCGCAGGCCCTCGTCGTGAAAGGCGGGCGGCATCCGGACGTCGGTGATGACGACGTCCGGCCGGTCCGCGTCCACCGCGTCGGCCAGCGCGGTCGCGTCGCCGACGGCGGCGGCCACCCGGTGCCCGCCGCGGGTGAGCAGTTCGACCAGCCCGGCCCGGAGCAGCACGGCGTCCTCGGCGATGACTATCCGGAGCACGGCACCTCCACCCGGAGCCTGGTCGGCCCGCCGGTCGGACTGGTCACCATCAGCCTTCCTCTCAGGATCGCCACCCGGTCGGCCAGCCCCTGCAGCCCGGCCCCGGCGGCCGGGTCGGCCCCGCCGCGGCCGTCGTCCGTCACCTGGACCACCAGCCGGCCGCCCTCGACCCGGCCGTGGACGGTGATCGAGGCGGCCCCGCTGTGCTTGGCGGCGTTGGTGAGCGCCTCGGTGACGGTGAAGTACGCCGTCGTCTCGACCGGGCCGGGCAGACGGTCCGGCAGGTCGATGTCGACCGCGACCGGGATCGGGTGGCGCAGCGCGACCTCGGTGACGGCGGCGGCCAGCCCGTGGTCGGTGAGCACCTGCGGGTGGATGCCCCGGACCAGGCCGCGCAGCTGCTCCAGCGCCTGCCGGGCCTCGCCGCGCGCCCGCTCGACCAGCGCGGCGGCCGGGTTGTCCCCGCCGCCGTCACCGCTCCCGCCCAGCTCGTACGCGGCCAGGCCGAGGGTCATGCTGAGCGCGACGAGCTGTTGCTGGGCGCCGTCGTGCAGATCGCGTTCGATGCGGCGGCGCTCGGCCTCGAAGGCGTCGACGAGGCGGGCCCGTGAGCGGGTCAGTTCGAGGACCTGCCGGCCGAGGTCCTCGTCCCGCGGGCCGAGCAGGAACCGGACCAGCCGGACCCGGCCGATGGTCAGCAGGGTGCCCGCATAGGCGCAGAACAGCAGGCCGGCCAGCCCGGCGGCGGTCGCGGGCAGGGCCTCGACCGGGCCCGGGATCGCCTGTCCGGGGATCAGCATCACCGTCTCCGGGGCCAGCGCCCAGACCACGACCGGCGTGGCGACCAGCGTCCCGGAGAAGGCCAGCAGAACGGTGAGGCCGAGGTCGGCGGCGGCCAGCGGCAGCGCGAACAGGGCGGTGTAGCCGAGCTCGCGCCAGGTGGCCCGCTCGCGCAGCCGGGTACGGACGCGGGCCCGGCGGCCCGCCCCGGGCAGCGGGTGGTGCGGGTCGGGCACGGGCAGCGGCTCGACCAGCCGCAGCCGTCGGCGCTCCAGGGCCCCGACCGGCAGGCCCGCGAGAGCGACGAGCAGGAGGACGAGCAGACCGACACCGGCCACGGACAGCGCGAGGCCGGCCAGCAACAGCACGGCCAGGACGACGAACAGCAGCAGGCCGAGCACCGCGCCGCTGAGCACGTGCGCCCAGCAGCGCAGCGGGGCGGGCGACCGGAGGAACCGCAGCGGCCGCGTACGGAGGGCCGCCCGGACGGCGACGGGCTGCCGCCCCTCGTCCGCCCCGTTCGCACCCATCCGGCCAGCCTAGCCGACCGGCTGACGGGCCTTCGGCGCCGCCGCGGGCGCGGGCGGCCGGCCTCTCACCGGCCCGCCGCCCGCTCGGTGCGTCCGGGAGCCGTGTGCTGCCCGGGGGTTGACGGCCCCTCGGGACAGGTCTATACCAGTGAGGGCCTTCGGTGACGCGGCGTTGCCGTCGGCCTCCCCGGGGCCCGGCGCGTCTCCCCCACTGTTGGCGCGGGTGGGCCTCCTCCTGCCGTTTCCTTGAGAGGTCTCCCATGGAACGTGCTCTTCCCCCACAGCAGTCGGGACGACAGCCCGGACATCAGCACCGGCAGCCGAGGCACCGGAAGGCCGCGGTCGCGGTGGCCGGGGTGCTCGGCGTGGTGGCCGGCGGCCTGGCGGCGCTGGCCGGGAGCGGGCCGGCGGTCGCGGCGGCCGACGCGGCGCAGACCGGCACCGGGCCGGGCAGCAACTGGTACGCCTCGGCGCCCTATCTGATGCCCGAGGACAACAGCCCGCCGGACGCGGCGGCGGTGATGGACGCCACCGGACAGAAGGCGTTCCAGCTGGCGTTCATCCTCGACAAGGGCGGGTGCTCGCCCGCCTGGGGCGGCACCTCGTCGATCGACACCGACACCACCATGCCGGCCGTGATCCAGGCGATCCGGGCCAAGGGCGGCGACGTCTCCGTCTCGGTCGGCGGGTACGGCGGCACCAAGCTGGGCCAGACCTGCGGGACGCCGGAGGCCACGGCCGCCGGGTACCAGAAGGTGGTCACCAAGTACGGGCTGAAGGCCGTCGACTTCGACCTGGAGGAGCCGGAGTACGAGAACGCGGCCGCGATCCGCAACGAGATCGGGGCTGCCCGGATCCTCCAGCGGGACAACCCGGGGCTGTACGTCTCGATCACCACGGCCGGGACCAACGCCGGCACCGGGTGGTTCGGGCAGCAGATGCTCAACGAGGCCAAGGCGCAGGGCTTCACCCCGGACAACTACTCGATCATGCCGTTCGACGGCGGGTTCAACGGGGCGGCGGCGCAGACCGACGCGCTGGTGAACTTCAACCGGCTGCTGCAGACCACCTTCGGCTGGTCCGAGGCCAACGCCTATGCGCACGAGGGCGTTTCGCTGATGAACGGCCGCACCGACGCCGCCGAGTACTTCCGGCAGGCGGACTTCCAGACCGTGCTGGACTTCGCGCTCGCGCACAAGCTGGCCCGGTACACGTACTGGTCGGTCAACCGGGACCGCCAGTGCCCGGGCACGGTCGACCCGGGGCTCTCCGGGTCGTGCTCCAGCGTGGTGCAGAACGACTGGGACTTCACCAGGTTCACCGTGCGGTTCGCCGGGGCCACGCCGCCCACCACACCCCCGACCAGCCCGCCGCCGACCAGCTCCTCGCCGGGGGTCTGCACCGATCCGGCGTGGAGTGCCGCCACCACGTACACCGGCGGTGCCAAGGTGTCGTACAGCGGCCACAAGTACCACGCCAAGTGGTGGACGCTGAACGAGAATCCGTCCGCGAGCGGGCAGTGGGGCGTCTGGTCCGACGACGGTCCCTGCTGACCCGGGGCGGGCCCGCCGCGCGCGGGCGGGCCCGCTTCCGCGCGGCGGGGGTGTTGCCGCAGCCGGATCCGCTCGTTGTTCCCGGTATGAGCTCAGACTTCCGGGCGAGCGGCAACGCCCTAGACGAAACGATTCTGCATGAAACGATCCTGCGCGAATCCCCGATCTTCGCCCACCTCGCCCTGCTCTGGCGCAACGCCGGACGGATGGTGCCCGGCCGCCCCGACCAGGAGTGGTGCCACCTGACCGAACCCCCGCCGCTCTTCCGCCCCGGCCGCGGCAGCACGGCCGCCGTGCACCCCGGGGAGGAGGCGTGACCTGCCCGGAGACCCCACGCGTCCCCTCCCAGCGCGCGCCCGCCGGGCTCTGCGCCATGCCGCTGGTCCTCCGGGCCGTCGTCTGCCCCGGCCTCACCGTCCCGGTCGCCGCCCGCCTGCGCTACGACTCCTCCGAGCCGTACGCGGTGTACCTGGACAACCACACCGACCTCGACGAACCGATCACCTGGATGTTCGCCCGCGACCTGCTGGCCGCCGGCGTGGACGCCTGGGCCGGCCTGGGCGACGTCTCCGTCTACCCGGGCACGGGGGCGAGCCCGCAGACCCTCTTCATCGCGCTCGGCGGCGAGAACGGCACGGTCGTCCTCCGGGCGGAGGCCGCAGCCGTCCGGACCTTCCTCGCCGCCACCGAGCGCATGGTGCCGTCCGGCACCGAGCGCCTCCACCTCGACCTCGACGGCCTGCTCCTCCAGCTCCTGGACGACCGGCCGCCGGACCCGGGCCGTTGACCGCCCGCCCCGGAGGTCGCGGGGGTCTGCCGGGTCGGGCGCGGTCAGCGGTGCTCGGGACCGGCGCAGCCCGCTCGCGCCCGTCCGGGCGGACGGCGATGATGGCTGGATGCGACGGGATCTCGTTGTGGTGGGCGCGCCGACCAGCGCGGGCAGCTACGCACCCGGCCAGGAGGCCGCACCGAGCGTGTTGCGCGAGCTGGGCCTGATCGACCGCCTGAGGGCGGCGGGCCGCCGGGTACGGGACGCCGGGGACGGGCCGCTGCACGTGTGGGCCCCGGACCCGCAGCACCCTCGGGCCCAGAACCTCGCGGCAGTGGTCCAAGCCGTCAAGGCGGTCGCCGACCACGTCGCCCGAGCGCTGGAGGAGGACGCGGACGTCCTGGTCATCGGCGGCAACTGCACCGTCGCACTGGGCGTGATGGCAGCTCTCACGGCAGGCGACCCGGACGCCGGTCTGCTCTACATCGACCGGCACTTCGACCTCAACACGCCCGCGAGCACCCGCGACGGCGCCCTCGACTGGATGGGGCTCGCCCACGGACTGGACCTGCCCGGAGCCGCGGAACCGCTGGCGGCCGCCTTCGCCCGCCGCCCGCTGCTCACCCCGGACCGGGTCCACCTCCTCGGCATCGACCCCGAGGCCGCCACCTCCTGGGAACGCGAGCAGGCAAGAGGCCTGGGCCTGCGATGGGGCTCGCACATCGATCTCGCCGCCACGCCGGCGACCGAGGTGACACGGGCCCTCAGTACGCTCCCGTCCGGTCCCCTGGCCGTGCACCTCGATGTCGACGTCCTGGACTTCACCGACGCGCCGCTCGCCGAGAGCACGGACGGCCGCAACAGCGGCCCCACTCTCGACGCCGTGTCCGAGGCGCTGGACACCGCCTGCCGGGACCCGCGCTTCCGGGCACTCTCGGTCTGCGAGCTCAACCCCGCCCGCGCCGCGGGACACCGCGCCGTCCTCCACCGGTTCATCGCAAGCCTTCAACACGCCCTGCGCGCAACCCCGTGAACCGCCGCCGGGACCTCGGGTACCTCCTCCGAACCCCGGCCGCCCCTCCGGAGGTCGGCTGACCATCGACGTCGGCGCCCTGGTCAGCTCAGGCCGTTTGCGTCCTCAGCGGTGTTCGGGGTTCTCGACGTCGAAGCGGCAGCCGGCGTCCCACTCCGGCCACCCTTCAGCATCTGCACGGCACTCACGGTCATGCTTCCGGTCCTGCCAGGACGCAGGCGTCCTGTGCGAACTGCGGAGCGTGCAGCACCGGTTGCCGGTACCCTCTCTCCCATCACAATGGATCCGGCGACGTGTGCGGGAGAGGTGTGACGAGCGACCTGGCGGCGTTCCGCCGCATGGAGCGTCACCTACGGGGTGAGGCGGCCCGGGCGGACTACCTGGTCGACCTCTCCAACGTGGTGCGCGAGAAGGCGCTCGGAGGTGGCACTCGGAACTCGCTCGAACGGTTCCGGCTGGTCCTCGAGGCGTTGCAGGACTGGACCGGGGACCGGGAGGTCACCGTCCACGCGATCGCCGACGACAACCTCCTGTACCGCCGGTCCGACCCCGACTTTCCCGACCCCGCCGAAGGTGCGCTGCTCCGCGGGTGGCGGGACCGCGGCCTGATCGCCGCGATCGCCAAGGCGGACCCGAACCTCCTCGACCATGCGAAGGTGTTCGGCACCAGGGTCATCAGCGGCGACTACTTCCGGGGGCACCGGGGCGAACACCCCTGGATCCAGGACGACCGCGAGCACTTCCTCCTGCCGAAGCGCGGCGCCGACGGTACGGTCCGGCTGGTCCTGCGCGACATGCGCGTGTTCGCGGACCGGGAGATCTCCCGCGAGGGCGAGCGGGACGAGCTCAAGGCGCGGAACCTGCTGGACTTCCGGGGCCGCCCTCGCTCTGAGATCCTTGAGCGGTCCTGGCGCTGCCCGCGCACACCCTGCAACCCCAGCCCGGCGATTCGAGCCGGCAGGGTGGTCTGCCGGTCTCACGGAACACTGCTGAACGACCTCGGCCCTCGCCGACCCCGAGTGCAGCTCAAGATCATGATCGACGGCGTCTGCCGAGCCTGGGAGAACCTCACGGAGGACGACACTCGGGAGTCCGTCCTCGGGCGCGGCCACCTCGCGCAGATCGAGGAGCGCCATCTCTCCGACGACCGCCGGGGAAGGATCAGCCGGAACCACCTGATCATCGTCTCGCGTCGGGGCACACTCAAGGTCCTGGACACCAGCACCGCCCGCAGTCGGATCCGTACCCTCAGGCCGGGGCGGGAACCCACACCATGGCAGCCCCTACCTCATCATGACGAGCGCTCCGAGGGCGCGCTACGGGAGCGGCTGTTCCGAGGGTTCGGTCCCGATGACGAGATCGAGCTCGTTCCCGGGGTCGTCCTCCGGCGTAGTGGCCAACGCTGGCCGGGGGAACGCAGCGAGGGCGTGCGGGCGAAACCGCCCAGGCGTGCAACGGACGACGACCAGATGACCAGAACAGACTGAGCGTCGAGTAGTCGTCCAGCGTCGTGCGGCGTCACACCGGTGCGACGCCACGGGTCGTCCAGCGGCACACGCAGGCGGGCGGCCTCATGAGACTGCCAGGCTGGGGCGCAGAACGCGCTCGCCGGGGTGCAGTGGTGGCCGGAAGACCGGGGAAGGGAGCCGAGGTGGAACCGCTGAGCGAGAACGATCCCGAGACGATCGGGCCGTATCGGCTGTTCGCCCTGCTTGGCCGGGGCGGCTGGGGGAGCGTCTACTTCGCTCGCAGCGAGTTCGGCCGCGGAGTCGCGCTCAAGACGATCCGGCCCGAGCACCTGGCGAGGAATCCGAAGAACTTCCGCAGCCGGTTCGCCCGGGAGGTCGAGGCGGCCCGCGCCGTCGACAGCGCGTACACCGCCGAGGTGGTGGACGCCGACACGAGCGCCGCCGAGCCCTGGCTCGCCACCCGTTACATCCGCGGGGTCGACCTGGCGGAGGCACTCGACCACTGCGGAACCCCGCTGCCGGAGCGGGCATGGCGAGTCCTGGCGACCGGCCTGGCCGACGCCCTACGCAGCATCCACGCCTCGGACCTCGTGCACCGTGACCTCAAACTCGCGAACGTCCTGCTGGCCGGCGACGGACCGTACGTCATCGACTTCGGGATCGCACGGAACGTCTCCCCCGCCGCGGTCACGCTGACCGGCTCCGGGGCCTCACCGCGCACGGAAACCTTCTCCTCACCCGAACAGCTGAAGGAAGAACCCGGGGTGGGGCCGGCGAGCGACATCTTCTCCCTCGGGTTGGTGCTGGCGTATGCGGCGCTGAACCGGCACCCGTTCGGGCCGGGATCCGCGACCCAGATCGGGGCGAACATCCTGCACGGACGCTGGCAGCTCGCCGGCCTGCCGTCCGCCGTCGAAAAGGTCGTCCTCCCCTGTCTGGAACCGACGCCACAGAACCGGCCGACCCCTGAGGAGCTCGCCCGACTGCTGCCGCCGAGCGTGTCACCGAAGGAGCAGGAGTGGTTGCCACCCGGGCTTCGACGCGCGCTGGCCGGGCTGTCCGATCTCGCCGTTGACCTGGCCGAGCCCATGCGGTATCGGTGCCCCGAGCAGGAACCGCCGTCCCGCCCCGGGCCCGGTGCCGGAGGGCCCCCAGCCGCCGGCACGTCGCCGGCCGCCCGACCAGCCCGCGAACGTGACTTTCCGCCTGCACCGCCTGGACCGTCGGTTCACGAGGCGACTACCCGGTCGGCGACCAACGCCAGGCCCGTGCACCGGATGCCCGCGCAGACTGCGCCGAAGACTGAACCGTCGCCGCAGCCGCCGGCAACGCCCACTGACGAGGCTGCGGCCGCTCAGGTGTCCGCAGGTGGGCCGGGTTCCCAGTACCGAGCTGCTGCCGAGGCAGGGAGCTCTCATGCCATGCGCCGGCTGGGGACCGCCTACCATACTGTCCGTGACTGGCAGGAAGCCCTGCACTGGTACCTGCGCTCGGCTGAATCCGGTAATCCCACCGGCGCGCTGGAGGCGGCGCAACTGATCGAGCAGCACTTCCCGGAACGGCAGGACCAGGTCGTCCCCCTCCATCGGAGGGCGGCCGAGGGAGGACTCGTCGACTCCGCGATGCGGCTCGGTGAGCTACTGGAGCAGGAACCTGGCGAGCTGCCAGAAGCCCTCGAATGGTACGAGAAGGCCGCCGCCTGGAAGCATGAGAAGGCCCCCGAGGCGGTGGCCCGCGTCCGAGCCGCACTGGCCCGCGCCCAGGTGTCCGGTGCGGACGACGCGCTGATGCGCGAGCACGAGGTCGCAGCTCGCCACGGCCAGGTCAACTCCATGGTGGCACTCGCCAGTTGGCATCAGCGAGCGAAGCGCGAGCAAGAAGCCCTCGCCTGGTACCAGTGCGCCGCCGAGGCCGGCCATACCCACGCCATGGTGATGACCGCCCAGATCCTGGTCAAGGATCCGAACCAACAGGCCCAGTCACTCGATTGGTACCGTCGGGCGGCCGCTGCGGACAACGCGACGGCACAGCACTGGATGGGGCGTTGGCATCGCGCGGAGGGTCGGCCGACCGAAGCGCTGGCCCATCTCCGCGCAGCCGCCGACAAGGGGTTGCTCGGCGCCATGACCGACACGGCGGAGATCCTCGAACAGACGGGGCGGGGGCAGGAAGCGCTCAAGTGGTACCTTCGCGCCGCCGAGAAGGGGTTTCCGAAGGCCCCCCGCGAAGTGAGACGCCTTCGCGCCGCACTGGCCGACACCGGCCCGGCCACGGCATCAGAGCCCGCGTCCGCCGGTCCCGTCCCGACGAAGGCCGCGGGACAGACGGCGCCGAACCCCACGGTGGGGAGGGACGAGACGGGCAGGCCGAAGTCTGCCGCGCCAAGGACCACGACTCCGCCTGGCCGGAAGCCCGAGGCGCCGACGGCAGCAGGGCAGCCGGATCCCGCGTCGCTGCGGGCCGCCGCCATGGAACACGAGACAAGTGGCCGGCTGGAGGACGCCTTGCGGTGCCTTCTTCAGGCCGAGGAACTGCATGACCACACCGTCCGGTGGGACGCCGCCCGGCTGTGCCTCGCACTGCGCGACCGGACCAACCGCCCTGGCGAGCGCAAACAGCTGATGAGACAGGCCATGGGGCTGTACCGCGCTCTCGCCGAGGCCGGGGAGATCGAGGCCATGCTGGCCCTGGTGGGACTGGACTCGGCCAACTCATTCGACTGGCGGCTGCGGGCCGCAGAGGCCGGCAACCCCCAGGCCATGCGGAGCGTCGCCCGGGCCCAGCTGAAGGCAGGCAGCGACGAGCACGTCCAGGCCGCCCTGTCCTGGCTACGCAGAGCCGGAGAGGCTGGCGAGGCGGCGGCCATTCTGGATGGTGCCCGGGCGCATGAACGTCGCGGCGCATATGGAGAGGCCATCGGCTGGTACCGCTGGGCCGACGAGAACGGCGTGCTCGGCGCGGCCGCGGAAGCAGCCCGTGTGGCGGCCGAACATCCGGGGGCCGCGCGCTTGCATCGATGGTCGGAACTTCTGGAACGCCTGCGCCGCTCGTTGGGTTGACCCGGCCCTGTTTCACTCCCGAGAAGGAATGGCCATGCACCATCCCGACGGTAGAGCGTGGAGCCCCACGGGCCGATGGGGCGGGCAGCGATCGCGGCGGCCCGGGTCTTCTGGCCAGCGTGGCGCCGGAGTCGCTCACCCGCTGCCGGGAGATCGCCATCATGGCCACCGACGGTCTACGAACAGTGGCCGCACCATGTCGACAGCGCCGACACCGCTCCCCGGGCAGATCCGGGGCCTGCCGGGTCGGGCGCGGTCAGCGGTGTTCGGGGTTCTCGAAGTCGAAGCGGCAGCCGGCGTCCCACTCGGAGCGCTGGTTGCCGTGGGCGGGGATGCCGCCGGCGTCCTTCAGCATCCGGGCCAGGTGGAGCAGGTTCCAGGTCATGAAGGTGGTGTTGCGGTTGGTGAAGTCGTTCTCCGGACCACCCGACCCGGCGTCGAGGTACGACGGCCCGGGGCCGGCCGGGCCGACCCAGCCCGCATCGGCCTGCGGCGGGATGACGTACCCCAGGTGCTGGAGGCTGTAGACGACGTTCATCGCGCAGTGCTTGGCGCCGTCCTCGTTGCCGGTGATCAGGCAGCCGCCGACTCGGCCGTAATAGGCGTACTGGCCCTCGGAGTTGAGCAGCGAGGAGCAGGAGTAGAGCCGCTCGATCACCTGCTTCATCACGGAGGAGTTGTCGCCGAGCCAGACCGGGCCGGCGAGGACGAGGATGTCGGCGGCCATCACCTGGCTGTAGAGGACCGGCCAGTCGTCGGTCTCCCAGCCGTGCTCGGTCATGTCGGGCCAGACGCCGGTGGCGATGTCGTGGTCGACCGCGCGGAGCACGTCGACCTGGACGCCCTGGCGCTGCATGATGCCGGTGCTGACGTCGATCAGGCCCTGGGTGTGGCTGCGTTCGGGTGAGCGCTTGAGCGTGCAGTTGAGGACCACCGCGCGCAGGTCGTCGTAGCGGTGGGGCGGGGCGGACACCGGCTGGGACATCGGCGGGGCCTTTCGGGGGTGGCCTTGCGGGGGCCTTGCGGGGGCCTTTTTCGGCTGACCCCGTGGGACCTTACGGCGCCTTGCGGGGCCTTGCGACGGGACGGGTCGCCCACCAGTCCAACCGGCCCGCTCGACCGCCGCCCGTCGGACTGGGCCGACTGCCTGACCCCGGCGGGCGGGCCAGGGGGAAGTGGGATCCGTCAGGCGCCACCGTCTGGCCGGTCGACCGGGGGCAGCACGGGAGTGAGGAGCATCCGGCCCGCCAGGACGGTGCCCGCGGTGACGGTGGTGAGGGTCGCGTCGTAGAGCGGGCGCAGGTTGCGCTGGTGCCAGAGGGTCTGGGTGGTGGCCCAGGCGGCGTCGCGGGCGTCGGCGATGGAGAAGCTGGCGACGAGGTGCTTCAGCGGTTCGGCCGCTTCGGTGGTGACCTTGACGATCTGCGCCTCGAACGAGGCCCGGACCTCCGCCTCGACCTGGGCGAGCAGCTCGTTCACCCTGAGGTAGTCGGCGTGCACGGGCGGGGTGTCCGGGGTGGTGCGGCGATCGATACAGGTGGCCACCATCCCGAGCGGGAGATCGTGGTTGATGTGGGCGTTCATCCCGGCGAAGGCGAACTGGACCGGCCAGACCACCCGGTTGTCCCTCGCCTCGAACAGCGGTTGCCAGGAGGGGTTCACCGGCCGGCCGGTCTCGTCCGCGTCCACCGCGTCGAAGTAGAGGTTGGCGAAGACCAGGTCCAGCCGCTCGATGAACGACTGGTCCTGGAAGTAGCCCGCCACCAGCCGCTCGCCGACCAGCTCGGTGACCCGCAGGTACATCCGGTTGAAACAGGCCACGCCGTCCCGGGGGTCCAGCCGGGCCTTGATCGCCCGCATCCGCTCGATGACCTCCTCGACGCTCTGCGCGGCCCTGGTCTTCGACTGGGTCATGGTGTCCCCTTCCGAGGCGTTCGGCGGTGCCGTTCGGTCCGACTGCCACCTATACAGACAGGCTGTCGCCGCCACGCCCGCCACCGTCCCGGACACACCGCCCCCGTTCACCCGAACCGCCCCCGCGGGGACCACCGGGGCGGCTCGGAACCGCCGCCGCCCCGGCAGCCGCCGGCCCTACCCCACGGGCCAGCCGTCCACCGTGGTGATGCTGCGGTGGTACGGCCCGTCCGGCCCGGTGCTGCGGTAGTCCTCCGCCGAGCCGCCGGTGCGGACGGTGGTGTCGCCGTCGTGCCGGTGGGCGGTCGGGCGCAGCGTGTGGTCGACGGTGGAACGCTCGGTGGTCCGGGCCCCGACGGTGGTGGTGGACTCGCGGTGGTAGCCGAGCTCCATGGCCGTCCGCTGGTCGCTGTTGCCGGCCGCGTCGTGGGTGACCTTGTAGGTGACGTCCAGCGGCTCGCCCTCGTGGACGGTGGTGGTGCGGCGCGGGCCGGCGCCCCAGGTGGCGGTGGTCCGGGTGAGGTCGGTGCGGTCCCGCAGGGTCAGGTCGTTGCCGCTGTCGCGCAGCTGCTGGGCCGAGCCGAACACGAGGTCGTCGCGGACCTCGGTGGTGATGCGCCCGTGCGAGGTCTGCACCCAGCCGCGCGCCAGGTCGTGCCGGTTCGCCGTCACGTCCCAGTCCCCACTGCCGCCGCCGTGGTCGGCCAGGACCGTCCCGACCGTCGCCTCGGGGGCCACCCGGTACTCGGTGAGCTGCCCGGAGGTGCGGGCGGCGCCGTGGTCGGTCTCGGCGAAGAGGTTGACCTGCCCGCTCCAGAGGTCGTTGCTCTGGGCCTCGGCCGCGTTGACGGTGATGCCGACGCTGTGCGGGCGGCCGTCCAGCAGCAGGCCGACGTACGGGGTGAGGTCGAGGCGGTAGGCGGGCAGGTCGAACGCGAAGATGCCGGGCGTGGGCCGCCAGAGCAGCGGGTCCCACCCGCCGGTGTAGATCACCGGGTACGGCCAGACCGCACCGGCCGTCCGCCCGTCGACGCTGAGCCGCAGCTCGCGGAACGGCCCCTTCCCGCAGATGCCGGTCCCCGGGTTGGCGCGTGCGAACTCGTCCGGCGCGGAGGCGTACGCGAACTCCTCGCAGGCGCCCCCGCCCCGCGCGTACACCTCGGCGGTCAGCCGCTCCAGGTTCTGCGGGAAGGTGAGCTCGCGGGCCGCCGTCGGGGCGGCCTGGGTGAGCCCGAACGCCCCGGTGGTCAGCACCCGGTCGGCGGTGCGGGCGGCGGGCCAGCGCGCGGAGGTGGTGTAGAAGGTGAAGCTCGCCGAGATCCGGAACACGCCGGTGTACGTGTCGTCGGTGACGTTGGCCAGGTCGAAGGAGAAGGGCTGCGCCCCGCCCGCGAACAGCGGCGCGTAGCGGGTGACGTCCCGCTCGACCGCCCACTCGATCCCGTCCTTGGACGGTTCGGGCGTGGACGAGAGCAGTACCTGCACCCCGCCGACCCGCACGCTGAACAGCCGGTCGAACTGCCGCCCGGCCACCTGCCCGTGCAGCTCCATCACCACGGCCGACCACGGCCCCGCGCACCCCGCGGGCGGCACCACCGTGGCGCTGTACGGCGTGTCCGGCGGGCTGCCGTACCCGTCCCGGAACGGCTGGTCGTGCATCACCTCGACCGTGCAGGAGCGCGTGTCCGGCCTGGTGAGCGGCTTGGCCGCGCTGACGGGGTCGTGGTAGTCGCTCCCGAAGTCGGCCTGCGCGGGACCGGCGGCGGCCAGCGCCCCGGTGAGGGCGAGCACAGCCGCCCCCAGCAGGCGGCCGGCTCGGCGGATCAGCGGACGAACAGCCATCGGTGTCCCTCTCCTCAGCCCGGACGGACGACCCCGGCATCCTCCCGACACTGGCATGCCACCGTCAATAGCGGGGATGATCCTCGCCTCACGGACGGGCCGGCGCAAACGCCAGGGCCGGCACCCCGGCCATGCAGGAAGGCCGCTCCCGCCGGAAGCGGGAGCGGCCTTCGGGCCTGCGCTTTTGGACCGAGGTCCGGGATCAGGGTCCGGGATCAGGGTCCGGAATCCAGGGTCCGAGATCAGGGATCAGGGATCAGGACCGGGACCGAACCCCGGAAGCAGACCGCCGGGATCAGACCACCGGGGCCGGGAACGTCGGGTACTCGACGCCCGAGACGTACTGGACGACCCGGATGACCTGGCAGGAGTAGCCGAACTCGTTGTCGTACCACAGGTAGAGGATCGCGTTGTCGCCCTCGACCTTGGTGGCGCCGGCGTCGACGATCGAGGCGTGGCGCGAGCCGATGAAGTCGTTCGACACCGCGTCGGGGGCGGTGGTGAAGTCGATCTGGCGCTTCAGCGGCGAGGTCAGCGAGATGTCGCGGAGGTACTCGAGGACGTCCTCGCGGGTGGTCTCGCGGGCCAGCTGCAGGTTGAGGATGGCGATCGAGACGTCCGGCACCGGCACGCGGATCGAGCTGCCGGTGATCTTCGCCTTGAGGTCCGGCAGCGCCTTGGCGACGGCCGAGGCGGCCCCCGTCTCGGTGATCACCATGTTGAGCGGTGCCGAGCGGCCGCGGCGGTCGGCCTTGTGGTAGTTGTCCAGCAGGTTCTGGTCGTTGGTGAACGAGTGGACGGTCTCCACGTGGCCGCGCAGCACACCGTACTGGTCGTCCATCGCCTTCAGCGGCGGGACGATCGCGTTGGTGGTGCACGAGGCGCAGGACAGGATCTGCTCGTCCGGCTTGATCGTGTCGTGGTTGACGCCGTGCACGATGTTCGGGACGTCGCCCTTGCCCGGGGCGGTCAGGACGACCTTGTCGACGCCGGGGCGGAGGTGCTTCGACAGACCCTCGCGGTCGCGCCACTTCCCGGTGTTGTCGATCAGGATGGCGTCGTTGATCCCGTACGCCGTGTAGTCGACCTCGGACGGGTCGTTGGCGTAGATGACCTTGATCGCGTTGCCGTTGGCGATGATCGTGCTGTTCGCCTCGTCAACGGTGATGGTGCCCTGGAACTGCCCGTGGATGGAGTCGCGGCGCAGCAGCGAGGCGCGCTTCACGATGTCCTGGTCGCCGCCCTGGCGGACGACGATGGCCCGCAGCCGCAGGCCGTTGTCGGAGGCCTTCTCGATCAGCAGACGGGCGACGAGACGGCCGATGCGGCCGAAGCCGTAGAGCACGACGTCACGCGAGCCGGAGCGCTCGATCTTGTCGGCACCCGTCGCGCCGGCCACCGCCCGGGCGGTGAACTCCTCCACCGACAGGCCGTGGTCGTCGGCACCGTAGGTGGCGGCGAGCATGCCGATGTCGATCTGCGAGGGACCGAGGTCCAGCGTGGTGAGCGCCTGAAGGAACGGCAGCGTCTCGGTGACCGAGAGCTCCTCCCCGGCTATCTGGCGGGCGAACCGGTGGGTCTTGAGGATGCTGACCACCGACTTGTTCACCAGGGAGCGGCTGTGAACCAGGACTGTGACGTCCCTCTCCCGGTGCAGTCGGCCGATGATCGGAATCATCGACTCCGCGATCTCCTCGCGGTTCTTCCAGTCCGTGAACACGTCGTCGTTGACAGTCACAAGTCCATCTTTCGAGCTAGGAGGGTGCCCTCATGCTACCTTCCGGCCGCTGCGCCCCCTCGGCCGGACCCCCTCTGAGCATGGCCTTCCCGTGGCACACCGCCCTTCCCGCCCGTCCGGCACCGCACCGCCCCCGCCGGACGGCCGCCCCGCAACGGCCGCCGCCGGGCACGGGCGGCGGCCGTCCCGAGTGCCCGGGCGACGAGTACGGCCGAGGGGGTCGGCCGCGCTCCCGGAGCGGGCGTCACAGGGCTCGATACGCTTGGCAGCAGCGTTCAAAGAACCCCCGGGGAGAGCCAAATGGTCCTGCGCATGTCCCAGTTGATGCTCAAGACACTGCGGGACGACCCGGCCGACGCCGAGACCACCAGCCACAAGCTGCTGGTCCGGGCCGGGTACGTCCGCCGCTCTGCGGCCGGCGTGTGGATCTGGCTGCCGCTCGGCAAGCGGGTCCTGGAGAACGTCTCCCGGATCGTCCGCGAGGAGATGGACGCGATCGGCGGCCAGGAGGTCCTGCTGCCGGCACTGCTCCCGCGCGAGAACTACGAGACGACCGGCCGCGCCGACGAGTACGGCGACCTGCTCTTCCAGCTCAAGGACCGCAAGGGCGCGCCCTATGTGCTCGGGCCCACGCACGAGGAGATCTTCACCCAGGTCGTCAAGGACCAGTGCACGTCCTACAAGGACCTGCCGGTGATCCTCTACCAGATCCAGACCAAGTACCGCGACGAGGCCCGGCCCCGCTCGGGCGTGCTGCGCGGCCGCGAGTTCCAGATGAAGGACTCGTACTCCTTCGACGTCACGGACGAGGGCCTGGGCGAGGCCTACCGGCTGCACCGCGAGGCCTACATCAGGATCTTCACGCGGCTGGGCTTCGACTTCCGGGTCGTCTCCGCCGTCTCCGGCGCGATGGGCGGCTCGGCCTCCGAGGAGTTCCTCGCCCCCGCCGCGGCCGGCGAGGACACCTTCGCGGACTGCCCCGCGTGCGATTTCGCAGCGAACACCGAGGCCGTCACCACGGTCGTCCCCGCGGCCGAGGGTGCGGCGCACCCCGCACTGGAGGAAATCCCCACTCCCGACACCCCGACCATCGAGTCGCTCGCCGCCCACCTCGGCGTCCCGGCCTCCGCGACCCTGAAGAACCTGCTGGTCAAGGTCGACGGCGAGATCACGGCCGTCGGCCTCCCCGGCAACCGCGAGCTGGACCTCGGCAAGCTCGCCGAGCACCTCGCCCCGGCCGCGGTCGCGCTGGTCACCGCCGAGGACTTCGCCGGCCGGCCCGACCTGGTGCGCGGGTACGTCGGGCCGCAGGGACTGACCGGGGTGCGCTACCTCGCGGACCCGCGGATCGCCCCGGGCACGGCCTGGATCACCGGCGCCAACAAGCCGGACACGCACGCGCGCAACGTGGTCTGCGGCCGTGACTTCCAGGTGGAGCAGTACCTCGACGTGGTCGTCGTCGAGTCCGGCGACCCCTGCCCGCGCTGCGGCACCGGCCTGCGGCTGGACCGGGCGATCGAGATCGGCCACATCTTCCAGCTGGGCCGCAAGTACGCCGACGCCTTCGAGCTCGACGTGCTGGGCCAGGAGGGCAAGCCGGTCCGGGTCACCATGGGCTCGTACGGCATCGGCGTCTCGCGCGCCGTCGCCGCGCTGGCCGAGCAGACCGCCGACGAGCAGGGCCTCTGCTGGCCCCGCGAGGTCGCCCCGGCGGACGTCCACGTCGTGGCGGCCGGCAAGGCCGTCCAGACGGAACTGGCCCTGGAACTCTCGGAGAAGCTGGCGGCGGCCGGGGTTCGGGTCATCGTCGACGACCGTGCCGGCGTCTCCCCCGGCGTCAAGTTCACCGACTCGGAGCTGCTCGGCGTGCCGACGGTACTGGTGGTCGGCCGGCGGGCCGCCGAGGGCGTCGTCGAACTCAAGAACCGGCGAACCGGTGAGCGCGAGGAGCTGACCGTCGAGGACGCGCTGACGCGACTCTCCGCGTAGCACCATCCGTAGCGCCATCCGCGTAGCACCAGCGCGCACGCCATTTGGCAGGCCGCCCGTTGACGCTTCCCCGGTTCACGGGGCGCGTCGGCGGGGGCCTTCGTGGGTGGCCGTTAGCAGAAATGCAAATAGGCCCCATCCGTTCCCGGATGGGGCCTATTTGTGAATGATTGTTCGGCGGCGTCCTACTCTCCCACAGGGTCCCCCCTGCAGTACCATCGGCGCTGTGAGGCTTAGCTTCCGGGTTCGGAATG
>NZ_JBVHHB010000037.1:0-74811 GCF_055561295.1 Kitasatospora sp. NPDC022785 | reverse complement strand
TGACTTTTGGCACGCTGTTGAGTTCTCAAGGAACGGACACTTCCTTCGGACCGCCTTCCAGCGGGCCCTCCGGGCGCTTCGTTCTTTCGTGTTTCAAGCTTATCAGACGTTTTCCGCTCCGTTTTCCGGAGTTTCATTCATCAGATTTACTCTGGCCTTTCGGCGCTCCCGAACTCTAGCAGAGTTTTTCGGGCCGTTTTCCCGCTCCGTTCTCGAATTTCGTTCGAGAACTCCTGCAGGGGCCGTCCCGTGGGGCAACCCGGAGAACATTACGCACCGGGCTGCCCCACGTCAAACCGACCAGCGGGAGGATCAGACCTCGACGACGACCGGCAGGATCATCGGACGGCGGCGGTAGTTGTCAGCCACCCACTTGCCGATGGTCCGGCGGACCAGCTGCTGGACCTGGCGGATCTCCAGGACGCCGTCGCCGGCCGAGCGGTCCAGCGCCTCCTGCAGCTTGGCGGCCACCGGGACGAACGCGTTGTCGTCGATGCCGGAGCCGCGGGCCTGGATGGTCGGGCCGCCCACGATCTTGCCGTTGGTGGAGTCGACCACCACGAAGACCGAGATGAAGCCCTCCTCGCCGAGGATCCTGCGGTCCTTGAGCGACGCCTCGGTGATGTCGCCGACCGACGAGCCGTCGACGTAGACGTAGCCGGCCTGCACCTTGCCGACGATCCGGGCGATGCCGTTCTCGAGGTCGACGCAGACGCCGTCCTCGGCGATGACCGTGCGGTTCTTCGGCACACCGGTCGCGATGCCCAGGTCGGCGGCGGCCCGCAGGTGGCGCCATTCGCCGTGGACCGGCATCAGGTTGCGGGGCTTGCAGATGTTGAAGAAGTACAGCAGCTCACCGGCCGAGGCGTGGCCGGAGACGTGCACCTTGGCATTGCCCTTGTGCACGACCTTGGCGCCCCAGCGGGTCAGGCCGTTGATCACCCGGTAGACGGCGTTCTCGTTGCCCGGGATGAGCGACGACGCCAGGACGACGGTGTCGCCCTCGACGATGCGGATCTGGTGGTCGCGGTTGGCCATCCGGGACAGCGCGGCCATCGGCTCGCCCTGCGAACCGGTGCAGATCAGCACGACCTCCTTGTCCGGCAGGTCGTCCAGCTGCTTGACGTCGACGATCAGGTTGCCCGGGACCTTGAGGTACCCGAGGTCGCGCGCGATGCCCATGTTGCGGACCATCGAGCGGCCGACGAAGGCGACCTTCCTCTTGTACTCGTGCGCGGCGTCCAGCACCTGCTGGATGCGGTGCACGTGGCTGGCGAAGGAGGCGACGATGATGCGCTTGTCGGCGTTCGCGAAGACGTTTCTCAGCGCGGCCGAGATGTCCCGCTCGTGCGGGATGAAGCCGGGGACCTCGGCGTTGGTGGAGTCCACCAGCAGCAGGTCCATGCCCTCCTCGGCCAGCTTGGCGAAGGTCGGCAGGTCGGTCAGGCGGCCGTCGAGCGGCAGCTGGTCCATCTTGAAGTCACCGGTGGCGACGACCATGCCGGCGGGCGTGCGCACGGCGACGGCCAGCGCGTCCGGGATGGAGTGGTTGACCGCGATGAACTGGCAGTCGAAGGGGCCGATCCGCTCGCGGTCGCCCTCCGCGACCTCCAGCACGTACGGCCGGATGCGGTGCTCGGCCAGCTTGGCCTCGATCAGTGCGAGGGTGAGCTTCGAGCCGATCAGCGGGATGTCCGGGTTCTCCCGGAGCAGGTACGGGACGGCGCCGATGTGGTCCTCGTGCCCGTGGGTCAGGACGATGCCGTCGATCTTGTCGAGGCGGTCCCGGATGTAGCTGAAGTCCGGCAGGATCAGGTCGACGCCGGGCTGCTCGTCCTCGGGGAAGAGGACGCCGCAGTCGACGATCAGCATGCGGTCCCCGTACTCGAAGACCGTCATGTTGCGGCCGATCTCGCCGAGGCCGCCGAGCGGAGTGATGCGGAGGGCGCCCTCCTTCAGTGCGGGGGGCGCGCCGAGTTCGGGATGCGGGTGGCTCAAAAGACTCTCCTCACGACGCACGCCATATGCCCGGGGTCCTCCCCCAAGAGACATATGGCGTGCGTACTCAGTGTCGGTTTCCTACTGGGTCGGTGCTCTCGCGCCTTCGTCCGGTTCAGCGGCAGACCTCGGGAGGTCCGGCGAGCCGGGGCGCGCACGTCTGTGTCTGTTACAGGTGTACCCCGCCCGCGGCGAGATCCTTCTTCAATTGCGCGATCTCCTCGGGAGTCGCGCCGACGAGCGGCAGCCGGAGCGGGCCGGCCGGCAGGCCCTGGAGCTCCAGTGCGGCCTTGCTGAGGATGACACCCTGCGTGCGGAACATACCGCTGAAGACCGGGAGCAGGCTCTGGTGGATCGCCGTGGCCTTGGCCACATCGCCGCCCTGGAAGGCGTCGATCATGCTGCGCAGTTCGCCGGCGACCACGTGCCCGACCACGCTGACCACGCCGACGGCTCCGACGGACAGCAGCGGCAGGTTGAGGATGTCGTCCCCGGAGTACCAGGCCAGGCCGGAGCGGGCGATCGCCCAGGCGGCGGCGCCGAGGTCGCCCTTGGCGTCCTTGTTGGCGACGATCCGCGGGTGCTCACCGAGCCGGACCAGCGTCTCGTGGCTCAGCGCGACGCCGCTGCGGCCGGGGATGTCGTAGAGCATGACCGGCAGGCCGGTGGCGTCGGCGATGTGCGTGGTGTGCCGGTACAGGCCCTCCTGCGGGGGCTTGCTGTAGTACGGCGTGACGACCAGCAGGCCGTGCGCTCCGGCGGCCTCGGCCTGGCGGGCCAGCTCGGCGCTGTGGTGCGTGTCGTTGGTGCCGACACCGGCCACCACGTGGGCGCGGTCCCCCACCGCCTCCACCACGGCGCGGACGAGCTCCGCCTTCTCGGCGTCGCTGGTGGTCGGGGATTCGCCGGTGGTTCCGTTGACGACGAGGCCGTCGTTGCCGGAGTCGACGAGGTGTGCGGCGAGGCGCTGGGCGCCCTCGAGGTCGAGCCCGCCGTCAGCGGTGAACGGCGTCACCATCGCGGTCAGGACCCGGCCGAAAGGCGTCTGGGGGGTGGAGGTCGGAGCCATGCGTCCAAAGCTACTCGTAGGCGGTGGGGCGGTACCCAGGCCGGTCCAGGGTTCGGACAGGTGTAGCACGCGGGTGCGGCACGCGGGGCGGCGCAAAGATGGGATTCCGGTGCTGCATGCTCGGGGGTTCAAGCAGCACCGGAATCCGTGTCATGAGCGTAGGGAGCGGCTAGAAAAGCCGCAATCCAGACATGCCAGGCAAGCCGCCCATATGCCTATCACCCCAGGTCAGGGGGCGACTCGGCCGTGCTTCTCGAAGGCCGCATGGGTGAGCGGCATGAGCCGGGCCCACTGCTCCTCCATCTGCTCCGCGACCATCTCGATCTCGCGCTGCGGGAAGGACGGCACGGCGGCGTTCTCCTTCTTGGTCCGCAGCGACAGGAAGTGCATCAGCGAGCGCGCGTTGCAGGTCGCGTACATCGAGGAGAAGAGGCCGACCGGCAGCACGGCCCGGGCCACCTCGCGGGCGACACCGGCCGCCAGCATCTCCTGGTAGCGGCCGTACGCCTCGCGGTAGGCCGCCTCCATCGCCTCGGTGACGGTCTTGTGCTGCTCCGGGGTGCCGTCGAGGAACTCGTAGCGGCCCGGGCGGCCCTCCTGGACCAGCTTGCGGTCCTCGCCGGGCACGTAGAAGACCGGCTCCAGCTGACGGTAGCGGCCGGACTCCTCGTTGTACGACCAGCCGCTGCGGTGCCGGTGGAACTCGCGGAACACGAAGATCGGCGCGCTGATGAAGAAGGTCATCGAGTTGTGCTCGAACGGCGTGCCGTGCCGGTCCCGCATCAGGAAGTTGATCAGGCCCTTGGACTTCTCCGGGTCCTGCTGGAGCGCCTCCAGGGACTGCTCCCCCGCCGTCGAGACCCGGGCCGCCCAGATGACGTCCGAGTCGGCGGCGGCGCTGCGGACCAGCTCGACGGTGACGTCGCTGCGGAACTGGGGGGCCGTGGTGTCGTCGGTCACGCGTTACTCCTCGCGGTTTCGGTGGTGCCGGTGGTGCCGGTGGTGCCGGTGGTGCTGTGCAGCCGGATCGCGTGCTGCATGGTCTTGCGGGCGCGCGGGGTGTCGCCGGCGTCGGCGTACGCCACCGCGAGGCGGAAGAAGACCCGCCAGTCGCCCGGCGACTCCTCCGCCTCCGCCCGGCGGCGGGCGAACACCTCGTCGGCCGAGGCCCGGTCGATCCGGCCGCCGGCGGTGCGCCTGAGCTCGTCCACAGGCAGACCGCCCTCGGCCTCCAGCTCGCGGGCGAGCCGCTCGCCGGCCCGGCCGAAGCGGATGGTCTGGCGCAGGAACCAGACGCCGATCAGCGGGATGACGAAGGCGCAGACGCCCATGCCGATGCCGAGCGGCTTGCCGGTGGCGATCAGCTGGACGCCCTCGCCGATGCAAACCAGGGCGACCAGCAGCAGCACGCCGGAGAGGACGAAGAAGCCGGTACGGGACGTCATGACGGGCTCACAGGTCCAGGAAGTGTTCGAGGCCCAGGGTGAGCCCGGGGGTCTCGACGACCTTGCGGACGCCGAGCAGGATGCCCGGCATGAAGCTGCTGTGGTGCAGCGAGTCGTGCCGGATGGTGAGGGTCTCGCCGGTGTCGCCGAACATCACCTGCTGGTGGGCGAGCAGGCCGCGCAGCCGGACGGCGTGCACCGGCACCCCGTCCACGTCGGCGCCGCGGGCGCCCGGCAGGCTGTGGGTGGTCGGGTCCTGCTGCGGCGGCCGGCCGGCCTCGGCCCGGGCGGCGGCGATCAGCTGGGCGGTGCGGGTGGCGGTGCCGCTGGGCGCGTCCGCCTTGCGGTCGTGGTGCAGCTCGACCACCTCGACCGACTCGAAGTACTTGGCGGCGGTCTGGGCGAACTTCATGCCGAGCACGGCGCCGATGGAGAAGTTCGGCGCGATCAGCAGGCCCAGCCCGGGTGCCTCGTCCAGCCAGCCGCGGACGGTGGCCAGCCGCTCGTCCGTCCAGCCGGTGGTGCCGGTGACCACGTGGATGCCGTGGTGCAGGCAGTGGTCGAGGTTGGGCATCACCGAGTCGGGGTGGGTCAGCTCGACGACGACCTGCACCCCGGCGTCGGTGAGCTCCTCCAGCTTCGATTCGCGGCCGAGCGTGGCGACCAGCTCCAGGTCCGGGGCGGCCTCGACGGCCTTCACGGCCTCGGAGCCGATCCGGCCCCTGGCGCCGATCACGGCGACACGCAGCGTCATAGCGGAAAGTCCCTTCAGGCCAGCAGGTCGGCGAGCCTGGCGGCCCGCTTGTCGTTGATCGGGCCGATCAGCGCGAGCGACGGCCGGTACGCGCCCAGCACGTCACGGGCCACCGCGTGGACGTCGTCGAGGGTCACGGCCGCTATCTTCGCCAGCATCTCGTCCACCGAGAGGTGGTGGCCGTAGCTGAGCTCGGCCTTGCCGATGCGGTTCATCAGCGAGCCGGTGTCCTCCATGCCGAGCACGGTGGAGCCGGAGATCTGGCCGATGGCCCGCCGCAGCTCCTCCTCGGTGATGCCGTCGGCGACCACCTTGGCGAGCTCGTCGCGGCAGATCCGCAGCACCTCCTCGACCCGCTTGGGCTGGCAGCCCGCGTAGATGCCGAACAGGCCGCTGTCCGCGTACGACGAGGAGTACGAGTACACCGAGTAGGCCAGGCCGCGCTTCTCCCGGACCTCCTGGAACAGCCGGGAGCTCATCCCGCCGCCGAGGGCCGCGTTGAGCACGCCCATCGCCCAGCGGCGCTCGTCGTGCCGGGGCACGCCGGGCACGCCCAGCACCAGGTGGGCCTGTTCGGTGGAGCGGTTGAGCACCTCGACCCGGCCGGCCGTGCGCAGCGCCTTGACGCCGCGGCGGGCCACCGCCGGGGCCGCCTGCGACTTGGCGAGCAGCGGCGCGAAGGCCTGCTCGACCTGCTTGACGACCTTGCGGTGGTCCAGGTTGCCTGCCGCCGCGACCACAAGGTGCTCGGGCTTGTAGCGCCGGTGGAAGAAGCCGGCGATCTGGTCCCGGGTGAGGGCCTGGACGGTCTCCTGGGTGCCGAGGATCGGGCGGCCGAGCGGACCGCTGCCGAAGATCACCTTGGCGAAGAGGTCGTGCACCACGTCGCCCGGGTCGTCCTCGGCCATCGCCATCTCCTCGAGGATGACGCCGCGTTCGGCCTCGACGTCCTCGGGGCGGATCAGCGAGCCGGTGAGCATGTCGCAGACCACGTCGATGGCCAGCGGCAGGTCGGTGTCCAGCACCCGGGCGTAGTAGCAGGTGTTCTCCTTCGCGGTGAAGGCGTTCATCTCGCCGCCGACCGCGTCCAGGGCCGCCGAGATGTCCAGCGCGCTGCGCCGCTCGGTGCCCTTGAAGAGCAGGTGCTCCAGATAGTGGGTCGCCCCGTTGAGCTGCGGGGTCTCGTCACGCGAGCCGACGCCGACCCAGATGCCGAAGGTGGCGGAGCGCACCGTCGGCAGGGTCTCGGTGACGACCCGCAGGCCGCCGGGGAGCACGGTGCGGCGCACCGTGCCGGCGCCGTCCGCGCCCTTGAGCAGGGTCCGGGTGGAGCCGGGGCGCTGCGTCGCCGCCGAGGCCTGGGCCACGGGGGTACCTCCGTAGAAAGCATGGGGGAACAACGGGATGCGGCCCGCACGCCGACGGGGGCGTGCGGGCCGCGACCGCGTTTACTGAATGGGGAGGCTAGCGGCGCTTCACTCGGAAGCGGCCTCGCCACCCTCCTCGCCCTCGACGACCGGGATCAGGGAGAGCTTGCCGCGCGGGTCGATCTCGGCGATCTCGACCTGGACCTTGGCGCCGACACCGAGGACGTCCTCGACGTTCTCGACGCGCTTGCCACCGGCCAGCTTGCGGATCTGCGAGATGTGCAGCAGGCCGTCCTTGCCCGGCATGAGCGAGACGAACGCGCCGAACGTCGTGGTCTTCACCACGGTGCCCAGGTAGCGCTCGCCGACCTCCGGCATGGTCGGGTTGGCGATCTGGTTGATCGTCGTACGGGCAGCCTCCGCCGAGGGACCGTCGACCGCACCGATGTAGATGGTGCCGTCGTCCTCGATGGTGATGTCCGCGCCGGTGTCCTCCTGGATCTGGTTGATCATCTTGCCCTTGGGGCCGATGACCTCACCGATCTTGTCCACCGGGATCTTGATGGTGATGATGCGCGGCGCGTTCGGCGACATCTCGTCGGGCGCGTCGATGGCCTCGTTCATCACGTCGAGGATGTGCAGACGGGCGTCCTTGGCCTGCTTCAGCGCGGCGGCCAGCACCGACGCCGGGATGCCGTTGAGCTTGGTGTCCAGCTGCAGCGCGGTGATGAAGTTGCGGGTACCGGCGACCTTGAAGTCCATGTCGCCGTACGCGTCCTCGGCACCCAGGATGTCGGTCAGCGCGACGTAGTGGGTCTCACCGTCGATCTCCTGCGAGATCAGGCCCATGGCGATACCGGCGACGGCGGCCTTCAGCGGCACACCGGCGTTCAGCAGCGACATGGTGGAGGCGCAGACCGAGCCCATCGAGGTGGAGCCGTTGGAGCTCAGTGCCTCGGAGACCTGGCGGATCGCGTAGGGGAACTCCTCGCGGGTCGGCAGCACGGGCAGGATCGCCCGCTCCGCCAGCGCGCCGTGGCCGATCTCGCGGCGCTTGGGCGAGCCCACGCGGCCGGTCTCGCCGACCGAGTACGGCGGGAAGTTGTAGTTGTGCATGTAGCGGCGACGCGTCTCCGGGGAGAGCGTGTCGAGCTGCTGCTCCATGCGCAGCATGTTCAGCGTGGTGACACCCAGGATCTGGGTCTCGCCGCGCTCGAACAGGGCCGAGCCGTGGACGCGCGGGATGGCCTCGACCTCGGCGGCCAGGGTGCGGATGTCGGTGACACCGCGGCCGTCGATGCGGACCTTGTCCTTGATGACGCGCTCGCGCACGACCTTCTTGGTCAGCGCGTTGTACGCGGCGCTGATCTCCTTCTCGCGACCCTCGAACTCCGGGAGGAGCTTCTCGGCGGCGATCGCCTTGACGCGGTCCAGCTCGTTGTTGCGCTCCTGCTTGCCCGGGATGGTGAGAGCCTGGGCCAGCTCGTCCTTGACCGCGGCGGTCAGGGCGGCGAGCACGTCGTCCTGGTAGTCCAGGAAGACCGGGAACTCACCGGTCGGCTTGGCGGCCTGGGCGGCCAGCTGGGCCTGGGCGGCGCAGAGCACCTTGATGAACGGCTTGGCGGCGTCCAGACCGGCGGCGACGACGTCCTCGGTCGGGGCCTCGGCGCCGTCGGCGACCAGCTTGATGGTCTTGGTGGTGGCCTCGGCCTCGACCATCATGATCGCGACATCGCCGTCCGGCAGCACGCGGCCGGCGACGACCATGTCGAAGACGGCGTCCTCGAGCTCGCTGTGGGTCGGGAAGGCCACCCACTGGCCCTTGATCAGCGCGACGCGGACGCCGCCGATCGGGCCGGAGAACGGCAGGCCCGCCAGCTGGGTGGAGGCGGAGGCGGCGTTGATGGCCACCACGTCGTACAGGTGGTCCGGGTTGAGCGCCATCACGGTGACGACGACCTGGACCTCGTTGCGCAGGCCCTTGACGAAGGACGGGCGCAGCGGGCGGTCGATCAGGCGGCAGGTGAGGATGGCGTCCTCGGAGGGCCGGCCCTCGCGACGGAAGAACGAGCCGGGGATGCGGCCCGCGGCGTACATCCGCTCCTCGACGTCCACGGTCAGCGGGAAGAAGTCGAAGTGCTCCTTCGGCTGCTTGGACGCGCTGGTGGCCGACAGCACCATGGTGTCGTCGTCCAGGTAGGCCACGGCGGAGCCGGCGGCCTGACGGGCCAGACGGCCGGTCTCGAAGCGGATGGTACGGGTGCCGAAGGAACCGTTGTCGATAACGGCCTCGGCGTAGAACACGTTCTCTTCCACCTGGAAGATCTCCTCTTTCGTACGTCTCCGGGAGAGCGTCCCCGCGCATCGCCTGCCGGTGGCCCGGGGCCCTCTTTCACAGAGGAAGGCAGTCCGGGCCGGTCTTCGATCGAAGCCTCCGGTGGGCCCCGCTCGGTCTGCGGGGCTTCCGGCGGCCACTACCGAGGACCGGCGCCTCTCGGCTGCCAGGCCTGGACGGGCGGTCCGCGTCTGGACGCTCTCTCGGATGCGGGCGGCTTCCGTTTGAAGCCTTCGTCCCGCGGGGGGTTGGGGTCTTTCCGCCTGGGTGGCGCGGTGTCGCGCCATCACCCGGCATGCCCACAACCCTACGGTGCAATCCTCGGCCACCTGGGGAGGTGCGCGCGAGTTGTTATGCGCGGTTGTCGTGCCCGGGACGCCATGGGTCACCGGCCGCGGCATACGCGCGAGGGGCGGCTCCCCGGTGTGGGGAGCCGCCCCGAGCGGCGGTCTTAGCGGGCGCCACCGGCGGCACCGCGGCGGATGCCCAGGCGGTCGACGAGCGTACGGAAGCGCTCGATGTCCTTCTTGGCCAGGTACTGCAGCAGGCGGCGACGCTGGCCGACCAGGATCAGCAGGCCACGACGCGAGTGGTGGTCGTGCTTGTGGGCCTTCAGGTGCTCGGTCAGGTCCGAGATGCGGCGGGAGAGCATGGCCACCTGGACCTCGGGGGAGCCGGTGTCGCCCTCCTTCTGGCCGAACTCGGCGATGATCTGCTTCTTGACGTCAGAGGCGAGAGCCACTGCAACTCCTTCGGGGTGATACCGAGCGGTCCTGGTCTACGGCACAGGACTCTGTGAGAACTCGGTGTCGTCTGCGAGCGCGGCCGGCGGTCTGCGACCCGCGCGGGGCGGACACACTGGTGCACTCGAAAGGCAAGCGTACCAGTGCCGTCCGGCCGGCCTGCCGCCGGGCCGCCGGACCCGGTCAGCCGGTGATGCCGCCGCGGACCAGGCTGTAGATGTCGAGCACGCCGAGCGCCAGCGGGACGAGGGCGATCAGGGTGAGGCTGTCGACCAGGTCCAGGATGCGCCCCCAGAACGGGGAGACGCCGAGCCGCGGGACCACCAGGGCGATCGCGGTGAGGATCGCGGCGCCGAACGCGATCGAGGCTGCCAGCCAGATGGTGCGCAGGTCGACCTGGGTCGTGCTGGAGGCCTTCAGGATGAACAGCGGGGTGTGCAGCGACAGGCCGACGATCAGCAGCGACAGGCCGAGCAGGCCCGCGATGGTGAGGCTGAAGACCTGCGCGGTGTAGCGGAACAGCCGGGCGCGCAGCATGGTGGCGATGCCGAGGGTCAGCGCGAGCAGCTCGGGGAAGAGCTCGTCGGTGAAGCCGAGCACCGCGCAGGCCCCGACGATCACCGCGGCGCAGCCGCCGACCAGGCCGACCAGCACCTCGTGGCCGCGGCGGGCCTGGTGGGCGATCCGCTCGTACTGGACGGCCTCGGCGCGGCCGGCCTCCTCGTCGTAGTCGCGGCTGCGGGTACGGGCCTGGCCGGGGGCGCTGAAGCCGACGGGCAGCCGGGCGAAGCGGGCCGAGAGACCGGGCAGGAAGCCGATCACGGCGGTGGCGGCGACGCCGGTGACGGCGGCGATGTGGCCGGCCGGGGTGCCGGGCAGCAGCACGGCGGCGAAGGTGGCGAGCGCGCCGGAGGCGGCCATGAAGGCGGCGGCGACGAACAGCGAGTCCTTCTCGGGCAGCAGGCCCACCAGCAGCACGGCGACGATCAGGGCGGCGACGCAGCCGGTGAGAAACTGGAGCCGGCCCGGGCCGTCCCACGCGTGGGCGGGGGCGATGATGCCGCTGCCGCCGATCAGGGCGTGCGGCAGTGCGCCGAGGCCGAGCGCGAGGGCGGCCCAGGCGTCCTGGTAGACCCGGGCGCGGACGCCGGCCAGGGCCGTCAGCATCACGGCGGTGACGCCGGAGAGGATGCCGGGCAGGCCGTGCATGTCGTGGCGCAGGTCGGAGAACCAGAGCGCGAAGCCGAGCAGGGTGAGCAGCACGCCGGCGCCGATCAGGCCGAAGGCCCTCATCAGCTCGGGGCTCCAGAACCGGCGGTCGGCCTCGACGGCGCTGGCGATGGCGTCGGCCACGTCGTCGTAGACGGCCGGCGGCAGCGACTCGGCGAAGGGACGCAGGCTCAGCAGGTCGCCGTCGCGGACCTGCTGGGCCGCGAGCGGCAAGCCGCTGTCGAGCACGGTGCCGTCGCGGCGGACGAGGTGGAAGCCGGTCGGGGCACCGTCCGGCTGGGTCTGGCCGGACAGGCGCAGCACCTCGGGGTAGACGTCCGCGAGCGGAACGTCCTCGGGCAGGGCGACGTCGATCCGGCTGTCCGGGGCGACGACGGTGACCCGGCAGAAACCGGTCGTGGCGGAGGTACTCATGCCTCTACCTCGCTGACACCGATCACTCGACGCACTGGGCGCTCCCCCTTGTAGACAGTGCCGCTCTGCCGGCGGCGGTCGGTCTGGCTGCTGCGCGGCGCCGGCCGGGCGGAACTGTCTCGATCCGGCCATGAGTTGGCGCGGCGTTACCCTACCCGCTCCGTTCGTGCCTGCCGATGCGCAGGGGTGAGGGGCGGGGCCGGTGCGGGTCGCGGAGGTGCCGCGGGCCCGGGCTGAGCAGCCGGACAGGCGCCCAGTAGGATCGGCCCCTGCGCAAGGCGACGGGGGCAGGGGCCGCGTTCCTCCCCGGGTCTGCCTGCGGTCGGCGGAGCGGGGGCGGCGTCACACGGGGCGCCCTCACCCGTACGTATCCAGTTGCGTGAGGGCTGATGCCGAAGTGATTGAGCGAGCCGTTCAAGGCCGTGGGGTGTGGTGCGCACATGAGTGACCGGAGCATGGGGGTCCCCCCGGCCGGAGGCCGGGGGAGAGTCGTCGGAAGGTGCGTGTCCCGTCAGGCGACCGCCGGGCGCAGCGAGGTGGGCGCATGAGCGTGATCACGGTCAAGCGACCCGCGCGGGCCTATCCGCCGGCGGTGCCGGACGAGCCGGTCGAGTTGGTCACCCCGCCGGAGCTGCCGAGGTCGGGCGGCGAGGACTGGATGATGAGCCTCCTGCCGATGCTCGGCATGGGCGGCTCGGCGGTGTTCTTCTTCTCGCCCGGCGCGCAGGCCCCGATGAAGATCATGGGCGGTCTGATGATCGTCTCGACGGTCGGCATGGCGCTGGCCCAGATCGTGCGGGCGCGCAAGGGCGGTTCGACCGCCACCGCCGACGAGCGCCGCGACTACCTGAAGTACCTGCAGCAGATGCGCCGCCAGGTCCGCCGGACCGCCGAGCGCCAGCGCGGCGCGCAGCTGTTCCTGAACCCGGAGCCGGACCAGCTCTGGTCGATCGTCGCGGACGGCCGCCGGCTGTGGGAACGCCGCACCGGGGACGCCGACTTCGCGCAGATCCGGGTCGGCCGCGGGCCGGTGCAGCTGTCGACGCCGCTGGTGGCGCCGCAGACGGCGCCGATGGAGGAGCTGGAACCGCTCTCCGCGGCGGCGATGCACACCTTCCTCAAGGCTCACGGCACCCTGCAGGACCTGCCGTTGGCGGTCTCGCTGCGCGCCTTCTACCACATCACGGTGTGCGGGGACCCGGACACCGTGTACGGCAACGTGCGGGCGATGATCGCCCAGTTGACGACGCTGCACTCGCCGGACGACCTGTTGGTGACGGTGGCCGCGGCGCCGGGTGCGGCGGAGGAGTGGGAGTGGACCAAGTGGCTCCCGCACAACCAGCACCGCAAGGAGAGCGACGGCGCGGGTTCGCGCCGGCTGATCGCGACCGGCCTCGGTGAGCTGGAGTTCCTGCTCCAGGACGAACTGGCGGGCCGCCAGCGGTTCGTGCGGGACGCGGCGCCGTCCTCGGACCAGCCGCACATCATCGTCGTCATGGACGGCGCTTCGGTGCCGCACGACTCGCTGCTGGCCGGCGCGGAGGGCGTCCAGGGCGTGACCATCGTCGAGGTGGTGCCGGGCGACCTGGACGAGCCGACCGGCCACCTGATCGTGACGGTGACGCCGGACGAGCTGGTACTCCGCTCGGCGTCGGGCGCGACCTACTCCGGCAAGCCGGACACCCTCTCGACCTGGCAGTCCGAGGCGCTGGCCCGGCAGTTGGCGCCGTACCGGATCTCGGCCGGCGGTGACGACGAGCCGCTGCTGTCCAACCTGGACTTCACCGACCTGATGAACTCGGGCGACCCGGGCTCCTTCGAGGTGTCGCGCAGCTGGCGCACGCGGGCGCAGCACGAGAAGCTGCGGGTGCCGATCGGGGTCGGGGCCGGGGGCGAGCACGTCTACCTGGACATCAAGGAGGCCGCGCTGGAGGGCATGGGCCCGCACGGCCTGTGCGTCGGCGCGACCGGCTCCGGCAAGTCGGAGCTGCTGCGCACCCTGGTGCTGGGACTGGCGATGACGCACTCCTCGGAGACGCTGAACTTCGTCCTGGCCGACTTCAAGGGTGGTGCGACCTTCTCCGGCATGGCGGACATGCCGCACACCTCCGCTGTGATCACCAACCTGGAGGGCGAGCTCACCCTGGTCGACCGCATGCGCGACGCGATCGACGGTGAGATGGTGCGCCGCCAGGAGCTGCTGCGTTCGGCCGGCAACTACGCCAACGTGAACGAGTACGAGCGGGCCCGTGCGGCGGGTGCGGCGCTGGACCCGCTGCCGTCACTGGTACTGATCATCGACGAGTTCTCCGAGCTGCTCACAGCGAAGCCGGACTTCATCGACATGTTCATCCAGATCGGCCGGATCGGCCGTTCGCTGGGTGTGCACCTGCTGCTGGCCTCGCAGCGCCTGGAGGAGGGCAAGCTGCGCGGTCTGGACACCTACCTCTCGTACCGGATCGGTCTGCGCACCTTCTCGGCGGCCGAGTCGCGGGCGGCGATCGGTGTGCCGGATGCGTACCACCTGCCGCCGGTGCCGGGTGTCGGTTACCTGAAGTTCGGCACCGACGTGATGGAGCGGTTCAAGGCCGCGTACGTCTCGGGCCCGTACCGCGCGCCCGGGCAGCAGCGGTCGACCGGCGGCCGGCTGGTGACGGCGCAGCCCGTGCTGTTCTCGGCGGCCGAGGTGCCGGTGGTGGAGCCGCTGGTGCAGGAGGTCGAGCCGGAGGTCGAGGAGCAGGACGACGCGCTGGTCGACACCGTGCTGGACGTGTTCGTGCAGCGGATGGTGGGCCAGGGCCCGGCCGCGCACCAGGTGTGGCTGCCGCCGCTGGACGATCCGCCGAGCATGGACGAGCTGATGCTGCCGCTGCAGGCGACGGCGGAGCGCGGGCTGACCTCGCCCGGGTCCGCCGGCCTGGGCCGGCTCAAGGTGCCGGTCGGCATCGTGGACCGGCCGCGCGAGCAGAAGCGCGACGTGCTGGAGCACGACTACTCGGGTGCGGGCGGCCACGGTCTGGTGGTGGGTGGTCCGCTGTCGGGCAAGTCGACGATGATCCGCACCACGGTGGCCGCGTTCGCGCTCACCCACACCCCGCTGGAGGCGCAGTTCTACCTGCTGGACTTCGGCGGTGGCGGTTTCCAGTCGCTCCAGGACCTGCCGCACGTCGGCGGGGTGGCCGGGCGGCTGGACGCCGAGAAGGTGCGCCGGATGATCAGCGAGGTGCACGGGGTGCTGAACCGGCGCGAGGAGCTGTTCCGGCAGACCGGGATCGACTCGATCGCGACGTACCGGGCCCGCCGGGCGGCCGGCCAGCTGCCGGACGAGCAGTTCGGCGACGTCTTCCTGGTCGTCGACGGCTGGAACACCTTCAAGCAGGAGTTCGAGATGCTGGAGGGCGTGATCGGGGACATCGCCCAGCGCGGCCTCGGTTACGGCGTCCACCTGATCGTCACGGCGACCCGGTACGCGGAGGTCCGCCCGGCGCTCAAGGACCTGCTGCAGAACCGGACCGAGCTGAAGCTCGGTGACTCGATGGAGTCCGAGGTGGACCGCCGGGTGGCGCAGAACGTGCCGGCCAGTCCCGGGCGCGGCATCACCTCGGAGCGGATGCACTTCCTGACGGGCCTGCCCCGGCTGGACGGCTCCCGCTCGGTGGACGACCTGCAGCAGGGCGTGGCCGGTCTGGTGGCGGCGGTCAACGCGGCCTGGACGGGCCCGCGCGCCCCGCAGGTCCGGATGCTGCCGACGGTGCTGGACGGGTTCGCGCTGCCGAAGGGCTTCGAGTACCCGGAGCGCGGCGTCGCGTTCGGCGTGGACGAGCTGGAGCTGGCGCCGGCGTTCGTCAACTTCGAGACCGACCCGCTGTTCATCGTCTTCGGTGACACCGAGTCCGGTAAGTCGGCGCTGCTGCGACTGCTGGTCAAGCAGATCACCGAGCGGTACACCCCGGACCAGGCCGGCATCGTGGTCGGCGACTACCGCCGCGCGCTGCTCGGCGCGGTGCCGCAGGAGTACCTGGTGGAGTACGCGGCCGCGCAGCCGACCATGACCAGCATCGTGGAGATGCTGCGCGGGGCCTGTTCGCGCCGTCTGCCGGGCCCGGACGTGACCGCCGAGCAGCTGCGCAACCGCAGCTGGTACAGCGGCAAGGACATGTTCGTGATCGTGGACGACTACGAGCTGGTCGCGACGAGTTCGGGCAACCCGCTGGCGCCGCTGGCCGAGTTCCTGCCGTTCGCACGCGACATCGGCCTGCGCGTGATCATCGCGCGCAGCGCGGGTGGCGCGGGGCGGTCGCTGTACGAGCCGGTGATGCAGCGGATGCGCGAGCTGGGTGGCCAGGGCGTGATCCTGTCCGGCAACAAGGACGAGGGTGCGCTGCTGGGGACGGTCAAGCCGCAGCCGCTGCCGCCGGGCCGCGGGGTGTTCGTCTCGCGCCGGGTGACCAGCGGGCAGATGGTCCAGACGGGCTGGCTGCCGTCGGCATAGTATGCGTGGCCGCCATCGGCGGTGGTCACGGAAAGTGATCGAAGGGGTCGGGTTCCCAGGAGCCCGGCCCCTTTCGCGTCCCGGGTGCCGAAACGTTACCTAGATCTTTCCGGCGTGCCGCTGCGGTTCCCGCACCCCGCCGGACGGAGGCCGGGCGGCGGAAGGCCGCCTGGCGAGTAACCTCCCCGACCGACAGCAACCTTTGAATGAGAGCCCGCAATGCTCAGTTCACCTTGGATTCAAGCGCGATTCGGGCAAGGTAACAAGTCGGACATACGTGATAATGACCGCGCGTGATCACCGGATCGCATGTTTATGCCTTCCTTCGCAACGGATTCCGAAGCAATTCCGGCATTGACGTGCTCAATACGCCCAAGGTTCCATGGCGGCCCGGGAGCGTCAGGACCAAGACCCAGAGCAGCCAGCCAGCGGAGGCGATACCGCTCCCTCTCCAGGACCGCTCAGAGCCGATCGGAAGCCACATGACCGACACGCTTCGCCCGCCACACGCCGTAGCCCCCGCTGCGGCCGCCGACGGCGCCGCCTCTCCCCAGACGCTCAAGCGCTCGATCGGCGTCGTGGGCGGCACGCTGCTCACGCTCTCCTGCGTCACCCCGGCCTCCACGCTCTTCGTGATCGTCCCGGAGCTGTTCTCCAGCATCGGCAGCGCCACCGCGCTGGCCATCGCCATCGGCTCGGTGCTCTGCATCGCCGTCGCCTTCTGTTACTCCGAGCTCGGCACCCTGATCCCCAGCGCCGGCGGCGAGTACGCGATGGTCGGCACCCTGGCCGGACGGCTCGCCGGCTGGCTGGTCTTCGTGCTCTCGCTGATCGTGGTGATGATCGTCCCCTCGGTCATCGCCCTCGGCACGGCCGACTACCTCGCACCGGTGCTGCACGTCGACAAGCCGATCGCGGGCGCCGCGGTCATGCTCGCCGCCACCCTGGCCGGCCTGCTGGACCTGCGGGCCAACGCCTGGATCACCGGCATCTTCCTCGTGCTGGAGGTCATCGCCGCCGGTGTCGTCTCGGTGCTCGGCTTCGCCCACGCCAACGGCAACGCGCCCAGCATGCTGCACGGCGTGGTCGCCGGTGACGGCGGCGCCGCCACCACGGTGAGCATCGGCGCCATCATCGGCGCGCTCGGGATCGCGCTCTTCATCACCCAGGGCTTCTCCACCGCGGTCTACCTCTCCGAGGAGTTGGAGAACCCGCGCCGCAACGTGTCGCGGACGGTGCTCTGGACGCTGGCCATCTCGGCCGCCGTCATCCTGATCCCGGTCGCCGCCATCACCATGGGCGCCCCCGACCTGGAGACCCTGAGCTCCGGCGACATCTCCGGCATGGTCACCAGCTGGAGCAACTCCGCCGTCGGCACCTTCATCAGCCTCTGCGTCGCGCTGGCCATCATCAACGCCGGCATCGTCATGGTCATCCAGAACTCGCGGGTGCTGTTCGCCTCCGCCCGCGACAAGGCCTGGCCGGAGCCTGTCAACAAGGCCTTCTCCACCCTGGGCCGGTTCGGCTCCCCGTGGGTCGCCACCCTGGCCGTGGGCCTGCCCGGCGCCGCGCTCTGCTTCGTCAAGGGCGAGCTGCTGAGCGAGATCACCGGCGTCGCCGTCACCGGGATGTACCTGCTGGTCGCGGTCGCCGCACTGCTCTCGCGCCGCAACCACCACAAGCACGCCGCCGCCTGGCGGATGCCGCTCTGGCCGGCCATCCCGGTCGTCCTGATCGTGGTGCTGGTCTACGTCATCACGCAGCTGGACACGGTGCCGCTGCTCTGGACCGGCGGCATCACCGCCGTCGCCACCCTCTACTGGCTGTTCTACCTGCGCCCCCGGCAGGCCACCCGCTGGGTGATCACCCTCCCCGAGGACCAGCAGGCCTGAGAACGGCCCGTCAGGACCCCCACCCCTCCCCCACACGGCAGTGCCCCGGGCTCCCCCAGGCCCGGGGCACTGCCGTTCGCCGTGCGAGGCCCTACTTCGCGGCCTGCCACAGCGGGCTGCCGGCGATCGCCGTCAGCTGGTCGAGGGTGAGCAGCGGCTTGCCGGTCGGACCCTGGGCGACCAGGACGCGCAGGTTGCCCGGACGCAGGACGTCGGCCATCGGCGTGCCCTTGGAGTTGGCCGTCCCCGGGCCGTAGAGCTTGAGCCTGCTCCCGTCGGGCAGCGCGGTCGAGCCGTCGAACAGTTGCTCCGTCGACTGGTCGCCCGGCACCAGCTTCTGCACCCGCAGGACCAGGGATCCGGCGGCCGACCCCTGAGCCAGCTGGACGTCGGCGAAGACCTCGTTGCCGGTGATCTTGGTCACCGTCACCCCGGCGGGCAGCAGCTTGGCCAGGATCGCCTGACGGTCCTCCAGGGGCAGGCCGGTGGCCTGCGCCGCGTAGTCGACCCCGTCGTACTGGACCGCCGCGACGATCCGGTCCCAGGACTTGTCGGTGACCACGGCCTTCAGCTGGTCCAGGGTGAACGGCGGGTTCGGACGGCTGTCCGGCGCGCCCTTCTCCTGCGGCGCGTTCCACTCGCTCAGCATGATCTCCCGGCCGTCCGGGCCGGTCAGTGTCGCGTACCACTCCTTGGTGTCGGCGCGGTTGTCCGAGTACTCGTAACCCTGGCTGAGGACGAGCTGGGAGCCGTCCGGCAGCGTGGTGGCGGCGCAGGAGTCGACCCGGGCGAGCTTGAGGTCCGTCGGGCAGGTGTGCGGCTGCGACTGGCCCTTGCGGTGCTTCTGGATCCCGATCTGCACCAGCGACTTGCCGTGGCCGTCGTCGAAGACCAGGTCCGCCCCGGCGAAGGTGCCCGCGGCCGGGCCGTCCCCGGTGCCGCGCCCCTTGCCGTCGGACACCTGGCCCTTGGGCAGCAGTGCCTGAAGGGTGGCGAGCACCTCGTCCCCGCTGACCACGGCCTTGGAGGCGGAGGCCGACGGCGCCTGGGCGGCGGGCGCGGCGCCCGAGCCGCCCGCGGCGCCGCTGCCCGAGGCGGCCGCGGTGAGTGCCGTCCCGCTCCCGGGGCCGTCGGCGCTGCCGGAGAGGTATACCGCGCCCGTCCCGACCAGGGCCAGGGCGGCCGCGCCGCTCACCACGGCGGCGGCCGAACGGCGGCGCCAGCGACGGCGCCCGCGGGCCAGGCCGGCGGTGACCAGTGAGGCCTGCTCGGCACGGAAGCCCTCCCCGGTGCGGGTCATTGCGTAGAGAAGATCGTCTTCGAACTTGTCCTGTTCGGACATGCGCGATCACCGTTTCCTTCGGTCACGGGATGGGTCGATGGGCGGGGCGCCCGCACGCGGCGGGCAGGGAATCCGACGGCGGCGGACCGGTACGCGGCAGACCCGGTGCGCGGCGGACGCCCGGCGTCCGCAGGCCGCGGGCTCAGTGGGCCGCGGGCTCAGTGGGCCGCGAGTTCGGCGAGCGAGTCGCCGAGCAGGGTGCGCAGCCGGCCGAGGGCACGGTTGGTCCGGGTGCGGACCGCGCCCGAGGAGGCGCGCATCACCTCGGCCGTCTCCTCGACGCTGCGGTCCTCCCAGTAGCGCAGCACCAGCACGGCCCGGTCCTTGGCGGGCAGCCGGCCGAGCGCGTCGAGCAGGGTCAGCCGCAGTGTGCTGTCCGCCTCGCGGCCCTCGGGCTCGGGCAGCTCGCCGGTGGGCCGCTCGCCGCTGGAACGGCGGCGCTGCTGGGCGAGGAAGGTGCGCACCATCACGGTGTGGGCGTACGCCCCGGGGTTGTCGATGCGGTGCCGCCCGCCGGTCCACGCGCTGCGGCGCCACAGCACGTACATCCGGCTGAGGGCCTCCTGGACGAGGTCCTCGGCGTGGTGGGTGTCGCCGCTGGTGAGCAGGCAGGCGGAACGGTAGAGGTGGCCGGTTCGGCTCGACACGAGTTCCAGGAACTCCGCGTCCTTGCTCTCACGTGTGGCACCGATCCGCCCCATCCCCCGCGCCCCCTGCTCTCGTCGTCGACATCTCTTGGATGCGGCGGGCAGGGCCGGATGTTACAGACGGGCCGGAAAGTCTCCGGTTCAGTTCGAGGGGCGGCGGCGGTGGTCGCGCAGCACGATGCCGCCGCCGACGAGGAGCGCGACGAGCAGGGCGCCGATGCCCAGCACGTAGGTCGCGGTGCGCCCGTCGCGGTCGGCCTGGGTCTCGCCGAGGCCGACCGGCTGCGGCACGATCGGGGCGGCGGCCAGCTCGACCGGCGGGTCCTCCTGCGCGGCCTCCGGCGCCACCTCGGGCGCCTTGGTGACGGCCTTGACCGGGTCGACCACGCCCCAGCCGACGTACTCGTTGGCCTTGCGGTCGGTGCGCTGCGCGGTCTGCTCGATCCAGGCGCGGACCTGCCGCGCCTTCCACTTCGGGTGGGCGCCGACCAGCAGCGCCGCCAGGCCGGAGACGTAGGGCGCGGCGAAGCTGGTGCCGTTGTCCACGCACTGGCCGCCGTGGGGAACGGTGGAGAGCATGTCGACGCCGGGCGCGGCGACGTCCACGAAGTCGCCGTACTGGGAGAAGGGGGCGCGCTCGTTGTTGCGGTCGGAGGCGCCGACGGCGAGCACGGTGGGGAACGCCGCCGGGTAGGTGTCGCCCTCCTTGCCGTCGTTGCCCGTGGAGGCGACCACCACGACGTCCTTGGCCTCGGCGGCGTCGATCGCGGCCTTCAGCTCGGGGTAGCCGGCGAAGCCGGCGTCGCCGGCTCCGCGCACGTCCTGGGAGATGTTGATGACCTTGGCGCCCTGCTGGACCGCCTGGCTGATCGCGGCGGCCAGGGTGTGGACGTCCCCGCTGCCCTCCGCGTCGTTCTGGCGGATCGACAGGATGCGGGCGCTCGGGGCGAGCCCGACGAAACCGGTCACGTCGCTGCGGGCGGCGGCGGCGACGATGCCGGCCACCTTGGTGCCGTGGCCGACCGGGTCGACCTTGCCACCGCCCTCGGGCTTCTGCCCGTCCTTCTCCTTCAGCAGCGAGCCGCCGTCGAGGACCTTGTCGGCAAGCTGCGGGTTGGTGTCGTCCACCCCGGTGTCGATGACGGCGACGGTCACGCCCGCGCCGGTGGTCCGGCCGCCCTGCCAGAGCTCGTCGAGCACCATGCGCTGGAGCGACCACGGGACGGCCATCACGTTCTGGGCGGACTTGGAGCAGTCACCGGCGGCGGCGAGGCCGGGGCCGTCCGCGTGCGCCGGGCCGGCCAGCGGGCCGCCGAGCACCGCGAGTGCCGCCGCCGTCGCGGCCGCCTTCCGGTACCTGACTACGGACACCCTGCCACCCCTCATGTCTTCCACCCCGTGGTTGCGCGTCAGGGGCGGGTGCCCGGTACCGGGCACCCGCCCCTTCGGCGGAGTCACTCATGCCCCCGACGGGGGCTCAGGCTCCGTCAGGTCCAGAGCTTCTTGTTGCTGTTCTCGGTGTTGTTGTAGCTCTCCGCCGCCTGGTCCAGAGCGGTGGCGATCTTCGCCAGCGTCTCCTGCAGGTGGGCGGCGCGCTGGTCCCACTGCGTCTGGTGGGCGCGGTAGCCCTCCTGCGCAGCACCCTGCCAGCTCTGGGCGATCTTGTTGACGCCGCTCTTGAGCTCGTCGAGCTGGTTCTTGATCGTGTTGGCGGTGTTGCGAACCTGAGTACCGGCACCTCGCACGGTCTCGAAGTTCACCAGAATCTGGCCGTCGGACACAGTGTCTCCTTGTCGAGATGGCGACGTCGACCCTCAGCCGGGGACGTCGATGACTGACCTGGCAGAAAGCAGGGATCAGGCCTTGAACGCGGTCTGCTGGTCCGCGTCGGTCTGCGAGTACTGCTTGGTCGTGATCTCGATCGCGCCCTTGATGGCCCGCAGCGACTCGTTCAGCTTGGCCGCGTCCTGGTTGAACTCGGTCTGGAGGTTGCCGTAGGCGGCAGCCGCCTGGCCCTTCCAGCCGCCCTTGACCGAGTCGACCAGCGCGTTGAGGCTCTTGATCTCGCCGTCAATCTTGCCGATGACCTCGTCCATGTGCTTGGCGAAAGCCAGCATCTCCTGAGCGGTCGTCGTGAACTGACCCATGCTCTACCGTCCCCCATGAGACAGACATTGTGTCCGGGCAGCCGTTTCCGGCCACTCCGCGCATCACGGTGTGATGTCCTGCAGCACTGTAGTCGGCGTACGCAGCTGGCCCAACACCGGGCAACTGCTAGTTACGAGACCATGACACTGTGACCAATTCCTTTACCGGGCAGGGCCGTCACGCGTTCTGCTGCTGGGCCGCGCTCTTGGAGTTGAGCGCCGGGCCGGCCGGCACCAGGTTCGACCACTGCTGCGGCACCGGAACGGGCTGAAGCCCCTGGTAGCCGAGCCGGGCCTGGTTCCCGCCGGTCTCCTCCTGCTGCGGAGGCGCGGCCGGGTCGGTGGGCTGGGCCGACGGGGTCTTGGTGGCGCTGGGGCTCGGCTGCCCGGGCGGCGCCGTCGCCGAACCGCCCTTGCCGCCGGTGCTGTTGGCCGGCACCGCGTAGCGCAGACCGGTCTCGGTGATCAGGTAGTCGCTGCCGGAGCCGTCCACGCCGCTGTCCAGCGCCCGGTAGAACAGGCCCAGACCGGGCGTCACATGGGCCGAGACGGCCGCGCCGGTACCGGACTTCACCGGGTAGTCGGAGCCCGCCCAGACGCTGCGACGGGGGGTCTTGCCGTCCTCCGCCACGCCGTCGAAGGTGCTGCAGAGCACCATCTTCGCGTCCTTCTGCGCCTGCCAGTTGTTGGCGGGCGCACCGGTCCTGCTGGGCCAGTCCTTGCCACCCTCCCCCATCAGCGGCGCGTCGCTCTTGAGCGCGGCGTGCTCCGCCGGCGTGATGTCGTCGATCCGGGGGTTCTTGTTCGCGTCCTGGTTGTACAGCGGCTGCAGCGCCGGGTTCTGACGGATCAACTCGGCCTGGAACTGGGTGATCAGGTACAGCTTGTCCTTGCCCACCACGTAGTACCGGTCGCCGGCCTTGACCAGCCGGCCGACCTTGCGGTCCTCGGCGTTCTGCAGCGCCACCGAGGAGTTGGGGGCCTTGGCGTCCGGGACCAGCCCGTCGATCTTCGGGAAGGCGATGTCGCTGCCGTTCGACAGGGTGTCCAGCCACTCCTTCTTGACCGGCTGGGAGGTCGCGGTCGTCCCGAAGATGGCACCCATCAGCTGCGTCTTGGTGTCGTCCGGGTCGTTCGGCGCGATGGCGTGCTTGCGGCCCTTCGCGTCGATCAGGAAGAGCTTCAGCTTGCTCTGGCCCGCCGCCGGCTGGCCCGCGCCGGGCTGCACGGTCACCTGCTGGTCGTCCTTCTGCTCCACCAGCAGCGCCTGGTCGACGTCGAGCACCCGGTCCTTGGCCTCCAGCGCCTTGGCGTCGGCGCCGCCCGCCACGAACACCGCCTGGTTGACGGTCGCCTGCTTGTCGTCCGAGCCGGGGCGGTCACAGACCGACCACTTCATCGCCCTGCTGACGTTGTCCTTGGTCGGCAGCTTGTCCGGCGCGTACGGGATGCCGATCGTCGGGCCGTGGTTGGGGTACTTGTCGAGCACGTCGTCGGCGACCACCACCACCTTGGCGTCGGCCGCCAGCACCAGCCGCGCCGAGGCCATGTTGAGCACCTGGTGCAGCCGCTTGGTCTTGCCGTCAGGGTCCTTCAGCACCACGTAGCGGGTGGTGCTCTGCTTGCCCTGGATGATGTTCTTGCCGTCGTCCCAGCCCACCGGCGCGCTCGGCTTGAACACGCCCCAGAGCCCGAACCCGCCGACCACCAGCGCGCCCACCACCACACTCGGCAGGATCGCCTTGACCGGACGCGGCGCGTCCTCGTCACTGCCTCCGCCGCCGGGCAGCAGAAAAGCCCCGACTGTGCGCTTGCGGGCGAACGTGTAGGCGTTCAGCTCGTCCCGGCGTGATGCCATCCTCGTCGTCTCCCCTGTCCGACCGACCTGCCCCGTGAGTCCGCACCCGCCGGGCGAGAGCGACCTCGAACCCTCTACGATGCGGCAGCAGACGGTGAGTACGGTACGGGTACGGTTCGCGAACCGGCCAACCGGGCCGCGACAACTGATCAGAGAGGGCCACTCGGGGGATGCCAAGCCAGACCGCTCAAGGGCGCCGCAGCACGGCACAGGGCAGGGGGTCGCGCCGGTCCGGCCGGCGGGCACAGCACGACCCGGGCTCCGCCTCCGCGCCCGTGCCCACGCCCGCCGGCGGGCCCGGCTCCGCCGTCCCGGTGCGCGTCCACCCCCGGCCCGGGCTGCTCGGCGGCCGGCTGAGGCTCCAGCAACTCGTACTGGTCGAGGTCGCGGTGGCCCTGGTGGCGGTCGGCTGGACCATCAGCAAGCCGATGGCCGGCGCCTTCGGCGCGGTCGCGCTGACGCTGGTCGTCCTCGCCGTGATCCCGCTGCGCGGCCGGACCATCCCCGAGCTGCTGCTGGTGCGCTCGACCCTGAAGGCCCGTCGCAAGCAGGCCCGGACCAACGTGCCGCCGGCCGGCACCGACCCGGCCCTCGCCCCCGCGCTGGAACTCGAACCCGCCCTGCGCACCTACACCCACGCCACCGAGACCGACTTCGGCGGCCGCCCGATGCGCCGCGAGACCGGCATGGTCGGCGACGGCACCTTCCTCAGCTCGGTCCTGCTCGTCCAGGCCAAGGACCAGCCGCTGCGCCCGGTCCGCACCGCGCTGCCGCTGCCGCTGGACGTGGTCTGCTCGGCGCTGCAGGTGGACGACATCACCCTGGAGTCGATCCAGGTCGTCCAGCACACCCAGCCCGCTCCCGCCCCGCACCTGCCCGAGCAGTCGCTGGCCTCCCGCGCCTACCGCGAGCTGCCGGACGGCACCGCCACCCCCGGCCTCCGGCTGACCTGGGTCGCGCTCAAGCTCGACCCGGAGCGCGCCGCCACCGCCGTCCTCGCCCGCGGCGGCGGCGAGGACGGCGCCCGCAAGGCGCTCCAGCGGGTCACCGACCAGCTGGCCGGGCGGCTCAACAGCGCCGGCTTCAACGCCACCGTGCTGGACGAGCGGGAGCTGATCGCCGCACTCGCCATCTCCAGCTGCGCCAACCCGCTCGCCGTGGCCGGACGCCAGGGCACCGGAAGCGGCGGCGGCAGCGGGCGCCGCACCCAGGAGAGCAACCGGTTCTGGCGGATCGACGACCGCTGGCACAGCACCTACTGGGTCTCCCGGTGGCCGCAGCTCAGCCGCCCCGGCGGCTCCCCCGGGCGGATCGCCGCCCCCGACCTCGTCAACCTGGTCACCGGCTCGCCCGCGCTGGCCAGCACCTTCAGCCTGACCGCCGGTCACGGCACCGGCGGCTCGGTGACGATCAGCGGCCACGTCCGGGTGACCGGGCGCAGCGAGAGCGAGGTGGTCCAGGTCGGCCGCCAGGTGGAGGCCCGGGCCCAGAGCGCCGGCCTCGGCCTGACCCGGCTCGACCTGGAGCAGGCCCCCGGCATGCTCGCCACCCTGCCCCTGGGAGGTGTTTCCTGATGGCTTACCAGACCTATCCGGCCCCCGGCCCGCAGCCCGGCGCCGAGCAGCCCCGGGTCCGGCCGCGCATCCTGCCCGGCTTCGGGCTGCGCGGCCCGCGCCGGGAGAAGCACGTGCTGACCGTCGAGGACCTCGGCGCGCTCTCCTTCCCCGTCGGCGACGACGGCGTGCTGATCGGCGAGGACGTGCAGCAGCAGCCCGCCGTCCTCGGCCTGTTCCGGCCCAGCGCCTACGACCTCGTCCTGGTCGGCGGCGTCTGGACGGCCCAGATCATCGCGCTGCGGGCGGCCGCCACCGGCGCCCGGATCGCCGTCGAGACCGCCCGCGCACAGCTCTGGGGCCCGATGGCGCAGGCCGCGGGCGGCGGCCAGCCGTGCGTGACGATCCACCAGGTCGGCCGGCTCGGCCCGCAGGGCGCCTCGGTGAACTCGCCGGTGCTGGTCGTGCGCGACCTCGGCGTCCGCCCGCCGCGCAGCAGGCTCTCCGCCGCACCCTGGCAGACCACCCTGACCCTGCTGCCCTACCTGGGCCCGAACGCGGCCCGGGTGCTGAACGCGGCCGACCTGGTCGGTGTGCAGCGGGTCTCGCCGCAGGAGGCCGAGCTGATCGGCCGGGTGCTCTCGCTCGGCCCGCAGGACGTCGCCTCGCTGCCCACCCTCGGCGACGACATGACGCTCTGGACGACCCGGATGCGCCGCCAGTACGTCCGGGCCATCGCCGGGCAGGCCGAGCAGCAGGTCCTGGGCGGTCCGCGCCGGATCGACTGACCGCGGTGCGCGCCCCCGCCGGTGCCCCGGTGCTCCCCGGCCGTGCTTCCGGCCGCGCCCCCGCCGTTGTGCCGGTGCCGCCCCGGTGTCCGCCCGGATTCCCCCGGTTCCGGCCCGGTGCTCGCCCGCCGGTTGCCCGGCGAGATGAGACTCCGCCTTCAACGGGGGCTGGTGCACGGCCTAGTCTTTGATGCGGCAACGGCACCGCGAACAGCGGCGGCGAACACGAGGGAGCCCTAGGTGAGCAGCGATCGGGACGGCGTCTACGTCGGCGACAACGCGGCGGAGGACGACGACGACTGGTCCGACGCGCCCGACTACTCTCCCCCGTCCTGGTACGTGCAGACGGAGGCCGCCGCGGCTCCGGCCGCGCCGGTGACGCCCGGGCCTGCGGCCGGAGCGGCGGGCGGGCCACCGGGTACGGTGGGCGCGCCGGCGGCGGGGGCCGCCGCGGCGGGGGCTGGTTCGGGAGCTGCGGCCGCACCGGTGCCCGCTCCTTCTCCCGCACCCGTGCCCGCCCCTGCGCCCGTACCCGCGTCGGAGGCGGCGCCGGTGGCGACGCCTGCGCCGACCCCGGTGGGCGCGCCCGCGCCGGTGGCCTCGCCCGAGCCTGCGCCGACCGTCCTGGCCGCGCCGCCCGTCGTTCCGGGGGTGGACGGTCCTGCGGTGCCGCCGCAGGCGGTCGCCGGTCCGGCCCCCGTCCCGGGCCCGGAGACGGCCGCGGCCCCCGCGCCCGCCACCCACGTCGAGGCGCAGCACGTCCCGTTCGCCGCGCCGTCGGCCGAGGCGGCCGCGCCGGTCCCCGGCCCCGCGCCGGTCCCAAGCCCCACGCCGGAGCAGCCGCAGGCCGCCGCGCAGTCCTGGCCGCCGGCCGCCCCCACGACGCCCCAGCAGCCCGGGCCGTACGCGGACCCGCAGCAGCAGCCGCAGCCGTACGCGGACCCGCAGCAGCCCGTGCAGCAGCCGGTCCCGCAGGTGCAGCCGCACCAGGTCCCGCAGCAGGCACACCCGTACGCCCAGCCCGTGCCGCCGCAGGACCCGCAGGCCGCCTGGGCCCAGGCCCAGCAGGCACCGGGTCCGCAGGCACCGGGTCCGCAGGCGCCCGGTCCGCAGGCGCCGCCGGTCGACCCCCGGCAGGCCGGCTGGCCGCAGCCGAACACCTACCAGCAGCCCCCGCAGCAGGTGCAGCCGCAGGCGCAGCAGCAACCGCAGCAACCCCAGCAGGCCCAGCCGCAGCCCCAGCAGGCCCAGCAGCCGGGTCCGGCCCAGCCGTGGCAGCAGGCGCAGCAGCAGCCCCAGCAGCAGGCTCCGGCGGCGTTCCAGCAGGCCGCAACCCCGCAGCAGACCGCGCACGGCGCCCCGCTCGGCTACACGGCCGCGGTCGAGCTCTCCTCGGACCGCCTGCTGCGCAGCCAGCCGAAGCAGCAGCGCCAGCAGCCGCGCTTCCAGTTCGGCGGCAAGGCCGCCGCGGCCGAGAAGGCCCGCAAGCTGGAGGTCATCCGCACCCCGGTGCTGAGCTGCTACCGGATCGCCGTGATCAGCCTCAAGGGCGGCGTCGGCAAGACCACGACCACCACCGCGCTCGGCGCGACCCTGGCCAGTGAGCGCCAGGACAAGGTGATCGCGATCGACGCCAACCCGGACGCGGGCACCCTCGGCCGCCGGGTCAAGCGCCAGACCGGCGCGACCATCCGCGACCTGGTGACGGCCATCCCGCACCTGCGCAGCTACATGGACATCCGCCAGTTCACCTCGCAGGACCTGCACTCGGGCCTGGAGATCCTGGCGAACGACGTCGACCCGGCCGTCTCGACGACGTTCAACGACTCGGACTACCGCCAGGTGATCGACGTGCTGGGCCGCCAGTACCCGATCATCCTGACCGACTCCGGCACCGGCCTGCTGTACAGCGCGATGCGTGGGGTGCTGGACCTCGCCGACCAGCTGATCATCGTCTCCACGCCGAGCGTGGACGGCGCCTCGTCGGCCTCCACCACGCTGGACTGGCTCTCCGCGCACGGCTACGCGGACCTGGTCCAGCGCAGCATCACGGTGGTCTCCGGGGTCCGCGAGACCAGCAAGATGATCAAGGTCGAGGACATCGTCGCGCACTTCCAGACCCGCTGCCGCGGCGTCGTCGTGGTGCCGTTCGACGAGAGCCTGGCGGCCGGTGCCGAGGTCAACCTCGACATGATGCGGCCCAAGGTCCGCGAGGCGTACTTCGATCTGGCCACCCTGGTCGGCGAGGACATCATCCGCGCCCAGCAGTCCGCCCAGCAGTCCGGCTGGCAGCAGCAGGCGCAGCAGCCCCCGCAGGCCGCCGCGCCGTACCCGGGCCAGCCCCAGCCGTACGCGGACCCGCAGCAGCAGGGCTACCCGCAGCAGGCACAGCCGCAGCCCTACCCGCAGCCGGGCCAGCCCGGCCAGGGCGGCTACCCGGCCAACCAGCCCGCGCCCGGCGCGCCGTGGTCCCCGCAGCCGGGGCAGACCCCGCCGCCCCCGCCGGGCTACGGCTACCCGCAGGCCCAGCCGCAGCCGGGCACCCAGCCGCCGCAGCAGGACTGGCAGCAGCAGGCCCAGCCGCCGGCCGGCTACGGCTACCCCCAGGGGCAGCCGCCCCAGGGCCAGCCGCAGCCGGGTGCGCAGCCGCCTGCCGGGTACGGCTACCCGCAGCCGCCCCAGCAGCAGTAGCAACGCGGAAGGGCCCGCCGGCCGTCTCGGGATCGAGACCGGCCGGCGGGCCCTTCGGTGTCCGCGGACGCGGGCGTCAGTCGGCGTCGGTGAGTTCGCGGGCCTGCTTGACGTCGTCGGCCATCCGGTCCAGCAGCGCGTCGATGGAGTCGAACTTCTCCATCCCGCGCAGGTACGCCAGGAAGTCGACGGCGACGTGCAGCCCGTAGAGGTCCAGGCCGACCCGGTCGATCGCGTAGGCCTCGACCGTGCGGGCGGTGCCGTCGAAGGTCGGGTTGGTGCCGACCGAGATCGCCGCCGGCATCCTCTCGCCGTCGGCCGTCAGCCAGCCCGCGTAGACGCCGTCGGCCGGGATCGCGCTGTGCGGCACGGTCTCCACGTTGGCGGTCGGGAAGCCCAGCTCGCGGCCGCGCTGCGCGCCGCGGACCACCACGCCCTCGACCCGGTGCGGGCGGCCCAGCACCTCGCCGGCGCCGGTCATGTCGCCGGCCGCGACCAGCCGCCGGGTCAGCGTCGACGAGAACGGCTCGCCGTCGCCGGCCGCCCCGCGCACCTCCAGATCGAGCACCTCGACGCCGCAGTCGGCCGCCCGGCCCAGCTCGGTGAGGAGCCGGACGTCGCCGGCCGCCCGGTGCCCGAAGCGGAAGTTGGGGCCCTCGATGACCAGGCACGCGTGCAGCGCGTCCACCAGCACCTGCTGGAAGAAGGTCTCCGGGGACTCCTTCGAGAACTCGGCGGTGAACGGCAGTACCAGCACGGCGTCCACGCCGAGCGCCTCGATCAGCTCGGCGCGGCGCGGCTGCGGGGCCAGCAGCGGCGGGTGGCTGCCCGGGCGGACCACCTCGCTCGGGTGCGGGTCGAAGGTGACGACGACCGAACGGACGCCGTGTTCGCGGGCGCGCTCGACCACCCGGTTGATGATCAGCTGGTGTCCGCGGTGCACACCGTCGAACGAACCGATGGTGACGACGCTGCGTCCCCAGTCACCGGGGATCTCCTCCAGGCCACGCCAGCGCTGCACCCTGACCGCTCCTTGTTCCGTACGGCGCGTACCTTCTGTACGCTCAAACGCTCAAAACCCGAACCCCTATAGCGTGCCATGCGCCTGCCCCTGCTTCGGCACCGGAAGGCGGGTTGGGCGCACCGCCGGGTACCGGGCCGGGCCGGCCGGTGTGCGAACGGTCACCTGCTCGTCCTCCCAGGCGTCCTCCTGCCCTGCACGGCGCCCGGTTTCGGGCCCTTCGCCGCGCGCTTCGCCCCGTTCGGCGTCGGCGGCGGCGTACTGCGGGTCGCGCCCGGCCGCCGCCAGCGCCCGCAGCCGGTCCAGCCCGGGCCCGCGCGGCGGGAGCGGCCAGCCGTCCTCGGGCCACTGCGCCAGCAGCAGCGCGAACTCCGCCGAGCGGACGGCGCAGCGGACCAGCAGCCCGTCCGCGTCCGGCAGTCCGGCCACCACCCGGGCCAGCACCGTCCGGGCCCGGGCCGGCCGTTCGGCCGCGCAGTGCCCGGCCAGCCGCTCCACGACGGCTCCGAGCACCTCCGGGTCGCTCTCGGCGGCCAGCAGCGTGTCGAGCAGATCACACCGCAGGGCGTCCGCCGCGGCCTGGGCCACCGGCACCGCCAGCACCTCCGCGAACGGCCGGCGCACGGCCGCCTCCCGGGCCGCCAGGGCGCTGCCGAGAAGCAGCCTCAGCTCCAACCGGGCGGCCGGCTCCTCGGCCGCCCCGTGCCGCAGCCGGCGGCCCAGGTAGTCGACGGCGACCGGGCCCCCCGACGCCGGCTGCGCCCGCAGCAGCCGGGCGGCCAGCTCGGCGCCCCGCCGGCCGGCCGGTGGGGCGGCGTCGGCCAGCACCCGCAGGATCTCGGCGACCGGGGTGCCCGGCCGCTCCAGCCGGTCGGCGAACGCGGCGACCACCGGCTCCGGGTCGCTCTCCAGCGCCGGGGCCAGCGCCCGCGCGGTGAGGAAGCCGTCCTCGCCGTGGCGGTAGACGGCGAGCGCCGCCGGCAGGTGGGCGGCCCTGGTCCGCCCGTCCCGGACCAGCAGGGCCAGGGCGGCGCCGTGCAGCCCGGGCTCCTCCTCCCGGGCCAGCAGGGTCAGCGCGGTGAACCGCAGCAGCTCCGCACCGGCGCCGCGCGCGTGCGGGGCGGCCCGCAACGCGTGGACGGCGGCGGCGACATGGCGCTCCGGCCGCCGGTCGTGGCTCCAGCGGTCCACCGCCCGGCAGAGCGCGGAGGGCTCCTCGGAGGCGAGCACGGTGAGCAGCGCGTCCGCCCCCGGGTGCGCGGCGTCGGCCAGCGCCTCCGTCAACTCGTCCAGCGCCAGTGCCCGGTGGGCGTACAGCAGGTCGTGGGCGAGGTCGGCGACGGTGGTGCCGGGGCGGCCGGGCAGGCCGCGCGGGTCGTCGAACCAGCCGCAGAGCAGCGGCAGCACGCCTGCCGGGTCGGCGCGCAGCCGGCCGGCCGCGGCGGCGAGAAACGGCTGCCCGGGGCCGTCCGCGGTCACCAGGCGGCGCAGCAGCTCCAGTTCCTGCTCCGCAGGCAGGCCGAGACCGGTCCAGAACGCCGGGCCGAAGCGGCCCAGACCGTCGGCCGGCAGCCGCTCGAACCCTCCGGCCGCCGGGGCGACTTCGGCGATCCGGACGGCCAACTGGCCGAGCAGCGCGCGGTGTTCGGCGAGGTCCGGACTGGCCGCCAGCCCGGCCACCAGCAACCGGCCCGCCCACCAGCCCGGTTCACTGCCCGGCGGGCGCAGGTCCAGGGCCCGCCAGATCCGGTGCAGCCAGGGATCCAGGGCGGGCGCGCCCCAGGTCTGCGCCAGCCGCCGCAGCGCGGCCGCCACCGGGCCGACCCGGTGCCGGGCCACCGAACGGGCCTCCCCCGCCGGCCTGGGCCCCTCCTGCCCGGTGGCGGGCGAGGGGGGCGTGTCCTCGGCCTCGCCGAGCAGCAGGCGCAGCGCCGCGTCGAGGTCCAGGTGCAGGCCCTGCAGCCAGTCGGAGAACTCGCCGTGGGCGAACCGGTAGCCCGGCCCGGCGGGCACGAACAGACCCTCCGCCAGGACGGCCGTCGCCCAGCCGCCCGCCACCGGGAACAGCTCCTCGAACACCGCCCGGCCGAGCCCGCCCTGCTCCGCCCCCAGCATCCGCCGGGCCGCCTCGTGTACCCGGCCCGCCACCGCGGCCGCCAGGCGCCGCACCCGGCCGTGCGACAGCCCCGCCGGCCGCCCGGCGCCCCGCCGGTGGGCCCCCGGCCGCCGGGGCCGCCCGTCGAAGGCGAGCCGCTGGGCCACCCGCAGACAGCGCAGGTCCAGCTGCGCCGCGAACAGCTCGCCCCGGCCCGGCGGCTCGCCGCGCACCCCCTCCGCCCACAGCTCCCCGGCCAGCCGCACCGCCAACGGATGCCGGGCGTCCGCCGGCGCCGGCCATCCCGGCGGCAGCCCGTACCGGCGCCGCACCCGGTCCGCCGCCTCGGCCGGCAGCGGCCCGAGCCGGTGAACGGCGAGGGCCCTGCGACAGCGGCAGCCCGCGCCGTCCGGTAAGCCGCCGGACGGGCCCGCCGGCCCGCCTACGACACCACCCGGCGCATGGCGTTCCCCGGCCGCCGCCCAGGCGTCACCCCCCTCCGGGACGCACCGGCCGGCGGCCGTGGCCCCCTGCTCCACCGCCGCGTCCCCTGAACCACCCGGCAGACGGTGCTCCCCCGGCACCGCAGCCCCGCCGCCCCCGCCCGGCAGGCACCGGCCGGCGGCCGGGCCGCCGCACCCCGCCGCCCCACCGCCGACACCACCCCCCGCATACCGCTCCCCCCATGCCACGCCGTCGTCGGCCCCGTCCCCGTCCGGCGCCAGCCGCTCCCAGGCCTCCTCCCCGCAGGCCGTGACCAGCCGTGCGCCGGTGGCCGTCAGCCACTCCCCGGCCGCCCGCAGCCAGGCCGAGTCGAGCGGGACGGGCGCCTCCTCGGGCCCGTCCAGGATCACCAGCAGCGGCCGCCCCGCCGCCGTGCAGAGACCGGCCACGGTGTCCGGCCCGGGCACCGGGCGGCTGCCCAGGGCGGTCGCGGCCGCCGCCAGTGCGCACTCCACCGCGTCGGCGAGCGCGGCGGACTCCGCGCGCAGGTCGGCGCCGCGCAGCCAGAGGGTGGGCAGCGGACGGTCGCCGCCACCGCGGCGGGCGGCGAGCGCGGCCAGTTCGGTGCTCCGGCCCGAGCCGGGCGCGCCGACCAGGGCGGTGACCGTCGCGGCCGGCTCGTCCCCGGCCAGGCCGTCCGGACGGTCGACCCGGTCGGCGGCCAGGGCGCCCACCCGGTCGGGGCCCGCACCGGCGGACGCCACCTGGGCGGCGGTGAGGCGCAGGACACCCGCCAGGTTGAGCGCCGGCCCGTACGCCGGGACACCGGCGTCGTTGCGCGCCAGCGCCTCGGCCAGCTCCGGCGCGCGCTCCCCCGCACCGCCCCCGTACGCGGGGACGGCCGCGAGCGCGCCCGCCTGCTCGGGCGCGCGCACGGCCGGCGCGGCGACGCCGATCACCACGCCACTGCGGGCGTCCAGCACGGGCGCCCCGGCGGGCACGGCCACCGCACCGCCGCCGGCCGGCAGACCGAGCAGCAGCACGCCGCCGAGCAGGTGGAAGCGGTCCGGCCCCACGGCCGGCGCCGAGGGCACGTAGACCGCCCCGGTGGCGCCGAGGAGGCCGCAGGCGAGCGCCACCACCCGGCCGTCCTCCCCGCTCAGTGCGGGCAGCACCACGTCGCGGCCGGTGAGCACGCCGTCCGGGCGGGCGACGGGCAGCGGCGGCACCGGCAGCCCGCCGACGCCGTCGGTCCACAGCAGGGCGAGGCCCTGCCCGGGCAGCGGCAGGACGCACTCCGGGCCCAGGACGCGGGTCTGCCCACCGGGGGTGTGCAGGACGATCCGGTCGAGGCCCGCGACGCTCTCGTGGGCGGTGAGGACGGTGCCCTGCGGGTCGGCGACGAACCCCAGCCCGTGCAGCCGTCCGTCCAGGTCGCGGATCCGCAGCAGGTACCGCCCCGGATCGTGCGCCGCCTCGTCTCCGTCCAGGGTTCCCGGCATTCGCGCAGCCCTCCCCGCAGGGCCCCGCCGGCCCGGGAGCGGACTCGTCGCGGCGACCTGCTCGCCGCCCGGGAGCCTGCCCGCCGTGGGCGCGCCCCGACCCCGCCCACGCCGCCCACCACCATGGTTCACCTCGCGCGCTCCCCCGTGCGGGTGAACCTCGGCATCGGCCCGCCCATGCTCCCCGTGCGTGGCCCCGCCGCCGCGCGCCGCGGCCGTACCGGGGCAGCAGAAAGCCCCCTGCCGCCCGCAGGGGCGCCAGGGGGCTCGTACCGCGGAAGGTCTCAGCCGACGAAGACCGCGACCGGCTTCGCCTGGCCGCCCTTCTCCTCCACCAGCGCGAGGAACCGCTCGTCCGGCCCGAACACCGCGATCGGCCCGTCCACCCCCAGCCCGGGCGCCTTCAGGCGGGCGCCGTGCGAGAGCAGCTTGGCCTGCTCGGCGTCGAGGTCCCAGCGCGGGAACGCCGCCGCGGCGGCCTCCCCGATCGGCAGCACCTCCAGCCCCGCGCCGGAGTCGCCGGTGACGGCGGCCTCCAGCTGCTCCAGCGTCCGCGCCGACTCCACCCCGTACGGGCCGACCTTGGTCCGTCGCAGCGCGGTCAGGTGGCCGCCGACGCCGAGCCCGGCGCCGAGGTCGCGGGCCAGCGCCCGGATGTAGGTGCCGGACGAGCACTCCACCGTGACGTCCAGGTCGAGCACCGGCGTGCCGTCCTCGGCGACGGCCTCCCGGTACGCGTGCACGGTGAAGGAGTGGATCGTGGTCGGCCGGGCCGCCAGCTCGAACTCCTCGCCCTCGCGCACCCGCGCGTACGACCGCTTGCCGTCGATCTTGATCGCGCTGACCTTGGACGGCACCTGCATGATCTCGCCGGTGAGCGCGGCGATCCCGGCCTCGACGGCCTCCCGGCCCACGCCGTCCGCCGCCGTGGACGAGGTGACCTCGCCCTCCCGGTCGTCGGTGACGGTGGTCTGGCCGAGCCGGATGGTCGCCTCGTAGGTCTTGGCGGTGAGCATCAGGTGCCCGAGCAGGCGGGTGGCCCGCTCCACGCCGATCACCAGCACGCCGGTGGCCATCGGGTCGAGCGTGCCGGCGTGGCCGACCTTCCGCGTCCCGGCCAGCCACCGCAGCTTGGCGACCACCCCGTGCGAGGTGATGCCCTCCGGCTTGTCGACGATGACCAGGCCGTCCGGACCGGTGCCTTTGCGCTTCATCAAGTTCTTTCTCTAAAGATGATCAACTGACGGGCCGCAGTGCGGCCCGGAACCGCTCGACCACGGCCTCCACGCCCTCCCGGGCGCTGAACCCGGCCGCGAAGGTGTGCCCGCCGCCGCCGAGTTCGGCGCAGGCGGCCGCGACGTCCACCGCACCCCTGGAGCGCGAGGAGCCCCGCAGCGTACCGTCCGGGTCCTGCTTGAGCACCAGCGCGACCTCGGCCTCGGCCGGGCGGCGGACGATGTCGATCAGGCCCTCGATCTCCTCGACGGTGACGCTGAACAGCGCGAGGTCCTGGTACGGCACCCACGTCCACACCAGGCCCAGGCCGCCGGCCGCGTCGGGCTCGTAGACGGCCCGGTCGAGCGCGGCGGCCAGCACCTTGAGATAGCCGAAGGAGGAGGTGTCCCACAGCTGGCGGGAGATCAGGTCGTGCCGGATGCCGGTGGCCAGCAGCCGCCCGGCGAGTTCGTGGGTCGCGGGCGTGGTGGCCCGGTACTTGAAGGAGCCGGTGTCGGTGGCGACCCCGGTGTAGAGGCAGGTGGCCAGCGGCTGGTCGAGTTCGACGCCGAGGCGGCGCAGCAGCTCGTCCACCAGGACGGCGGTGGCCGGGGCGGTCGGGTCGATCAGCTGGTGGGTGCCGAAGCCCGGGTTGGAGGCGTGGTGGTCGATGACCACCAGCACGGGCGCGGCGAAGGCCTTGTCGTGCAGCAGGCCGAGCCGGCTCTCCGCGGCGACGTCGAAGCAGAGCACCAGCTCGGGGATGTCGGGCACCTCGGAGGCCGGCACGATCAGCTCCTGGCCGGGCAGGAAGGACAGCGACTCCGGCACGATCTGCGGGTCGTCACCGAAGGAGACCCGGACGTCGTGGCCGAGCCCGCGCAGGGCCAGCCCGGCCGCCAGGGCCGAGCCGAGCGCGTCGCCGTCGGGGCAGATGTGGCAGATCAGGTCGATCGAGCGAACCCGCCCGATCTCCGCGACCACCTGCTGCCAGACCAGCTCGAAGCCGCTCTCCTCGGCGCGCGGCCCCGGAAGCACCGCGAGGGCACCCTCCACCGTGCTGGTGGAGGACGCCCCCGTGGTTGATCCAGCTGTCGAACCGGCCGCTGCCGGCTCACCCGCCATGACTACTCGTCCTCGTCGTCACGCTCGGACGCCGGCACCTTGTACGGGTCGGCGTCGCCGGCGAAGGTCGCGCCCGCCGCGGTGGTGCGCACCGCGGCGTCGATGGCCCGGGCCCGGTCGAGCAGGTCGTCGATGTTCCGGGCGTTCTCCGGCAGGGCGTCCGCGACGAAGGTCAGCGTCGGGGTGAAACGCACCCCGATCTTGCCGACCTCGGAGCGGATCACGCCCTTGGCGCTCTCCAGCGCGGCGGCCGAGGCCTCGCGCTCGGCTTCGTCACCGAAGACGGTGTAGAAGACGGTGGCCTCGCGCAGATCGCCGGTGACCCGGGTGTCGGTGATGGTCACGAACCCCAGCCGGGGGTCCTTGATCCGCCGTTCCAGGGTCTGGGCGACGACCACCTGGATGCGGTCGGCGAGCTTGCGCGCCCTTGCGGTGTCGGTCACGTTGCCTCCTCGTGCAGTGGGCCGGGTGCCCGGGCGTACTGCCTGCCCGTCGGGGCCCATGCCCCAAAGTACCGGCCCGCGCCCAGCCTTGTGGGCGCTCTCGGTCCTGATCTGTGTGAGAACGGCGACTCGCGCCGGTCCCTTCCGCAGACCTCATTCATCGTCGTCGTTGTGGTAGCGCCTCCTGGCGGAGAGCAGCTGAACCTCGGGGCGGCCGGCGACCAACCGCTCACAGCTGTCCAGGATCTCTGTGACGTACCCGGCTTCGCCGGACACCACCGCGAGGCCGATCTCGGCCCTGCGGTGCAGCTCCTGGTTCCCGGTCTCGGCAGCGCACACGCTGTACTTGCGCTGCAGTTCGGCCACGATGGGCCGCACGATCGAACGCTTCTCCTTGAGCGAGTGGACGTCGCCCAGCAGCAGGTCGAAGGTGAGTGTTCCCACGAACATGTATGACAGGTCTCGCCGACCTGGAAGGCCTCGGGGACAGCCCTGAACCGGGCTGGTACTGCTACTCCCGGACCCTACACAGCGAGACCGGGGCCGGTCGACGGGAATTCCACCCGTCGACCGGCCCCGGACACCACTCGCTTACGCGCGCGGCTTCTCGCGCATCTCGTAGGTCTCGATGATGTCCTCGACCTTGATGTCGTTGAACGACCCCAGGGTCACACCGGCCTCGAAGCCCTCGCGGACCTCGGTCGCGTCGTCCTTGAAACGACGCAGACCCTCGATGGTGAGGCTCTCCGCCACGACCTTGCCGTCGCGGATGAGGCGGGCCTTGGCGTTGCGGCGCAGCAGGCCCTCGCGGACGATGACACCCGCGATGTTGCCGAACTTGGAGGAACGGAACACCTCGCGGATCTCCGCGGAGCCGAGGCGCACCTCCTCGTACTCGGGCTTGAGCATGCCCTTGAGGGCGTTCTCGATCTCCTCGATCGCCTGGTAGATGACCGAGTAGTACCGGACGTCCACGCCTTCCTTGTCGGCCGCGGTACGCGCACGGCCTTCGGCGCGCACGTTGAAGCCGATGATGATGGCGTCCGAACCCATCGCCAGGTTGACGTCGGACTCGGTGATCGCACCCACACCGCGGTGCAGGATGCGGAGCTCGACCTCCTCGCCCACGTCGAGCTTGACGAGGGCGTCCTCGAGGGCCTCGACCGAACCGGAGACGTCACCCTTGATGATGAGGTTGAGCTGCTCGATCTCGCCTGCGGCGATGGCCTTGTCGAGGTCCTCGAGGGACACCCGGACCCGACGCTGCGCGAAGGCGGCGTTGCGGTCGCGGGCCGAGCGCTTCTCGGCGATCTGACGGGCGGTGCGGTCCTCGTCGACGACGATGAAGCTGTCGCCGGCGCGGGGCACCGAGGTCAGACCGAGCAGCAGCACCGGGCGGGACGGGCCGGCCTCGGCGAGGCTGTTGCCGTTCTCGTCCAGCATCGCGCGGACGCGGCCGTAGGCGTCGCCGACCACGATCGAGTCGCCGACGCGGAGGGTACCGCGCTGGACCAGGACGGTCGCCATGGCGCCGCGGCCCTTGTCGAGGTGGGCCTCGATGGCGATACCCTGCGCGTCCTGCTCGGGGTTGGCCCGCAGGTCCAGCGAGGCGTCCGCGGTCAGGACCACGGCCTCCAGCAGCTGGTCGATGTTGAGGCCCTGGCGCGCGGAGATGTCGACGAACATGGTGTCGCCGCCGTACTCCTCGGCCACCAGCCCGAACTCGGTCAGCTGACCGCGGACCTTGGTCGGGTCGGCGCCCTCGACGTCGATCTTGTTGACGGCGACCACGATCGGCACACCCGCGGCCTTGGCGTGGTTCAACGCCTCGACCGTCTGCGGCATGACACCGTCGTTGGCCGCGACCACCAGGATCGCGATGTCGGTGGACTTGGCACCACGGGCACGCATGGCGGAGAACGCCTCGTGACCCGGGGTGTCCAGGAAGGTGATCGGGCGCTCTTCGCCGTTCACGATCGTGGCCACCTGGTAGGCACCGATGTGCTGGGTGATGCCACCGGCCTCGCCGGCCACCACGTTCGACTTGCGAATGGCGTCCAGCAGGCGGGTCTTACCGTGGTCGACGTGACCCATGACGGTGACGACCGGCGGGCGCGGGGCCAGCTGGTCCTCGTCGCCCTCGTCGGCGCCGAAGTCGATGTCGAACGACTCCAGCAGCTCGCGGTCCTCGTCGTCGCGGCTGACGATCTCCAGGATGAAGCCCATCTCGCCGGCAAGCAGCTCGAGGGTCGCGTCGGAGACCGACTGGGTCGCGGTGACCATCTCACCGAGGTTGAACATGACGGAGACGAGCGCGGCCGGGTTGGCGTTGATCTTCTCCGCGAAGTCCATCAGCGAGGCGCCGCTCGACAGGCGAACGGTCTGGCCGTTGCCGCGAGGCAGCATCACACCGCCGACGGACGGGGCCTGCATGGCCTCGTACTCCTGGCGCTTCGCCCGCTTCGACTTGCGACCACGGGCCGGACGGCCACCGGGGCCACGGCCGAAGGCACCCTGCGTGCCACCACGGGCACCCGGGCCGCCGGGACGGCCGCCGAAGCCACCCGGACGCGGGCCGAAGCCGCCACCGCCACCGGGGGCACCGCCACCGGGACGGGGGCCGCCGAAGCCGCCACCGGCCGGACGCGAGCCCGGACCGGCCGGACGGCCGGCGAAGCCCGGACGGGCGCCACCGGCGCCACCCGGACCACCGGGACGGCCGCCGGGGCCACCGGGGCCACGGCCGCCGGGGCCCGGACGCGGGCCCGGAGCCGGACGCTGCGGCATCATGCCGGGGTTCGGACGCGGCATACCGGACGGGGTCGGGCCGCCGGGACGCGGACCGGCCGGACGAGGCATGCCGTCGGGACGCGGGGCACCACCCGGACGGGGGGCACCGGCACCGGGGGCACCGGGGCCACCGGCCGGACGCGGACGGTCGCCACCGGGGCGCGGGGCGCCACGGTCGGCACCGGGAGCACCGGCGGGACGCGGACGGTCACCACCGGGGCGCGGGGCGCCACGGTCGCCACCCGGACGTCCACCGGCCAGGCCCTCGGGGCGCGGGCCGCGGTCGCCGCCCGGACGCGGGCGGTCACCGGCGGGAGCACCGGCACCCGGACGCGCACCCGGCGCGGCCGGACGACGGTCACCGGGACGGGCCATGCCCGTGGCACTGCCCGAGGTGAACGGGTTGTTGCCCGGACGCGGACCGGCCGGACGCGGGCCCGGACGGGCGCCGCCACCGGCGGGGCCGGCAGCCGCCGGACGCGCGGCCTGGGCGGCCGGACGCTCGGTGGGCGCCTCGGCCGGAGCCGGCGAGGAGAACTCGGCCGCCGGAGCAGCCGGAGCCGCCGGTGCGGCGGGGCGGGCCGCCGGGCGCGGGCCCGGGGTCGGCGCGCCCGCGGGGCGCGGGGCGGCAGCAGCCGGGGCGGCGGGCGCCGGTCCGGCTGCGGGGGTCGGACGGGGGCCCGGCGCCGCGGCAGGGCGCGGACCCGGGGTCGGGGCACCCGGCTTGGGTGCGGCCGCACCGGCGGCGGAACCACCGGCGGGCTGGGGCGCCGCGGGCTTCCGCGGGCCAGGCTTGGCAGCGGAACCACCAGCGGTGGGGGCCACTCCCAGAGCGTCAGTCAACTTGCGCACGACCGGCGCCTCGATCGTCGAGGACGCCGAACGGACGAACTCACCGAGCTCGGTCAGCTTGGCCATGACGGCCTTGCTCTCCAAGCCAAGCTCCTTGGCGAGTTCGTAAACCCGGACCTTAGCCACTTCACTCCTGATCTATGAGTCCGGGGGGTCTCGTCCGCCGGACTGTCGCTACTTCATGGGCGTACCCATCGCGTACTCATCGCGTACTCATCGAGTGCTCATCGCAATCTCGACCTACTTCCACATCGCGAGGTACCTGACTGGTGGCACGGCGCGCGGCTGCCCGCGCACTGTGCTTGTTGCGGTGGTTCTCCGCCGCGTGGAGCGGCGGCCGTAACGGGGAGGTGCCCGCCGGGCCGGCCTGAGGAAGCTCAGGGCGCCGGGGTGTCGCCTGCCCGCTCCTCGATGTACCCGCGGAGCCGCTCGGTGTCGAGCGTGCCCTGGAGCCGGAAGGCCCGGGGGAACGCCCGGCGGCGGACCGCGAGGTCGAGGCAGGCCGGATCGGGGTGCAGGTGCGCGCCCCGGCCCGGCAGTGCGCCACGGGGATCGGGGACGCAGACGCCCTCGACCGCCGTGACACGCAACAGCTGGTGCTTGGCCGCTCGCTTGCGGCAGCCCACGCAGGTGCGTTCCGGGCGTGCTCGGACATGCGTCCGGCCAGACGAAGGCAAGTCTACCCCTCCGAAGGGACATGGCGCCGCCCCGCCGATCCGGGGTGGAACGGCGGGGGGCCCGTGACAACGGTTATGACTGGGCGAAGCCGCTCTCAGACGTCACTGGCACCGTTCTCGGGCCGGCCCTCCGGCTGACCCTCGCCCTGGCCCTCGGTGTCGGGCCGGATGTCGATCCGCCAGCCGGTGAGGCGGGCGGCCAGGCGGGCGTTCTGCCCCTCCTTGCCGATCGCCAGCGACAACTGGTAGTCGGGCACGATCACCCGTGCGGAGCGCTGGTTGTAGTCCACGATCTCCACGCTCGTCACCCGTGCGGGGGACAGCGCCGCGGCGACCATCTCGCGCGGGTCCTCCGACCAGTCGACGATGTCGATCTTCTCGCCGTGCAGCTCGCCCATCACCGCGCGCACCCGGCTGCCCATCGGGCCGATGCAGGCGCCCTTGGCGTTCAGCCCGGCCCGGCGCGACCAGACCGCGATCTTGGTGCGGTGGCCGGCCTCGCGGGCGATCGCCGCGATCTCCACGCTGCCGTCCGCGATCTCCGGGACCTCCAGCGCGAAGAGCTTCTTCACCAGGCTGGGGTGGGTGCGCGAGAGCGTCACCGACGCACCCCGGACACCCCGGCGCACCGCCACCACGTAGCACTTGAGACGGGTGCCGTGCCGGTAGTCCTCGCCCGGGACCTGCTCCTGCGGCGGCAGGATGGCCTCCAGCTTGCCGATGTCGACAAGCACGTTCTTCGGGTCGTTGCCCTGCTGGACGACACCGGTGACGATGTCGCCCTCCTTGCCCGCGTACTCGCCGAAGGTCTGGTCGTCGGCGGCGTCACGCAGGCGCTGCATCATCACCTGGATGCCGATGCTGGACGCGATCCGGCCGAAGCCGCTCGGGGTGTCGTCGAACTCCTTCGGCTCGACGCCCTCGTCCAGCTCCGCCGGGTCCTCCGTCGCCCACACCGTGACGTGGCCGGACTTGCGGTCCAGCTCGACCCGGGCGCGGCGGCGCGAGCCCTCGGTGCGGTGGTACGCGGTGAGGAGGGCCGACTCGATGGACTCGACCAGCAGGTCGAAGGGGATGTTCTTCTCGTTGACCAGCGTGCGCAGGGCACTCATGTCGATGTCCACGGCTACGCCTCCTCGTCTTTCGTCACGTTCATGTTGCTGGGGCTCATGGCCTGAGCGGCCCTCCGGTCGGTGCGCGGAGCGTCACTCGGCACCGTCGTCCCCCTCGTCGGAAGCGTCGTCGTCGGCGAAGTCCGGGGTCTCGTCGAGGAGCTTCTCGTCCTTGCGGTTGAACTCCACCTGGACGCGCGCCCGGTCCACCTCGGTGTACTCCAGAGGGCGCTCCTTGGGGCGGCCGCGGCCCTTCACCGGCTGCACCTCGACCAGCGCGCCGTCCTCGTCCGCCTCCAGCACGCGGGCGACGATCTCCCCGCCGTCGACCAGGTGGATCTTGGCCAGCCGGCCCTCGGCCCGGCGCCAGTGGCGGGGCTCGCTCAGCGGACGCTCGGCGCCCGGCGAACCGACCTCCAGCACGTACGCGCCGGCGCCCATCACGTCGGACTCGTCCAAGGCCTCGCCGACCACGCGGCTGAACTCCGCGATGGCGTCCAGGTCCACGCCGCCGTCCGCGTCCACGTCGATCTGCACCTGCCGGCGGCTGCCCGCCTGGGTGACCTTCACGTCCTCCAGGTCCAGGCCCTCCCGGGCCGCCAAGGGCTCCAGCAACGCACGCAGCCGGTCGATGTGGGTGGTGCTCATCCGGGTGGACTCCTCGGCCGCGTCTGCTGTTGTCAGGAGGGGTACCGCGCCCCCTGGCGCCGGTACGGCACAGGCCGGGTCGCGGCAGCTCGGCCCAAAGCCTATCCGGTGAAACCGCCAACCACCGATTCCGGACGGCGCGCGGCAGCCTGCGCGACACCCACTGCGAGCAAGGTCACACCGGCCCGGCCGGGCACCGGCGGACCCAATTCACCCCCACAGACATGGGGATTCTGTAATCATTCACGCCAACGAGGCAGACGGGCAGGCCGTCCTCCCGTACACGCCCCGGAGTGACGACGATGCAGCCGCCCAGCCGACGGACCTTCCTGGCCCTCGGGCTGCTCCTGACGACGGGCGGCGCCCTCGCCGCGTGCACCGACTCGCACGACGACGGGCACGGCACCACCGAGGGCGAGCGGCGCCGCCCCGACCCGGACGAGCCGGTCCGGCTGCGCGCCGTCACCGCCACCGACACGCTGCTCGCCGGGTACGACGCCCTGCTGGCCGGGCCCGGTGCGGGGCAGGCCGCACAGCTCCAGCCGCTGCGGGCCGAGGTGGTCCAGCACCGGGCCGCCCTGGCGGCCGGCCTGCCGGGGGCATCGCCGTCCGCCACCACCCCGGGCGCCGCCTCGGCCTCGGCCTCGGCCTCTCCGTCGGCCCCCGCCTCCGCCACCGGCGGGACCGCCTCGGCGGTCACCACCACCGCCGCGCTCGCCTCGCTCGAACGGCAGACCGCGCAGGCCCGGCTCGCCGACCTCGGCGCCGCCTCGCCGCAGCTGGCCCGGCTGCTCGCCTCGGTCTCCACCGCCGGGGTGCTGCACGCCGTCGCGCTCGGTGACGCCGCCCCGCCGACCGTCCCGGCCCCCGCGCCGACCGAGCCGGCGGGTGCCTCCGCGTCCGCCTCGCCGTCCGCCGCCCCGTCCGGGTCCTCGTCCGTGTCCCCGTCCGGTCCGGGCAGCGCGGCGGCCGTCGGCCCCGACGCCGTCACGGCGTTCCAGGGCGCCCTGAGTGCCGAACACGCCGCGATCTACGGCTACGGCGTCGTGGGCGCCCGGCTCCCCGACGACCAGCAGCGCACCGACGCCCGCGCCGCCTACGCCGCCCACCAGACCCGGCGGGACGCCTGGCAGCGGCTGCTCGGCGGGGCCGGCGCCACCCCGAGCGCGGCCGCCGCCGGGTACCAGCTGCCGTTCGCGGTCAGCGACGCGGCGGGCGCGGGCCGGCTCGCCGCCCACATCGAGAGCCGGCTCACCGCCGTCTACGCCGACCTGGTCGCCGCCGTCACCGGCACCCAGCGCACCACCGCCGCCGACGCGCTCCGTGAGTGCGCCCTGCGCGCCCGCCGCTGGGGTGCCGCCCCCACGGCCTTCCCGGGCCTTCCCGACCCCGCCACCACCCCGGCACCCGGCGCCCCCACCGCCGGCAGCCCCACCGCGGGCAGCCCCGCGCCGACCGCCGGCGCCTGACGCCGCGGCCGCACGAAGCCGGCCCGCCGGCCTCCCACGCCCGGCCCCCTCACCCCCCGCCTCCCGGCCCCGGCGCCCCGCACCGGGACCGGCCCCGCCGGCTTCCCTCCCCCATCGCCCTGACCTGCAGATACCGCCCTCACCTCGCCCCACTCCCTTGCGTCGCTGACCTGCGGTTTCGCCGCCATGGCCGACAATGGACGGGTAGCACCACGGGGGAAGCACCAACCGGAAGGCCAGCATGTCGGCAGCATCAGGGCAGATCACCGTCCCCGAGTGGCTGGCGCGAAGCGTCGGCGCGGACGAGGAGGGGCGGAGCTGGCTGGCGGAGCTGCCCGGCCTGGTCGCCGACGGGCTGGCCCGCTGGGATCTCACCCTGGAACGGGTGCTCGACCCCGGTGGCAGCCTGAGCCTGATCGGCTACGTCCACCGCGACGACCTCAGCCCCGCCGTCCTCAAGGCCGGCCTGGTCACTCCCGAGACCGCACAGGAGCACGCCGCGCTCGCCCACTGGGCCGGCCGCGGGGCCGTGCTCCTGCTGGCCGCCGACCCGGCCCGGGGGGTGCTGCTGCTGGAGCGGCTGCACGGTGACATCCCGCTGCGGTCGCTGGCCGAGCCGAAGGCGATGCTGGAGGCCACCAGCCTGCTGCACCGGCTCTGGGTGGAGCCGTCCGAGGGCCACCCGTTCCCCCCGCTCGCCGACCGGGTCGCCGCCACCGCCGAGCGGCTGCGCCGCCACCCCGAACTGCCCGGCGCCGCCGAGGTGTCCGCCCTGGCCGCCGAGGCCGTGGAGACCGCCGAGGGGCTGCTCGGCTCCGCCACCGAGGTGTTCCTGCTGCACGGCGACTTCCACCACGGCAACGTACTGGCCGCCGACCGCGCGCCCTGGCTGGCGATCGACCCCCGGCCGCTGACCGGCGAACGCGCCTACGACCTGGCCCGGCTGGCGCTGGACCGGGCGGACACGCTGGTCGGCTCCCCGGGCGTGCCGGCCGCCGTCCGCCGTCGGCTGCACCAGCTCTCCGACGCCCTGGACGTGGACCGGGACCGGCTGCGCGGCTGGACGCTGGTCCGCGCCGCCGACCTCGGCCTGCGCGCGCTGGCGGCGGGCCGCCGGGAGGACGCCGAGCTCTACCTGGAGTTCGCCGGCGCGCTCTGAGGCGCCGGCGGCTTCAGCAGCGGAAGCCGGGCGCCCATGACGGCGTAGAGGCGCTCGGTGTTGGGGAAGTGCACCGCGCGCGCGAGGTCCTGATAGCCGAGGGAGCGGTAGAGGCGCCGGGCGGGGGTCTCGGCGTCGATCGCGGAGAGGATGCTGCGGCGCAGGCCGGACCGCTCGCAGAGGGTCCGGATCAGGGCGGAGCCGATGCCCCGGCCCTGGTGGTCGGGCAGCACGTGCAGCTCGGTGATCGCGAAGACGTCGTCCAGCCACTCCCCGTACCCGTAGGCCTCCAGGTAGGGCTGGATCACGGTGCTCCACCAGTGCTCGCGGCGGTTGGGCATGCCGTACCCGAAGCCGACCAGCCGGCCGCCGCTCAGCGCGCCCAGCGCGATCACCCCGGGCTGCTGCGCGTGCCGCCCGACGATGTGCAGGCGGACCATGACCTCCTCGGGCGTCAGCCCGAACGCCACCGCCTGGACATCGAGCGCCTGCGGCGCCCACGCCGCAAGGTCGATGGCCTCGATCGTCACCCCGGTCAGCTGATCCATGACCCGGACGTTACTACCGGCGAAGGCCCGGTGCGGCCCTGGGCCCGGAACCGGCTTCCCCCACGGCGCACGCCTCAGAAAAGGACGCTCATGAACGCGCCGACCTCGCGGAAGCCGACCCGGCGGTAGGCCGCGCGGGCGCGCAGGTTGTAGTCGTTGACGTAGAGCGAGACCACCGGGGCGACCTCGCGCAGGGCGATGTCGAGGACGGCGGCCATTCCGGTCTCGGAGAGCCCCTGACCGCGGTGGGCGGGGTCGACCCAGACGCCCTGGATCTGGCAGGCGCCCTCGGTGACGGCTCCGATCTCGGCCTTGAAGACCACCTGGCCGTCCTCGGCGAACCGGGCGAACGAGCGCCCGGCGGCGACCAGTTCGGCGACCCGGGCCTGGTAGAGCAGGCCGCCGTCGCCGGCCAGGGGGGAGACGCCGACCTCCTCGGTGAACATCGCCACGCAGGCCGGCATCAGCGTCTCGACCTCGGTGCGCCGTACCCGCCGTACCAGCGGGTCGGGGGCGATCTCCGCGGACGGCACGGTGGTGGCCATCAACGGCTGGTGGCCGCGGACCTCCCGGGCCGGGCCCCAGCTGCGTTCCAGCAGTGCCCAGAGGGCCGCGGTGGGCTCTGCGGGCCCGACGATCGAGGAGCACCGGCGGCCCTGGCGGCGGGCCCGTTCGGCGAAGGCCTGGACGGCCTGCGGCCCGGCGTTGACCAGCACGAGGTTGGCGCCGGCGTAACAGAGCGCGTCCAGTTCGCCGTGCTCGTCGTACCAGCCCCACATCTCGCCGCCGAGGCGCCAGGGGTCGAGGCCGACGGCCTCGACCCGGGTGGCGACGAAGGCGTTGGCGACCGGGTCCCGGTGCAACACCTCCAGGGTGTCCGCGAGGTCGGGGGCCTCCAGGACGCGCGTGGTCACCAGGGCGCGGGCGGCCTGGAACGAGCTGGGGAGCATCACACCTCGATCGAGCATCGAGACAGCACCTCACTGAGACGACTCTGGCCGCACCCTACTCCGTGGCCCCACCCGGCTACGGCCGCGGGGCCGTCCGCGCACGGACGACCCCGCCTCCGGAAACTACCGTCCGCTGGTCACTCCGCAGCGGTCACGGTCGGGGCACCCGACTCGACGCCCTCGGCCTGCATCTGCTCGGCGAGCTTGAGGGCCTCCTCGATCAGGGTCTCGACGATCTTCGACTCGGGGACGGTCTTGATGACCTCGCCCTTGACGAAGATCTGGCCCTTGCCGTTGCCGGAGGCGACGCCGAGATCGGCCTCGCGGGCCTCGCCCGGACCGTTGACGACGCAGCCCATGACGGCGACGCGCAGCGGCACCTCCATGCCCTCCAGGCCGGCGGTGACCTCCTCCGCGAGCTTGTAGACGTCGACCTGGGCGCGGCCGCAGGACGGGCAGGAGACGATCTCCAGGCCCCGCTCGCGCAGGCCGAGCGACTCCAGGATCTGGTTGCCGACCTTGATCTCCTCGGCCGGCGGGGCGGAGAGGGAGACCCGGATGGTGTCGCCGATGCCCTCGGCGAGCAGCGCGCCGAAGGCGACCGCGGACTTGATGGTGCCCTGGAACGCCGGGCCGGCCTCGGTGACGCCGAGGTGCAGCGGGTAGTCACAGGCGGCGGCGAGCTGGCGGTACGCGTTGATCATCACGACCGGGTCGTTGTGCTTGACCGAGATCTTGATGTCGCGGAAGTCGTGCTCCTCGAACAGCGAGCACTCCCAGAGCGCGGACTCGACCAGCGCCTCGGGGGTGGCCCGGCCGTACTTCTCCAGGAGGCGCTTGTCGAGCGAGCCCGCGTTGACGCCGATCCGGATCGGGACCCCGGCGTCCCTGGCGGCCTTGGCGATCTCGCCGACCTTGTCGTCGAAGGCCTTGATGTTGCCCGGGTTGACGCGGACCGCGGCGCAGCCGGCGTCGATCGCGGCGAAGACGTACTTCGGCTGGAAGTGGATGTCCGCGATGACCGGGATCTTCGACTTCTTGGCGATGATCGGCAGCGCGTCGGCGTCGTCCTGCGACGGGCAGGCCACCCGGACGATCTGACAGCCGGAGGCGGTCAGCTCCGCGATCTGCTGCAGCGTGGCGTTGATGTCCGCCGTCACCGTGGTGGTCATGGACTGCACCGAGACGGGCGCGTCGCCGCCGACCGGAACGTTGCCGACCATGATCTGCCGGGAGAAACGGCGCTTGGCGAGCGGCTTGAGCGGCAGGGACGGAATACCGAGCGAGATCGCGGTCATGTGCGCAGGGTTCCCCGGGGTTGAGGTGAGGTCGGTCCGGCCGTTCGGGAAGGCCGGGGCCGGGCGCGCCGATGAACGCGCACCCGGCCTCCAACGGTACGGCACGGTGGTGGCCCCGGGCACACCAGCCGTACCCGCACCGTCAGCTGATCTTGACGGGGTTCACCAGGTCGGCTACCAGCACCAGCAGGGTGAAGCCGATGAAGATGCTGGCCACCACGTAGGCGAGCGGCATCAGCCGGGCCACGTCGAAGGGGCCCGGGTCGGGCCGCTTGAACAGCTGTGCGAGACGCCGGCGGACCGACTCCCAGACCGCGCCGGCGATGTGGCCCCCGTCCAGCGGGAGCAGCGGCAGCATGTTGAACAGGAAGAGCGACAGGTTGATCCCGGCCAGGAGGTTCACGAAGAACGCGATCCGCTGGCTGCCGGGGATGTCGAGGGAGAAGACCTCACCGCTGACCCGGGCGGCACCGACCATGCCGATCGGCGAGTCCGGGTCGCGGGGGGCGTCGCCGACGACCGCGTTCCACAGGCCCGGAATCTTGCCGGGCAGGGCGGCCAGCGACTTCACCCCGTTCTCGCCCATGTCGTACATCCGGTCGAGGGACTGGCCGAAGGTCTGCTGGACGATCGCGCGCTTCGGGGTGAACCCGAGGAAGCCCGCCTGCACGGTCTCGCCCTTGACCGGCAGATTGTTGCCGTCGAACTTCTGCACGGCGTTGACGGCGATCGTGGGGGTGAGCGTGAGCTGCTGCCCGTCGCGCTCGACCACGATCGGCACGACCTTGCCGGCCGACTTGCGGATGTCGGCCTGGAGCCGGTCGTAGTCGCGGATCCGGTCACCGTCGAAGGAGACGACCTTGTCGCCCTGCTTCAGGCCGACCTGGAAGGCCGGGGTCGGCGGCGCGTCGGCCGGGCAGACGTCGGTGGGCTGGCCGGCCTTGACGATGCACTGGGAGACCGAGCCGATGGTCGGCAGCGCGGTGGGCTGCCCGAAGCCCATGTTGACCGTCAGGAACAGCCCGAACGCGAGGATCAGGTTCATGAACGGGCCGGCGAACATGACGATGACGCGCTTCCACGGCTTGCGGGTGTAGAAGAGGCGGCTCTCGTCACCCTCCTGGAGCTCCTCGTAGGAGGCCTCCCGGGCGTCCTCGATCATCGTCCGGAACGGCGAGCTGCTGCGCTTGGTGATCCGCCCGTCCTCACCGGGAGGGAACATCCCGATCATGCGGATGTACCCGCCCAGCGGGATCGCCTTGAAGCCGTACTCGGTCTCGCCCTTCTTCCGGGACCAGACCGTCGGGCCGAAGCCGACCATGTACTGCGGCACCCTGATGCCGAACAGCTTGGCCGTGGAGAGGTGGCCCAGCTCGTGCCAGGCGATCGAGATGAGCAGCCCGACCGCGAAGACCAGGATGCCGACCACCGTCAAAACCGTTGCCACAGCTGGCCCTCCGTCATGCCGCTCCGCTCGTCGTCTTGTCATACCGCGTCGTGCCGTAGAGCGTCGTACGGCAGGGCGACCTACCGTACGACGGCCCGTCGGTCCCGCGGTACCGCTGCACTGCGGCCGGAGCCGTCAGCCCGCCGCCAGCTCGCGGGCCCGGGCGCGGGCCCAGTCCTCCGCGTGCAGGACGTCCTCGACGGTCAGAGAAGTTCCCGACGCCGGCGCCCCGTGCTCGGCGACGACCTTGGCAACAGTGTCCACGATTCCCGTGAAGGCGAGGCGGCCGTTCAGGAACGCCTCCACGCACTCCTCGTTCGCCGCGTTGAAGACGGCCGGGACGGTGCCGCCCAGCGACCCCGCCTCGCGGGCCAGCTCGACCGCCGGGAAGGCCTCGTTGTCCAGCGGGAAGAACTCCCAGGTGGCCGCCTTGGTCCAGTCGCAGCCGGGCGCCGCGTCCGGGACCCGGTCCGGCCAGCCGATGCCCAGCGCGATCGGCATCCGCATGTCCGGCGGGCTGGCCTGCGCCAGCGTCGACCCGTCCGTGAACTCCACCATCGAGTGCACGACCGACTGCGGATGGACCACGACCTCGATCCGCTCGAACGGCACGTCGTAGAGCAGGTGCGCCTCGATCACCTCCAGGCCCTTGTTGACCAGGGTGGCCGAGTTGATCGTCACCACCGGGCCCATCGCCCAGGTCGGGTGCGCCAGCGCGTCCTTCGGGGTGACGCCGGCCAGCTGCTCACGCGTCCGGTTGCGGAACGGGCCGCCGCTGGCGGTGACCACCAGCTTGCGGACCTCCGCCCGGGTGCCGCCGGCCAGCGCCTGGAACAGCGCGGCGTGCTCGGAGTCCACGGGCACGATCTGCCCGGGCTTCGCCACCGCCTTCACCAGCGGACCGCCGACGATCAGCGACTCCTTGTTGGCCAGCACCAGCACCCGGCCCGCCTCCAGCGCGGCCAGAGTCGGACGCAGGCCGATCGAACCGGTGATGCCGTTCAGCACCGAGTGGCACTCCATCGCCGCCAGCTCGGTGGCCGCGTCCGGGCCCGCCAGCACGGCGGGCACCGGCCGGCCGGCCGCCTTCGCCGCCAGCGCCTCGCGCAGCGCCGGCTCGGCCGCCGGGTCGGCGACCGCCACCGTGTGCACGCCCAGCTCCAGGGCCTGCTCGGCGAGCAGCTCCACCCGGCCGCCGGCCGCCGACAGGGCGACCACACGGAAACGGTCCGGGTTGCGGCGCACCACGTCGATGGCCTGGGTGCCGATCGACCCGGTGGAGCCGAGGATCACCAGCTCCCGGGGAGCGGAAGGGTCCTTCACCGCGGGGGTGAAGCGCAGCTGCGGGTGGGCGAGCGAAGTCATGCGCCCATTGTGTCCTGCCCGTCGGCCTCCCCGGGACGCCCCTCCTCCGCAGGACGCCGCCGGACGCCCCGGCTACCGTCAAAGCCATGCGTACCGTCATCGCCGGAGGCCACGGACAGATCGCGCTCAAGCTGGAAAGGCTGCTCGCCGAGCACGGCGACCGGCCCGCCGGGATCATCCGCCGCCCCGAACAGGCCGAGGCCCTCGAGGCCGCAGGCGCCGAGCCGCTGCTGCTCGACCTGGAGGCCGCCACCGTCCACGAACTCGCCCCCCTGCTCACCGGCGCCGACGCGGTGGTCTTCGCCGCCGGCGCCGGACCGGGCAGCGGAGCCGCCCGCAAGAACACCGTCGACCGCGACGCCGCCGTCCTTTTCGCCGACGCCGCCGAACTCGCCGGCGTCCGGCGCTACCTGATCATCTCCTCGATGGGCGCCGACGCCGGCGCCCACTACCCCGCCGACCCCGTGTTCGAGACCTACCTACAGGCCAAGGGCGCCGCCGACGACGCCGTCCGGGCCCGCACCACGCTGGACTGGACGGTGCTGCGCCCCGGCCGGCTCACCGACGGACCGGGCACCGGACTCGTCCGGCTCGCCCCGTCCGTCGGGCGCGGCGCGGTGGACCGGGCCGACGTGGCCGCCGTCCTGGCCGCGCTGCTGCACGAGCCGGGCACCGCCGGGCAGACCCTGGAACTGGTCTCCGGCAACGCCACCGTGGCGGAGGCCGTCGCGGCGGCCGCCGGGCACGCCTGACCGGCCCGGACGTCGGCATGCCGAGGGCCCGGCACCGCGCTGAAGCGGTGCCGGGCCCTCGGTGCGCCGTCCTGTCAGTGGGCCGTCCTGTCAGTGGGCCGTCCTGTCGGTACGCCGTCCTGTCGGTGCGCCGTCCTAGAGGTCCAGGCCGGTGAGGACCAGGACCTTCTCGACGGTGTAGTCGTCCATCGCGTACTTGACGCCCTCGCGGCCGACGCCGGAGTCCTTGACGCCGCCGTACGGCATCTGGTCGGCGCGGTAGGACGGGGCGTCACCGATGATCACGCCGCCGACCTCCAGCTCCCGCTGGGCGCGGAAGGCGGTCTGCAGGTCACGGGTGAAGACGCCCGCCTGCAGGCCGAAGGCCGAGTCGTTGACGGCGGCGAAGGCCTCGTCGGTGCCGTCCACCTTGTGCAGCGACAGGACCGGGCCGAACACCTCGGCCGTGGCCAGGATCGCGTCGGCCGGCAGGTCGGCCAGCACGGTCGGGGCGTAGGTCGCACCCTCGCGGGTACCACCGGTGAGCACCTTGGCGCCCTTGGCGACGGCGTCGTCCACCCAGGACTCCACCCGCTTGGCGGCGTTCTCGTCGACCAGCGGGCCGACATCGGTCGCGTCCTCGTTGGGGTCACCGGTGACCTGGGCGCGGACCTTGGCCACGACCTTCTCCACCAGCACGTCGTACACGGACGCGTCGGCGATCACGCGCTGCACCGAGATGCAGGACTGGCCGCCCTGGTAGTTGGCGAACATCGCGATCCGGGTGGCGGCCCAGTCCAGGTCGGCCTCGGAGGACCAGTCGGCGAGCACCACGGCGGCGGCGTTCCCGCCCAGCTCCAGGGTGGTGTGCTTGCGCGGCACCGAGTCCATGATCTGGTAGCCGACCTTGTCCGAGCCGGTGAAGGAGATCACCGGCAGACGCGGGTCCTGCACCAGGGCGGGCATCCGGTCGTTCGGCACCGGCAGAACGCTCCAGGAGCCGGCCGGCAGGTCCGTCTCGGCCAGGATCTCGCCCAGCACCATCGCCGAGAGCGGGGTGGCCGGAGCCGGCTTGAGGATGATCGGGGCGCCGACCGCGATCGCCGGGGCGACCTTGTGGGCGACCAGGTTCAGCGGGAAGTTGAACGGGGCGATGCCCAGCACCACGCCGCGCGGGAACTTGCGCACCACCGCGAAACGGCCCACGCCGCCCGGGTCGGTGTCCAGCCGCATGGTCTCGCCGTTGGTCCGGCGAGCCTCCTCGGCCGCCCAGCGGAAGACGGAGACGGCACGGCCGACCTCACCGCGGGCCCACTTGATCGGCTTGCCGTTCTCGGCAGTGATCAGCCGGGCGATCTCCTCGGTGCGCTCGGCCAGGCGCTTGGCCACGTGGTCCAGCGCGGCGGCACGCACGTGCGCGGGGGTCGCGGCGAACACCGGGAGCGCGGCGACGGCGGCGTCCAGCGCCTCCTCGACCTGGGCCTCGGTCGGCACGCTGACCTTGCCGACCAGGCGGCCGTCCCAGCTGTTGTGCACCTCGAAGTCGGCGTCGCCGCTCGCCCGGCGGCCGGCCAGCCAGAATTCGTACGTGGTGGTCACCGTGGTACCGGCCCTCTCCTCGTCGTCCTCACGGCCCCACGGACGTGGAACCTGAAACCGAGGGTAGGGCGGCGGCACGCCGACCCGGATTGGCCACGGAGTAGCGTTCGCCTCCGCGCGCACTCCACGGCGTCCAGCCGGACGGGTCCCGGGGGGGCCGGAGGCCGGGGCTGGACGGGCCGGGGTCCGTGGGGCCGGGGCCGGGGAGCCGGGGGCTCGCTGCCGGAGCCGGTGTTACTCCTCGCCGGATCGGAGCGCCAGCCAGAGCTCCATCCGCACGTCCGTGTCGTCCAGCGAGCGGCCCAGCAACTCCTCGACCCGCCGCATCCGGTACCGCAGGGTGTGCCGGTGAACGCCGAGATCGGCGGCGGCCGCGTCCCACTGCCCGTGTCTGGAGAGCCAGGCCCGCAGCGAGGCCACCAGGTCACCACGCGCCGTACGGTCGTGCTCCCGCAGCGGACGCAGCAGCCCCTCCGCGAACGCCGTCACCGCGTCCTCCCCGAGCAACGGCAGCAGCGAACCCGCGCCCACCTCCTCGTGGTCCACCGACCGGCGCCCACCACGCAGCGCCACCGCCAGCGCCCGCTCGGCCTGCGCGTGCGCCGTCCCGGCCTCCTCCAGCGCGGCCGGCGCCGAGACGCCCAGCGACAGCCCCTCGTGCTCCTCCACCACACCGAGACAGGCCCGGTGCACCGAACCGTTGTCCAGCGCCAGCACCATCAGCCGCGCCCCGTGCGCACCGTCCTCCCGCGCCACCAGCAGCTTCTCGCCCACCCGGGCACCCGCCTGCTCGGCCCGGTCCCCCAGCTCGCCCAGCGCCTCCGCGGCGTCCACGCCCTGCCCGGCTCCCGCCACCATGACCCGGACCGTCCCCTCCGGCAGACCGCCGAACAGCCCGGCCGCCACCTGCCGGGCCGTCGCCACCTCGCCCGCCAGCACCATCCGCAGCAGCGCCGCGCCCATCCGCTCCTCCGCCTGCCGCAGCTCGCGCGAGCGCTCCAGGGTGAGGGTCAGCAGCGCCACCGCCGCATTCAGCACGTACCGCTCGGTCGGGGTGATCCGGTCCTCGGTCCCCACCGCCAGGAAGCCCCGGGCCCGCCGGTCCGCCCCCAGCGACTGGACCACCACGTAGTCCTCGTCCGCCGTGTCTATCCCCGGCGAACGCCCCTGCAGCGCCGCACTCGACGGCGCCGGGCGCCGGCGCAGCCGGTCCACCTCGGCCGCCAGCCGGCCGGCCCGGCGGGCCGCCCAGTCCGGCGCCACCACCGACAGCGCACCCGACCCGTCGTACAGCGCCGCCCAACCACCCAGCCGCGCCGCCAGCCGGCGCACCACCGCCGTGGTGCCGTCCTTGCCCAGCGCCGCCCGGGTCAGCTCCTCCTGCGCCTCGAAACTGGTCGTCACCGCCTCGTACTGCTCGGCCGCCAGCGCCGCCGACACCACCTTGCTGATGGCGATGAACGGCGTCGGCTCCGGCACCCGCAACAGCGGCAGCCCGCGCTGCGCCGCCGCGTCCACCAGCGGCTGCGGCACCTCCGTGTGCGACAGCCCGACACCCAGACCCAGCCCCACCACGCCCGCGTCGGCCAGCCGGTGCACGTACGCCTGCAGCTGGGTGGCGGTACGGCCCAGCTTGATACCGGTGGTGAGCAGCAGCTCACCGCCCTCGAGGAACGGCGTCGGGTCGTCCAGCTCGCTGGTGTGCACCCAGCGGACGGGCCGCTCCAGATGGTCCGCACCGGCGAGGACCGTCAGATGGAGCGAGGTGTTGCGGACGACGGAGGCGAGTGTGGGAGGCATGGCACCTTCGAGGGAACGACCTGACCGCGCCGTTGCGGCCGGGCGAGGAGAGGGAGGGAGCTGGGGCTTCAGTGGCTTCTGGTTCGGTGTGGGGGTCGAGGGAGGAGTCTCTCCTCTCATTATGGACGCCCCGGACAACCGGCACTGCCGAATCCACCTCGAAGGCGAGCTTCAGCCCCGCAGATCCACCAGCAGCGGCGGCACCTGCTCACCCGACACCGCCGTCAACGACACCACGGCATGCCCCGCCGGCAACGCGTGCGCCAGATCCGACGGCGACCAGCGCAACCGCTCCACGTCCCGGGTGGTCACCGACTCGGTCTGCGCGGTCGTCCCCGACAACGCCTTCCGCCCCAACCGCCCGGCCCGCCGGAGGGCGCCGCCGGAGGTGTCGGGTGCGTGCGTCACCGCCGTCTCCCGGACCAGATGAGTGCCCCAGGCCTCGGAGAACAGCCGCCCGTCCCACGGGGCGATCCCCGGGAACGCCATCCGGCAGCCGACCGCCCCGAACAGCGGCGCCCGCAGCGCCTCGGGCAGATCGACCAGTGTCCGCAGCAGCAGGACGGCCCCCGCGTTGGCCGCGCGCAGCCGCTGCAATCCCCGGACGATGTGCGCGTCCAACGCCGCCGAGGCGTCGTCCACCACCAGGCCGGCGAACAGCGAACGGTCCTCCCGGGCCGCCGCCGCCTGCACGAACTGGCCCACCACCAGCCGCGACAGCATCCGCGCCGCCTCCGGGTGGCTGCGCTCAGGCAGCTTCACCCGGACCCGCAGCGGGTGGTCCAGCACCCGCATCGCGAACGGCGGGCGGCCCGTACCGTCCGTCGTGAACGCCCCCTCGAAGGCCGGCCGGTCCAGCAGCGTCAGCCGGTCCGCCAGCAGCGCTCCCGGGTCGTCCGCCCGGCCGCGCTGGCGTTCCCGGTGCTCCAGGTCCCGCTCGTACGACCCCAGCCGGCCCGCCGCGCGCAACGCCTTCACCAGGGACTCCAGCGCCTCCGGCTCACCGCCCAGCAGCGCCCGCAGCTCGCGGACCCCCGGGTAGCGGCCGAACGCCGCGTGGAACGGTCCGACCACCTGCTGCACCGTCGTCCGGGCGTTCTCGGCGCGGGCGGTCAGCTCGTCCGGCAGCAGCGCCTCGGCCAGCCGGGCAGCCGCCTCGTCCGGGTCCTGCGCCGCGCCGTAGAGGTCCAGCCCGTACACCGACCGCTGGTCCCCGGGGGCGATCACCACGTCGTACCAGGCGTCCGGCCCGAGATCCGCGTCCGCCGCACCGATCACCACCGCACAGGCGGTGCCGGCCAGCGCCTGGAGGCAGAACGCCTCGGCCACCGGCCGGGCCAGCCGCGCCGTCTTGCCGGTGCCCGCCGGGCCCACCGCCAGCAGCGAGGTACCCAGTACCTCCGGATCCAGCGCAAAACCGGCGGTCCGGTGCGTCAACGGGTTCTTCGGCACGTCCTGCGCGGTGCCGAGCCGCACCTGGCGCAGCAGCAGATCGTGCCGCTCCACCCGCCCGGGCAGCTCGCGCGCCTCCGAAGGGTGGGCGAACGCCGCAGCGCCGCGAGCCGTCACCTGCTCGACGAAGGCCGGCACGAACACCGGATCCGCCTGGGCCGACTCCCACGCCCGCTGGATCCTCGTGTAGTCGACGTCCCCGACCGGCTCGGCGTCCAGCAGCCCCGCCGCCGCACCCGCCCCCCCGCGTCGCAGCTCCGCCCACGGGTCGTCCGGCCGCTCCACCTCCGCCACCCCGACCGGCTCGGCGGGCTCCTCCCGAGTCACCGTCCGCGACAGCACCGGCGCCGCGTACCGCCGCCACACCTCGGGCCAGCGGCCCATCCGGCCGAAGATCCTGATCACGACGGCGAGCACGACGGCGTTGACGACCAGCAGCGTCAACATCGCCTCGGACTGCGACGGCTCTGCCAGCGGGCCGATCCCGGTCTGACCTCCGAACCAGACCAGTACGTACGTCAGCACCTGCGTGCCGTAGAGATACGCGAACCACCCCACCACCGCATTGAGGCCCGCGCGGAGCAGCAGGGGCCAGGTGGGGACCTTGGCGTCCTCCGCCCGGTCGGGGTCGACCTGCTGGTAGCCCTGGCGGTAGATGCCCGGGGGGGCTTGGGGGCGGGGGGCGGCGACCCAGGTGCGGAGGTCGAAGGCGGGTCGGGGGTGGGGCAGGGGTGTGGGGGGTCTGGTGGTGGTCCGCTCGCCGTGGCCCTGCGCCCCGTCCAGTTCCATGTACGGCCCCGCTCCCTCGCCCGCCCGGCCCGACCGTCGTCGGTCCCGCCATACCCATGCCGCCGTACCGGCGACACGCCCGCGCTCAATGTAGTGGAGCGAAGCCTGCGGGTAGTCGCACCACCCGCGCTGGCCGCCCCGGACAAGTCGGACGGCCCAGTGCTACCGAGTGGCGCATGCCTGGCCGGGGAGGGCGGCCGTAGCCTGCGAAGCACCGAGCCGAGAAGTCTGGAGAAACCCATGAGCGCCGCAACGCCGCTCCCGCAGGAGCGCCGCCTGGTCACCGCGATCCCCGGTCCGAAGTCGCAGGAGCTGCAGGCCCGCAAGCTGGGTGCGGTGGCGGCCGGCGTCGGCACCACGCTGCCGGTGTACGTGTCCCGCGCCAACGGTGGCGTGCTGGAGGACGTGGACGGCAACTCGCTGATCGACTTCGGCTCCGGCATCGCCGTGACCAATGTCGGCAACAGCGCCGAGGCCGTGGTGGCCAAGGCGACCGAGCAGCTGGCCGCCTTCACCCACACCTGTTTCATGGTGACCCCGTACGAGGGTTACGTGGCCGTTGCCGAGCAGCTCAACGAGCTGACCCCGGGTGACCACGACAAGCGCACCGCGCTGTTCAACTCGGGCGCCGAGGCGGTCGAGAACGCGGTGAAGATCGCCCGCGCCTACACCAAGCGCACCGCCGTCGTGGTGTTCGACCACGGTTACCACGGCCGCACCAACCTCACCATGGGCCTGACGGCGAAGAACATGCCGTACAAGCAGGGCTTCGGTCCGTTCGCCCCGGAGATCTACCGGGTGCCGGTGGCCTACCCGTACCGCTGGCTGACCGGTGCGGAGAACTGCGCCGCCGAGGCCGCCGCCCAGGCGATCGAGATCATCACCAAGCAGATCGGCGCCGACAACGTCGCCGCGATCATCATCGAGCCGATCCAGGGCGAGGGCGGCTTCATCGAGCCGGCCAAGGGCTTCATGCCGGCGATCGTGGAGTTCGCGAAGGCCAACGGCATCGTGTTCGTCGCGGACGAGATCCAGACCGGCTTCTGCCGGACCGGCCAGTGGTTCGCCTGTGACGACGAGGGCATCGTCCCGGACCTGATCACGACCGCCAAGGGCATCGCCGGCGGTCTGCCGCTGGCCGCGGTGACCGGTCGCGCCGAGATCATGGACGCCGCGCACGCCGGGGGCCTGGGCGGCACCTACGGTGGCAACCCGGTGGCGTGTGCCGCCGCGCTGGGCTCCATCGAGACCATGAAGGAGCTGGACCTCAACGGCAAGGCGCAGCGGATCGGCGAGATCATGCTGGACCGCCTGCGGGCGATGCAGGAGAAGTTCGACATCATCGGCGACGTCCGCGGCCGCGGCGCGATGATCGCGATCGAGCTGGTGAAGCCGGGCACCAAGGAGGCGAACGCGGAGGCCACCGCGGCCATCGCCAAGGCCTGCCACGCCGAGGGCCTGGTGGTGCTGACCGCCGGTACCTACGGCAACGTGCTGCGCTTCCTGCCGCCGCTGGTCATGCCGGAGCACCTGCTGAACGAGGGCCTGGACATCCTCGAGGGTGCCTTCTCGCTCCAGGGCGTCACCACCGCCTGAGCCGGCGGCGCCCACAGGGCGACACCGGCCGCCCCACGGGGCGACCCAGACCCGCCGGAGGGATGTCCGGACAGCGCTGAACGGCCCGTGGGGACTCTCGTCCCCACGGGCCGTTCGGCTGTCGCGGCCCGGTTCGGCCCCGTTCGGCCTGGTGTGCGGGGGTGTCCGAACGGTGGCCCGGCCGGGGTGAAGATGCTGTGCGGAATCGCTGAAGCCACTCGGAGCGGCAAAGCCGTTGACGTAGTGTCATGACAGATGGACAGCGAGCCTCAGCCATTGGCGGACCCGTCCGCGGCACCGCCCCCAGCGGCGGGTCCGCGTGTCGGCCGTGAGGACAACCAGGCCGTCCCGCAAGGGCCGGTGCACACCGAAGGCCGATCGACCGACCGTCCGACCCACACCCCCCGGGGCGCGCGGAACGGCGATCATCAGAGCCGCCCCGGAGCTCTCCCCCCTGCTCCGGGGCGGCCACTTCGCGTTCTCGGCCGGTTCGGTGCCTCGGCCGCGCTGCCGGTCCTGCTGGGCGTGGTGCTCGTGCTGGTGTCCTGGCAGGTGGCCGTGGACGGGCCGCTGCTGGGGCTGGACCGCTGGGCCCGGCACGCCGTCCGGGAGACCCGCCACGAGCTGCACAGCACCCTGCTCAACCACCTCGGCAAGGCGCTCTCGGACCTGGGCAGTTCGGTGCCGGCGATCCCGGTGCTGCTGGCCGGCGGGGCACTGGCCGGTTGGCGGGCCCGCCGGGCCGGGGCGCCGCGCTGGTGGCTGCCGATGGTGGTGGCGGTGCTGACGGCCGGGCTGATCCCGCTGCTGGTGGTGCCGGCGAAGGCCTGGTTCGCCCGACCGGGCCCGTTCGGGGTGCCGCTCGCGCCGGACCAGTGGGGCTGGTACCCGTCCGGGCACACGGCGACCGCGACCTTCTCGTACGGCGTGGCCGCGCTGCTGCTCGCCCGTACGGTGGGTGCCGCGGCCCGCCGCCGGCTGTACGCGGCAGCCGCGCTGCTGGCGGCCGCGGTCGGCCTCGGGCTGGTGTGGAGCGACTACCACTGGCTGCTGGACGTGGTGGCCGGCTGGTGCCTGGCCGGGCTGGTGCTCTGGGCGCTCGCCCGGTGGCTGCCGCCGCGCAGGGGCTAGGCTTCGGCGGGCTCGTCGTTGCGGTGGACGAGGCCGGCGTCGCCGTTGTCGCGACGCCATTCGACGACCAGTTCGTCGCGGGCGCCGAAGCGGACGAGGTGGCGGCCGACGACGTCCTCCAGGCCGGGCAGGTTCTCGGTCTCGCCCTCGACGGCGAGCAGCAGGGCGTCGGGCGCGGCCTCCAGGGTGGCGGTGCCGGCGCCGAAGGTGAGGGTGCCGCGGCCGGTCTCGTCGGACCAGTGGGCTTCGATCTTGCGGCCCATGTGGGCGGCGAGCTGCTTGGCGTAGCGGGCGGGGCGGGCGGTGGCGACGCGGGCTTCGGAACGGGGCACGGGTCCTCCAGGAATCGACGGAGGGCACTTAGGGTGCCCTCACTTGCGGCTACGTTAACCCAGATACTGAGCTTTACTCAACATTTTTTCCGGCCCCGTTCGGGTCCGGTTCCGCGCCCGCCCCCGCGCCCGCTTCCACGGCCCGTCCGGTGGCGGGTCCGCACCGCACTCCACCGCCCGGACCGCACTCCACCGCCCGGACCGGCCGATACCCTTGGTCGGACACCTGCCGAGGAGAGCCGCCCATGACCACCACGCCGACCGACGACGCGGCAGGCTCCTCCCCGGCCCCCGACGCGGCCGCCGGCCCGGAGACCGCCGGCCCGGAGACCGCCGGCCCGGAGAGCGCCGACCGGGAGAGCGCCCCCCAGGACACCGCCGCCGAACTCGCCGACGCGATGACCCGGGCGATCAAGCGGATCCGGCGCCGCACCAGCGAGCGGCTGGAGCCCTACGGCATCACCCCCGGCCAGGGCCGCGCCCTGCGCACCCTCGCGCACGCACCCGGCTGCGAGCTGCCGGACCGGGCGATGCGGCTGAGCGACCTCGCGGACCGGCTGCACATCGCCCCGCGCTCGGCCACCACCGTGGTCGACGCCCTGGAGGAGGCGGGCCTGGTCGAGCGGACCCCGGACCCGGCCGACCGGCGCGCGGTGCGGATCGTACTGACCGCGGCCGGCCACTCGGCGGTGGAACGCATCGGACTGGTCCGGCACGAGGTGGCGCAGGAGTACTTCGGCCCGGTCAGCCCCGCCGAGCAGGACGCGCTGCTGCGGGCACTGCGCTCCGCCGAGGCCGCGTACGCGGCCGCCACGCCGCCGCGGCGGGCAGCACCCCCGGCCGCAGCGCGGTGATCCCGATCCCGGCGATCACCAGCAGCGCTGCGCAGGCGGCCGGCGGGCTGACCTCCTCCCCGAGCAGCAGCCAGGCCGAGGACATCCCGAACACCGGCACCAGCAGGGAGTAGGGCGCCACGGCGGTGGCGTCGTAGCTGCGCAGCAGGAAGCTCCAGGCGACGAAGCCGAACAGGGTGGAGACCAGCCCGACGTAGCCGATCGCGCCGACACCCGCCGGGGTGATCTCGCGCAGCGCCTCCAGGTCGGCGGCCGGCCCCTCGACGATCAGGGAGAGCCCGAGCAGCGGCAGCGGTGGGACGGCGCTGACCCAGACCATCCAGCGCAGCGCGTCCGGTGGGGCGGCCCTGCGGGTCAGCACGTTGGAGAGCCCCCAGGCCAGGGCGGCGAGGATGACCAGGGCGAACGCGCCGGCCGGACCGCCGAGGCCGTGGTCGACGGCGCTCAGCCCGATGCCGGCGAAGGCGATCGCGAGTCCGGCCAGCCGCTGCCCGCCGGGCCGTTCACCCAGCAGGACGGCGGCGAACAGCGCGGTGAAGACCGCCTGGCTCTGGAGGACCAGCGAGGAGAGCCCGGCCGGCATCCCGGCGTGCATGCCGAGGAAGAGCAGCCCGAACTTGACCACCCCGAGCACGCATCCGACCGCGAGCACCCACCGCCAGGCCACCCGGGGCGGCCCGACGAAGAAGACCGCCGGGACGGCGACCACCGCGAAGCGCAGCGCGCAGAAGAGCAGCGGCGGGAAGTTCTCCAGGCCGACGTGGATGAGCACGAAGTTGAGGCCCCAGACGGCGGCGACCAGGACGGCCAGGGCGATGTGACGCGGTCTCATGCTGCCGCCGGTGGCGGCCGGTGTTGCGGTCATGCACCGAGGATGGCCGCCGGCAACCGTGTAGCACCAGCGATGAATACTGAACCTCACGCTTTAGCATTGCTGCATGATGGATCTGGGACGCCTGCGGGCGCTGCACGCGGTGGCCGTACACGGTTCGGTCGGCGGGGCGGCGGCCTCGCTCGGGTTCACCCCGTCGGCGGTCTCGCAGCAGATCGCCAAGCTGGAGCGCGAGACCCGCACGGTGCTGCTGGAGCGTCAGGGCCGGGGCGTGGTGCTGACCGACGCCGCGCGCGAGCTGGCCGCCACCGCGCAGGCGGTGCTGGGGCTGGTGGAACAGGCCGAGGTGCGGCTGGAGGAGCAGCGCGGCCAGGCGGTCGGACGGCTGCTGGTGGCCGCCTTCGCCACCGGCGCCCGGGGCCTGATGCCGGGTGCGCTCGCCGACCTGCGCGAGCGCTGTCCCGAACTGGACGTCCGGCTGCTGGAGAGCGACCCGTACCCGGCGGCCGAGCTGGTGGCCCGGGGCGAGGTGGACCTCGCGCTCGTCCAGGACTGGCCGACCGTACCGCTGCCGGTTCAGGAGGGCCTCTCCCGGCTGGACCTCGGCACGGACCCGGTGGACCTGCTGCTGCCGGCCGCCCACCCGCTGGCCGCCGTGGCCGTGGTGCCGGTGGGGCGGCTGAGCGGACTGCGCTGGATCAGCGTGCCGCCCGGCAACATCTGCCACGACTGGCTGGTGAGGACGCTGCGGGAGGCCGGTGAGGAGCCCGAGGTGTGCTACCAGGTCGGCGAGTTCGAGACCCAGATCGCGCTGATCGCGGCCGGGCTGGGCGTCGGCCTGGTACCGCGGCTGGGCCGCAACGCGCTCCCGCCGGAGGTGGTCGCCCGGCCGGTCGTGCCGGAACCCTCCCGCCGGGTGTTCGCGCTCTGGCGCACCCAGGCCTCCCGGCGCCCGGCGATCACCGCGGCGCTGACCGCGATCCGCGCCCGGTGGGCCGCGCTCGGCGGGTGAACGCGCGGCCGGCCGCACGGCCGGTCAGCTCGCGAAGCCGATCACCAGCCACATGAAGCCCACCCCGGCCAGCGTGCAGAGCAGCGTGGTGCGCGAGGGGTGCGGGCTGTGCGCCTCGGGGAGGATGTCGGAGGTCGCCAGGTAGAGCAGGAAGCCGGCGAAGAACCCGAGGTAGAGGCCGAGCAGCCGCTCCGGGATGGTGAACAGCAGGGTGATCGCGGCGCCGGTCACCGGTGCGAGCGCGTCCGCCGCCAGCAGGGTCAGCGCCCGCCGCCGGTCGTTCCCGTACAGCCGCGTGATCGTGTACGTGTTGAAGCCGTCGGCGAAGTCGTGCGCGACCACGGCGATGGCGACCACCGTCCCGACGGTGGTACCGGCCTGGAAGGCGGCGCCGATCGCGAAGCCGTCCATCACGCTGTGGCCGACCAGGGCCAGCGCCGCGGTCAGCCCGATGCCCGGCGCCCCGTTGCCGCCGGACATGCGGCCGTGCGCGTGCCCGTGGGCGGCCTGGTGGCCGTGGGTGTGTTCGGCGTACTCGCCCTCGTGACCGCGGTGGATGGCCACCGCCCGCTCGACGACGTGAATGGCCAGGAAGCCCGCCGCGAACATCAGCAGGGCCTGCGGCACGCCGTGGACCTCCTCGGGCGCCTGGTGCAGTGCCTCCGGCAGCAGGTCGAAGGCGACCACACCGAGCATCAGCCCGGCCGCGAAGCCGAGCACCAGATGGCGGCGGTCGCCGGTGCGCTGGGCGACGTAGCCGCCGATCAGCGTCATCAGGAACGCCCCGGCGGCGACCAGGATCGCGGTCACCGCATCTCCCCCGTACCGGGCACCCTGCCCACCCTGCCTCCCCCGTCCTGCCCGCCGCCGGGCCGACCGCCGACCGGTGCCGGACGGCTGTGCCGGCGGCCACCGTACAGCGCCACCACCCGGCCGGGCTCCGGCAGACCGGCACCCGCGCCCACCAGCCTCACGCGCCGCCCGGGCAGCCGCCCGCCGGGCGGGCCGTCAGGGTGAGCGGCGTTCTGCCCTGCTCCTGCGCCGGTTTCGCCCCTGCTCCTGCGCCGGTTTCGCCCCTGCTCCTGCGCCGGTTCCTCCGCGGTCCCCCGCCGGTTCCTCTCCCGCCCGCGAGCCGGCGGCCGACGGCTCAGGGGCCTCCGGTTCGGTGGCGTCCGGGCTGTGGCCTCGGGGCCGCGGCTTCCGCGTCCGCGGGCTCCGGTTCGGTGGCCGCGCCTCGGTGGCCGGCGCCTCAGTGGCCGGCGGCGAGCGGGAGTCCGAGGTGGGTGCGCGTCAGTTCGCTGACACCGCCGCCGTCGACCAGATGGATGTGCTGGTGGCCGTCCTCGGCGGTCAGGTCGAGCGCCTCGTCGGTGAACCGCCCGGTGGTCAGCCGCAGGCCGCGTTCTGCGGACTCCTCGCGGACCGCCTCCGCCAGCGTCCTGATCTCCTCCTCCCCCACCGGCTGGTCGCCGCGGGAGGCCCAGACCACCCAGCGCCCGGGCAACGCGCTGCCGGCCGGCCCCTCGCCGGTGGCGACCAGCCCGGCCGGTCCGCGCAACCGTACGCTCCACTGCGCCAGCCCGCCCCGGGTGAGCAGTTCGCGGACCAGCTGGGCGAACTCGTTCGCCGAGAGGTCCGACGCGGACGGCACGGCGGGCCCCGCGACGGCGGCCGGTTCGACGCCGGCCCGGGCGTACGGGCCGGGGGTGACGGCGGCGCCGAGCTGGCGCAGCCGTACCAGCGCCTCGTCCTGTTCCGCGTCGGCGTAGACGCCCTCGCCGTCGTGCTCCTCGTAGGGGGCGGCCGGCGGCAGCAGCCTGGTGCGGGCCAGGGCGTCGCGGTCGGCGTCCACGCTCACCAGGCAGAGTGGCTCCGCGCCGCCGGGCTCGCGCAGCCAGCCGTTGAGCACGACGCCGGCCAGTATCTCGTCGGTGTCGACGGCGTCGGCGGCCTGGAGGGCGCGCAGCGCCAGCCGGGCGACCAGCCGCAGGTAGTCGGTGGCCCGGTCGGCGGGCGGGCGCGGCACCGGGAGGATCTCGCCGTCCGTGCCGAGCCGGTAGCCCGTCAGCGAGGGCACCAGGTCGAGCGAGGGCAGGTCGAGGTCGAGGACGGCGGTGCGGGTGAGCGGGCGGAACACCGCCCGGCAGGGGGCCGGCAGGTCCTGGGTGGCCGTCTCGGCGGCGGCCAGGGCGCGCTCCAGCAGCGACTCGACGGCGGCCGGCTCGGCGAGCCGGTAGGCCCGGCGGCACTCCTCCAGGCTGTCGTTGTACTCCCGCACCGCGCGCGCCCGGGCCTGCTCGGCCTGCTCGTGGGCCCGCCGGGACTCGTCCGCGGCCGGGCTGCCGGCCTCGGCCTGCCGGGTGCGCCACTCCCGCAGGGCGCGCTGGTGGGTCAGCCGGGCCCGGGCCAGCTCGCGCTGGTAGCCGGAGTCCAGCAGGCGCCGGGACCGGCTCTCGTCGGGGGCGGCGGCGGGTGGCTCGGCGGGCGCGTAGTCCTCCCAGCGCGGCTCGGCCTCCGCGGCTGCCGGTGCCGGGCCGTCGGCCGGGTAGGGCCGCGGCTCGTACTGGCGCAGCTGGCTCTCGAAGTCCATGGCCGAGACGGGCAGCGCGGCCCGGCGCAGCAGGTCGGCCAGCCGCTTGTGCTCGGCCTGGACGGTGACCGTGCGGTGGTGCGTCAGCGCGGCGGCCCGGGCGTGCGCGGCGACGGCCTCGTCCCCGCCGGCGCCGGACGGGGAGGCCGACGACCCGTCATCCGGTGGGCCGGCCGAGTCGCCGTCGGGCGGCCCGGCCTGTGTCGGCGGGCCCGGCGGACCGTCCGGTCCGTCGGGCCCGTCGGGCACGTCCACGCCGAGGTCCCGGAAGACCGAGGCCAGGAAGCCGGGTTGGGGGGCCATGACCGTGCCGTCGGAGTGGCCGTCTGCTGAGTACTGCATCGGTGGTCGTTCCCCCATACTCGTCCGGCGCCTGCCCGGGCCGGCCGGCGACCCCGCGGCCCACCCCTGCCGGCCATTGTCCACCGAACGGGCGCACCGGTCAGCCAAGCCTCTCAGTTGGTCCGGGTGTTGGTCAGGTGCAGGCCGATGTAGCCGACGTAGATCCGGCCACTGCCGGAGCAGTCGTCGAGGTAGTGCAGCCTCGGTGCCGTGCGCCCGCCGCCGATCCGCAGGTGCGCGCCCATGAACGCGCGCCGGGAGGCGTCCACACACTCCGGCACCGGCAGCATCCGCTCGCGCTTCCACTTGGTGTGGCTGAAGACCGTCCGGGACTCCCCGCGCACCGCCTTGCGGGGCGGGAAGCGGTGGCAGCCGGCCGGGGTCCGCTCGCACCACTGCTTGAAGTCGCCGCCGGACTCGCCGCGCACGGCCGCCTCGGCGTACTCCTGAAGGGCCGTCAGGCCGTCCCAGGTGAGCCGGGCCCAGCCGGCTCCGGAGCACCGCAGCTCGTCCAGGGCGAGCGCGGCCTTCTGGTCCCCCGTGAAGGTGAGCAGCGGGAACTCGCCCAGCCTGGCCATCAGTTCGGTGAAGGTGCCGGGTGTGCCGGCTGCACCGGGCGCGCCGGAGCGGCGACCGGTCCGGCCGGGTGCGGCCGTGCCGCCGGGGCCGGCGCAGAGGCGGCCGGTCAGGGCGCGCACCTGGGCGGCGCCGCGGCGGCGCTCCCGGCGCAGGCTGTGCCGGGCCCGCTCCAGCTCGTCGGCCCTGGCCTGCTGCTCGGCCCGGTCCAGCTGCTCCTCGTGGGCGAGGGCCGCGGCGTCGTCCGGACCGGTGCCCGCGCGGGGTGCGGGCGGGGGGACCCGCAGCACGGGGACGGCGGCCAGCGGCAGGGGCAGCGGCTGTTCGGCGGCGAGCCGGCGGGGCTCGCGGGCCAGCAGGCCGGCCGCCCGGCGGAGGTCCTCCTCGATCCGGCGGCGGGCCAGCACGGGGTGGCGGGCTCCGTCGTGCCGGGAGGCCGGGTCGACCTCGGGCAGGTAGGTGCGCACCGCCCCGCCGTAGACGGCGTGGTACTCCAGCGCGACGTTGAACTCCGTGCGGGCGCCCGGGTCCAGCACGTAGGCGGTGGCGAGGCCGGGCAGCTGTCCGCAGAGCGGGCGGACGACCTCGGCGACCCATGCGTCGAGCCCGCGGTCGGCCGGCACGCTGGCCACCACGGTGGGCAGCCGGCGCTCCGGGTCGCAGAGCTCGTCGATGAGGGCGTCGACGTCGCCGGCGGCCAGCACCCGCGGCGCGAGCTGGACGGCGGCGGGGCCGTCGGCGGCGTCGAGCAGCGGCAGCAGGGTGCGGGCCAGCTCGGGCACCGGCACCCGGCAGGGCGTCCGCACGCCGCTGCCGGTGGTGTGCGTCTCGGCCTCCAGCCGGACCCAGGTGGGGCCCTCGCCCCCGGTCGCTATCGTCAGGGTGAGCTGGTGGGTGCCGTGCGGGGCCGGGGTGCGAAGCCGGCGGCGGTCGTAGCGGCCGGTGCCGGGGCCGCCGCGGAGCAGGCCGCCGTCGCGGTCGAGCAGGACCCGGCCGCCCAGCCGCAGGCGCTCGATGGGGGCCGTGGGGGGATCGGCCGCGAGGTCGGGCCCGGGGGCGGGCGCGCCGGGATCGTGGCCGGGGGGCTCGCGGAGCACCCGCGGGGGCTCGTCGCAGCCCTCCTGTTTCAGCCAGTCGCCGAGGCGCTGGTCGGCCAGGGCGACGGCGTCGGCGTGCGGGAGAGCGGTGGTGACGGTCATCCGGTAGGGCGTCGCGGGGCCTCTCGGGCCGGGCAGATCGGCACGGGCGGGCGACGGGGAGCGGTCTGAGGTCATGCGCATACCTCCGTGGTGCGGTGGTGGGGTCTCTCGTCCTCCATCGATGGGTGGTTCGTCCGGTTCGGCCGGATCCTTGCCCAGGAAACGCCACAACCCGGAGTGGAAGTTCCAACTCCGGGTCACGTCAATACGTTCGAGTGAATCTGCTCAAGCCGCCCGCCGCCGCGGGCCGTCATCTGCTGCGGCCGCGCTCAGCCGTCGTCACGCCCGGCGCCGCTGCGACTCCACTCCGGCGCCGCCACCGGGACCGCCAGCGGGCAGCCGTCCGGGATGTCGTAGCCGGCGATCAGGACGACGGGGACGCTCCCGTGGTTGCGGCCGACGTGGACGTGGACCGGCCCCGCCTCCTCGACCAGCGAGTCCCCGGCACGGCTGACCTCGACCCGGCCGTCGTGCAGCGTCCGGGTCAGCGTCCCGGAGAGCACCACCACGTCGACCCGGCCCGGATGGTAGTGCCAGCCGGTACTGGCGCCCGGGGGCAGCGTGATGGTCTGGACGACGGGCATCTCGGCTCGGCCTCCTGGTCGGCGGTGCGCCCAGGCTAGGCAGGCCCGCCGGGCCCTGAAACCGGCCGGACCCGGACTGTCCGGAAGTCTGTCCGAAAGCCGTGCGCGCGGATCCGCGGTCGCGGGAGGGCCCGGAGGCCCGGCGCGGGGACCGGCCTCAGACCGGCACCTCGACGTACGTCCGCCCCGCCGCCACCGCAACCGCGGTACCGCCGGTCGCCTCGGCCAGCCAGGTGTGGAACGCGGCCACGTCCGGCTCCGGAACCCCGACCTCGATCCGCACCCCGGTGGCCCCGTACGCCAGGTCGCTCACCGTGTACCCGGCCGCCCGCAGGTCGTTCTCCACCCGCCCGGCCCGGGTGTGGTCCGCCGTCACCGCGAGCAGTGCCACCGGCCGCCGCTCCAGCAGCCCGACCGCGTCCACCGCCTCCGACACCGCGTTCCCGTACGCCCGCACCAGGCCGCCGGCGCCGAGCTTGATCCCGCCGAAGTACCTGGTCACCACGGCCGCCGTGTCGGTCAGCCCGCGCCGGCGCAGCACCTCCAGCATGGGCACCCCGGCGGTGCCGCCGGGCTCCCCGTCGTCGCTGGAGCGCTCGCGCCGCTGCTCGTCGCCGACCACGAAGGCGGTGCAGTTGTGCCGGGCGTCCCAGTACTGCTTGCGGATGCCCGCGATGAACGCCTGCGCCTCGTCCTCGTCGGTGACCCGGGCGAGGTGGCAGATGAAGCGGGACTTCTTGATCTCGGTCTCGTGGCTGCCCGCGCGCCGGATGGTGAGGTACTGCCTGGGGGTCGGCTCCGGCGTGGCGGACATGGCGCGGTGGTTCTCCCGGGGGACGAGGGCGGCACAGGGGCCGGCGGGGCCGGCGGAGTGGCCCCCGGCGGCCCCGCCAGCCTAACCCCCGGTCAGCGCCCGGCCAGCGCGTCCAGCTGTGCGCGGTCCAGGCCGGTCAGCGAGGTGACCTCGACGAGGTCGACCGCTCCGCAGTCCAGCCCGCGCAGCACGTAGCCGCTGAGCGCCCGGGCGGTCGCCGGCTCGTCCATGACGTCGCCGCCCGCCTTGGCGACGTACGCGGCCAGCCGGGCGGCGGCGGCCTCCAGACCCTCGCGGTAGAAGGAGTAGACGGCGACGTACCGGGTCGGCAGGTGCGCCGGGTGCATGTCCCAGCCCTGGTAGTAGGCGCGGGCCAGCGAGCGGCGGACCAGGTCGTGGTGGAGCTTCCAGGCGGCGTGCACCTGCTCGGTGGAGCCGGTCGGGACGACGTTGGTCGAGCCGTCGGAGAGCCGGACGCCCGTCCCGGCGGCGGCCACCTGCATGACCGCCTTCGCGTGGTCGGCGACCGGGTGGTCCATGCTCTGGTAGGCGGCGCTGACCCCGCACGAGGCGCTGTAGTCGAAGGTCCCGTAGTGCAGGCCGGTCGCCCGGCCCTCGGCGGCCTCGATCATCAGGGAGACGGTGGCCCGGCCGTCGGGGCCGAGGATCGCCTGGGTGGTCTCGATCTGGATCTCGAAGCCGATCCGGCCGGCCGGCAGACCGGCCGAACGCTCGAAGTCCTCCAGCAGCCGGACCAGCGCGGTGACCTGCTCGGCGTAGGTGACCTTGGGCAGGGTGAGCACCAGGCCCTCGGGCAGGCCGCCGTTGGCCAGCAGGGTGGCGAGGAACAGCTCCAGGGTGCGGATGCCGCGGTCCCGGACGGCCGCCTCCATGCACTTGATCCGGATGCCGATGTACGGCGGGGCGCTGCCGTCCGCCACCGCGGCGGCGACCAGCTCGGCGGCCCGGACGGCGGCCGCGTCCTCCTCGGCGTCGGGCCGCGGGCCGTAGCCGTCCTCGAAGTCGATCCGCAGGTCCTCGACCGGCTCCCGCTCCAGCTTGGCCCGGACCCGGGCGTGCACGTCGGCGAGCAGCGCGTCGTCGGCCACACCGAGCGCACGGGCCAGCTCGGCCGTGGTGCCGGCGTGGGTGTCGAAGGCCTCCAGGGCCTGGCGGCCCCAGTCGCGGACGGTGTCGGCACCGAAGGCGTCGGCCGGGACGTAGACGGTGTGCACCGGCTGCCGGGTGCCCAAGTCACCCGGGTAGCGGCGGGCCAGGTCGGCGTCGACCGGGGCGAGCAGCGCGTCGACGGCGGCGCGCGCCTCGCCGGAGAACGAGGCTCCGCCCGCCGGCCCGGTACCGTCCAGCTCGACCTGCGACATCCGCACTCCTCCGCGCCTCGCCGGTCCGGGACGGACCGACGCTTCAACAGTTTGTTGAGGCGAAGGTAACCCCGCCGCGGTCGGGCGTCAATGGCCGACCGAGCGATGGACGGGCAGGTCGCGGCCGGTCGGTCAGTCCCTCCCGGCGGCGGCGTAGCGGTCGCGCAGCTCGGGGAAGAGCTCGGCGACGTCCTTCGGGTGCACCGAGCCGTCCGGGCGGGTGCCGGCCACGCCGTACTCCTTGGTCAGCCAGTCGGCCAGGCGCTGCGGATCGGGCTGGTGGTCGAAGGTGTCGATGTAGCTGACCAGCGCCTCGTAGCAGAGCTCCGGGTCGAGCCGGGACGGCACCGGACGCGCGACCGTGTCCTCCTGGTGGGCGGGCGCGGCCGGCTCCTGGGCGCTGCCCGCCTGCTGCGCGAACTCGGCGGCCTGCTGGTACTCGGCGGCCTGGGAGTACTCCGCCTCCTGCTGGTACTCGCCGTCCTGGGCCGGCTCGGGCTCGTGCAGGACGGCCTGCGCGGCCGGCCGCACTGCGGACCGGGCGGCAACCGGCTGGGCGGCCACCGGCTGGGCGGCCGGGCCCGTCGGCTGCGGAGCGGGCTGTGCGGCCGACGGTCCGTCCGGCTGCGGACCGGTCGGGCGCGGCGGCTTGAACCACGGCGACGCCTGCCCGGGGACCCGGCCGCCGGGCGAGCCGTCGCCCTGCGGACCGGTGGTACGGACCGGGCGCTCGGTCCAGACGTTCAGCTCCTCCCGGGGCTGCGGCGGAGCCTGCTGCTCCGCGCCGGCAGGCTCCTGCGCCGCCCGCAGCCGCACCGCGGCCAGCTTGGCGAGCATCGGCGCCGCCACCTCGGCCGGCACCGGCGCCACGGCCGACGCGCCGGCCTCGGGCTGGGGCTGCTGGGCCTGGGACTGGGGCTGTTCCACCTGAGGCTGCTGGAGCTGCTGGGCCTGCGCAGCCTGCCGAACCGGGGACTGCTGCGCCGAGGGCTGGAGCTGGGACTGCGGCTGCGGCAGCGCGGCCTCGGCGGTGGCGGCCGGCGGAATCGCGGCGGCCGCCGTCCGGTCGGCCCGAAGCTCCTTGGCCTCGCGGGCCTCGTCGTCCAGCCGGTCCAGCACCGCCGGGTCCAGCGGAACCCCGTACTTGGCCAGCTTCAGCGGCAGCAGCGCCTGGATCGGCGCCGAGCGGCGCCAGCCACGCCCGTACCGGAAACGCAGCTGCGCCCGGTAGACCAGCCGGTTCTGCTCCAGCCGGACCACCTCGTCGTAGGAGCGCAGCTCCCACAGCTTCATCCGCCGCCAGAGCCGGAAGGTCGGCACCGGGGAGAGCAGCCAGCGCATCACCCGGACCGACTCCATGTGCCGGTCGGCCGTGATCGCGGCGATCCGGCCGACGGCGTGCCGGGAGGCCTCGACGACGACCACGAAGAGCACCGGGATCACCGCGTGCATGCCCATCCCGAGCGGGTCGCCCCAGGAGGCGGCCGCGTTGAACGCGATGGTGGCGACGGTCAGCAGCCAGGCGGTCTGCCGCAGCAGCGGGAACGGGATCCGCAGCCAGGTCAGGACCAGGTCCAGCGCGAGCAGGACGACGATGCCCGCGTCCACGCCGATCGGGAAAGCGTAGGAGAAGGCGCCGAATCCTTTCTCCGAAGCCAGCTCCCGCACGGCGTTGTACGACCCCGCGAAGCCGATCCCCGAGATGAGGCAGGCTCCTGCCGCGACCAGCCCGAGCAGGCCACGATGGGCCTTGGTGAGCGATGGGCGTGCCATTACGTCTATCAACCCCTGCATGTCGGCTGCGGCCGTACGCTGCCCCGGCGTGCCGGTTCCCGCTTGTCGGGGCACCGGACGGCTGAGCGACCTCCGGGCTCGGCCCACCGGAGTTTACTCGTACACCTGTATCAGCGTTCCCGCAGCCCAGGGTGTCACTGCCCGCCCCGCACCCGGGCCCGCGGCCGTGAGCGGTCGACCCGTCAGCCGGCCCGCTCCACCGTGCCGTTGAGGTAGGCGAGCACGGCCAGCACCCGGCGGTTCGCGTCGTCCGCAGGGGCCAGTGCGAGCTTGGTGAAGATGTTGGCGATGTGCTTGGCCACCGCACCGTCGCTCACCACCAACCGGGCCGCGATCGCCGAGTTCGAGCAGCCCTCCGCCATCAGTTCCAGCACCTCCCGCTCGCGCGGCGACAGCCGCTGGAGCGGACCCGGGCGGCGTGCGGTGCTCTGCATCAGCTTGGCGATCACGTCCGGGTCCATCGCCGTCCCGCCGGCGGCCACCCGGCGGACCGCGTCGATGAACTGCTCGGCGTTGAACACCCGGTCCTTCAGCAGGTAGCCGACCCCGCCCGTCCCGTCCGCCAGCAGCTCCCGCGCGTACAACTGCTGCACGTGCTGCGACAGCACCAGGACCGGCAGGCCCGGGATCTCCCGTCGTGCCTGGAGCGCGGCCTGCAGCCCCTCGTCGGTGAGCGTCGGCGGCAGCCGCACGTCCACCACCGCGACGTCCGGACGATGCGTCAGCAAGGCGTCCAGCAGGTCCGGACCGGTCTCGACCGCCGCCGCGATCGTGAAGCCGTGTGCTTCCAGCAGTCGGATCAGGCCTTCTCGAAGGAGGTAGAGGTCCTCGGCGAGGACAACTCGCACGGCAGCTCCAAGGTGATGGTGGTCGGACCGCCCGACGTGCTGTCGATGGCGAGGACACCGTCGAAGGTACCCAATCGGCGCTCGATCCCGCGCAGCCCGGTACCCCTCGTCGGATCGGCCACGCCCACACCGTCGTCCGTCACCGTGACCCGCAGCATCCCGGCCCGGTACAGGATGTCCACCCAGACCTGCTCCGCGCCCGAGTGCTTCGCCGCATTGGCCAGCAGCTCACAGATGCTGAAGTAGACGGCCGCCTCCACCGGCGCCGCCGGGCGGTCCGGCAGGCTCACGCACACCTCTGTCGGCAAGGCGCTGTCCAGCGCCAGCGCCCGGACGGCGTCGCCCAGCCCGCGCTCGGCGAGCACCGGCGGGTGAATGCCGCGGACCAGGTCGCGCAGCTCCTGCAAGGCCCGGGCCGAGGACTGCCGCGCCTCCGAGAGAAGCTCGCGCGCCGCTACCGGGTCGGTGTCCATCAGGTGCTCGATCGTGCCCAGCGTCATCCCGATCGCCACCAGTCGCGCCTGCGCGCCGTCGTGCAAGTCCCGCTCGATCCGGCGGAGTTCGGCCGCCTGGTTGCCGACCGCGTCCGCCCGGGTCTCGGTCAGCTCCGCCACCCGCTTGGTCAGCTGCGCACGCGAGGCCAGACCGTCCCGGTCCAGCACCCGGCGCGCCAGCTCGACGTACCCGCGCACCGCGAACGGGGCGACCAGCACGCCGAGGGCCAGCAGTGCCAGCCCGAAGACAGCCGAGAGCAGAACGGAGGAACCACCGAGCTCCATCGGGACGGGAGCCCGGGTCTCCAGCAGCGCCGCGACCGCGTAGGCCGCACCGCCCACCAGCAGGCAGGCCACCGGCGCCGCCAGCGCGAACGCCGCCACCGGGCTGACCACCAGCCAGACGATCTCCGACCGCGTCGTCGTGTCCCGCGCCGCCCAGTGCAGCAGCTGCGCGAGCCTGGCGACGGAGCGGGAGCGGTGGTACGAGTACCCCGTCCACCAGTGCCCGCGCTCGTCCGACTCCAGCACCGGCCGGGGCCCGTACTCGGCCGGCAGCCGAACCCCGTACCAGCGGACGAGCTGCGCACGCGTACGGTCGGCGACCCGGCGGACGAAGAGGCCGGCGGCCGCGAGGCCCGCACCGACGCCCGCCACCAGGGCGATCAGGTCCCCCGGGTAGTACGACTGCAGGACGGAGGAGACCGCGCCACCGGTGAACAGCGTCACCAGCAGCGGCAGGGCCACCGCCGGGACGGCACCCAGCGCCAGCAGCGACAGCCGTGCCAGCCCGCGCACGCCCGACACGAAGGCCGCTTCGGTCTGGTCACGCATGCTCGCGCCGCTCGTTCGACTCGCTGTTGTCACGGATGCTCCTGAGGCCGGTCCCGATCGTCCTGGTTCAGTGTTCCCGAGGCGGGCTGCAGGGGCACTGGCTGTCACACCCCATTGCCGGGGTGGACCTAGCACCACCCCGGTGGACCGGCGTGCGCCAAAAGTCATCGGGGAAGGCATAAACGCAAAGAACCCCCACCCGGATCCCGGGTGGGGGTTCTTTGTGAATGATTGTTCGGCGGCGTCCTACTCTCCCACAGGGTCCCCCCTGCAGTACCATCGGCGCTGTGAGGCTTAGCTT
>NZ_JBVHHB010000036.1:0-85057 GCF_055561295.1 Kitasatospora sp. NPDC022785 | reverse complement strand
TTTTCGTGTTTTGTTTTTTTTTTTTTTTTTTGTGGGGCCCCCCCCCCCCCCCCGCCGCGGGGGGGGGGGGGGCGCGGTGGGGGGGGCGGGCGGGGGGGGGCCCCCCCCCCGCCCCGGGGGAGCCGGCCCAGGGGTGCCGACGAAGGGGGAGAAGCAGCAGAACCCGCCCGCCGAAACCGTTCGCGCAGCCACACGCCGCCGCCTGCGCCACAGCGTGCCGCGCACCAACCGCGTCTGCCCCCGATTCAGCGACACCGAGTGGTCCCTTCTCCGGCACGCCGCCGAGCAGGCCGGCCTCGCCCCCGGCGGCTACGCGGCCGCCGCCGCCGTTGCCGCCGCGGCGAGCACCGACCCGAATGCCGCCGTCGCCGACTACCGCCGTGGAATCCAGGAACTCATGGAGTCCAATCGGCAACTTGGCGCGGTGGGCAACAACCTCAACCAGGTCGCCCACTTCCTCAACGCCGGCGGACGGCCCGGCGCCGACCTGCGCCAGCTCCTACAGCGGGTCGAAGCCGCCATCGGCGCGGTGGACGACGCGGTCGCCTGGATGGTCCGGCGGTGATCCCCAAGATCCGCACCGGCAGCGGCGGCACGTACGGCCTGGTCCGCTACCTGTTCGGGCCGGGCAAGCGCGACGAGCACACCGACCAGCACCTTGTCGCCTCCTGGAACAACTTCGCCCCCGACCCCGGTCGCAACCCGCACCACACTGTGGCTCAGCTCGCCGCCCAGCTCGACCAGCCGGTCAAGGCCATCGGCGACCGCGCCCCGGCCGCCACCATCTGGCACTGCTCGGTGCGCGCCGACCCCGGCGACCGCCACCTCGACGACAACGACTGGGCGGACATCGCCCGCCGCATCGTCCACGCCACCGGCATCGCCCCCGACGGCGACACCACCGCCTGCCGATGGGTCGCCGTCCGTCACGCGGAGGACCACATCCACATCGCCGCGACCCTGGTCCGCCAGGACGGCCGCCTCGCCGGCCTCAGCTTCGACCGACGCAAGGCCCAGGCCGAGGCGCGCCTGATCGAGAAGGACTACGGCCTGCGACAGCTCACCCCCGGCGACGGCACCGCCGCCAAGACCCCCACCAGCCAGGAACGGTTCAAGGCCGAGCGCACCGGCCGCACCGAAACCCCGCGCGAGACCCTGCGCGAAGCCGTCCGCCAGGCCATCGCCGGAGCCGCCACCGAGGAGGAGTTCTTCACTCGCCTGCGCGAGGCCGGCCTGCGGGTGAAGCTTCGCCACGCCCCCTCCGGCGACGTCCTGGGCTACAACGTCGCTCTGCCCGGCGACCGCAACCGCGATCGCGAGCCTGTCTGGTTCGCCGGAAGCACGCTCGCGCCCGACCTCTCGCTGCCGCGGATCCGCCGCCGTCTGATCGAAGGGCCTGTCGACACTGCGCCGCCCCGGCCCGTCAGCGGCCGGTCCGCTCCCGCCCGGCATCGCCGCGAGGCCGCCGGCGTTGCCGAGCACGCCGCTGCGGTCCTCGACCAGGACGACGACCAGGCTGCCGCGCAGCTCGTTGGTGCCGGTGAACTCCTCGACGCCATTGCCCAGACCTCCCCGGCTGCCAGCCGCGCCGAATTGCGAGCCGCCGCCCGTGCCTTCGAGCGAGCCACCCGCAGCCACGTCCGCGCGGAGAGCGCCGACATCCGCGCCCTGCGCTCGGCCGCTCGCGGAATCGTCCAGGCTGGCGGTGCGCTCGGACGTGGGGAGGACGGTGGCGCCACCGCGATGGTCGTCTCCACCCTCGTCCTGGTCGCCCTGGCCGCCGCCCGTTGGCACTCCGCCCGGGGCCACGCCCAGCAGGCCGCCGCCTCGCGGCAGGCCGCCGACCACCTGCGCGCCGCCTACCGGCAGGCCGCTGCCACCCCGATGGGGGCGATGCGTGATAGGGGCCGGGCCCTTCCTGAGCCCGAACGCCGCCGCCACGACGCCACCATCCGCGCAGCCGTCGGCGAACCGGACAGCCGTACCGGGACCAGTCGTCAGCACGACGCCCTGGCCGCCACCCTCGCCGAGGCCGAGACGGCAGGCCACGACCCCAAGGCCCTCCTGAAGGAAGCCGCCTCCTGGCGCGAACTCGACACCGCCCGCGACACCACCGACGTACTCGTCTGGCGAATCCGCCACATCGCCGACCTGCCCGCCGACCCCGGCCGGCCCGGCACCGCCCGGACCAAGCCCGCGCCCGGTCGGACGGGCACCCGCGCCGACGCGCCAGCACCGACCCGGCCCGCTACCGACCCCCGGCGCCCGGCACCCCGACGCTGACCCGCAGGCCCGGCGGACCACCCACCGTCCGCTGGGCCGACACCCCGAAACCCCTCGACACCCGACTCCACTGGGTGTTACGCAAGAACCAGCGCACCGCGAACGGAGACCAACGCCCGTGCCCAGAACCACCGACCAGCCCACCACCACCCCGACCACGCCCATCGTCCAAGGCCCGGTGTCCGGCGATCCCCTACTTCAACTGGAGTTCCAGACCCAGCCACCGAGCGGTCCCGACGCGGTCCGCTGCGCGCAGTGTCCGCACGAGTTGGCTCTGCGCGGCATGCCGGTGGTGTGCTCCGCCTGCCGGGCCCGACGAGACTGGCTGCTGATCAACCACGGCCGCCGCGTCTGGGTCCGCTGCCGCTGCGGAAACGAGTGGCTCGAGCCCGAGATCGCCCGCCGCGACTTCGACGCGATGCTCACCGACCCGCGGTGGACGTATTACCCCACGCTCGACCAGGCGCGGACTGCCTTGGGGTTCGACGGGACGTTCGCCGGGCTGCACCTGGAGTAACGAGCAGTGCTGCCGCAGATGCAACATGCGGCATCCGCTGACACTGGTTCTGACCAGCTGATCTGCGAGGGAGCAGCCTTGGGGTTGCGCCCTCGGCTGGTTTCTGACCAGGGCTAGGATGCCGGATGCAACGGTGCTGCGTTCAATGCAACACGGTGCTGATGCCTCGGAAGTGACCGCCCGCGCTTCTCAATCCGCCGTATTTCAGGACGCGTTGGTGCTGTTGCGTACGACAAGGGGCGACGTCGCGCCAGATGCTTTGGTGTCGGCTGATGCGTTCGTGCGTGCCGATGACGTGGAAGCCCGCGTGGGCGTGGAGGGCGAGGCTGGCGGCGCCTCACCAACAGCAACGGCTCGATCCGCCTCCACAGGTCATCCGAAACCACCCGAGGAGGACCGTTCACCTTCCCAAGACTCACTCAACGAGCCGGTCAGGAAAGAGGCATGGCTTCAATCGGGCTTTCTGTTAGGTCCTCTTACTGTCAGATCAGAGCCGAACGACGTCGATACCCGGGATCACGACGAGTGGAGCGCTGCGCAGCGTGAGACGGCTGCGGAGGCGGCCTGGAGGGAAATGCCGACGGGCGAGAACAAGACCTTGCCCACGCCCGAACGGCAGAGCTTGCGGAGAGTCTGCTCCTCGGGGAACCCGCGGGTTGTTGCACGCTGCTTTCCTTGGCGGTCGTGTCGATCAGAGTTCGTCGGTCAGGTCGCGGGCCACATCCGGTGCGATCCTGGCGATCTCCTCGAGCAGGGCGAGCGCCTTGCCGCTCAGCAGTGCCCGACCCACCATCCGCCGGGCCAGGCTGTCCTGGTCGAGGGCGACTGCGCGACGGGCCAGCGCAGCCAGCATCGCCGGGCGTGCCGGCGCATAGGCGTTCTCCACGATGGCCATGGCCCGCTCGGTCCGGTCGGCTGCCAGGTGGGCACTGGCCAGGCCGGTCAGGGCAGCGGACGTGCGGACCGGGTTGATCCGGTCGTCGAGGAGTTCCTCCGCGTCGGCCAAGTCGCCCACGGCTGTCAGCGCCTCGGCCAGGGCGCACTGGTCCCCGTCACGGTCGAACAGCACCGAGTAGAAGCTGTCGTTCGGATCGAACTCCGCACGGACCACGATGTCGGAAAGGAGCTGTTCGTTCCATACGTCGGCTGCTCTCGTGGCGTATGCGGCGGCCGCTGCGAGATCGCCTCGGCTCGCGGCGCCCTTGGTCGCCGCCGCCAGGCACTGGACGGGGCCGTACGCGACGAACAATTCGGATTCGAACCACGGCCGCAGAACGTGCTCGGCCCCGGCAGCCGCCAACGGCTCTGCCAAGAGCTGGAGTAGGAACGTGAAGTCGGACGCGTCGCTCTTCTCGACCGCACGCAGCATGCCGACGACGGCGTCGAAGTCGCGGGCCGCGATCGCCGCCCGCGCGAGCTGCGTCCGAACGGCGGACGGAAGCGGCGTCGAGAGTCCGTCGGCCGTGTGGAAGGCGGCGGTGTGCCACCGGCTCGCGTGCTTCGGTGACCGGACGGCCATAGCGGCGAACGTGCGGGCCCGTACCTCCGGTGGGCTGATCTTGCGGGCGATCCGTTCAGCTTCCTCCGGGTGCCCCGTCTCCGCCCAGGACTCCGCCACCTCGGCAAGCAGGTCGGATGCCTGACCCGGATCGGCGGCCCCGGTGGCGACGGCCTCAGCCCGGTGACGGTCCCCCACGGCGATCAGGGTTCGGACCCGGCATGCGGTGACTTCCGCAAGAGGGCTTCCGGGCCGGCAGAGCTCGTGCACCTTGTTCAGCAGTGCCTTGCCGCGCCCCGAGTCGGTGGCGCCCACGGCGACGGCGAGGCCAGTCAGTGCCCGAGCGCGGGTCTCGGACTGCGTGAGACGGTCCCGGATCGTGCTTTCGGCGTCGCCGAGCCGCCCCGCCACGATGAGGGAGACGACGATCCGCTCCCAGTCCGGCGTGCTCGCTCCGGCGACGAGATGTTCGATGTCACCGGCCGTCTGCCCGGCCCGTACGACCGCGTCGGCGACGGCGTCGAGGGCCCGCCCGGTGGAGAACTCGTGCCAGATCTCCGACGCGGCGTCCCAGGCCGCGGCGAACTGGCCGGTGAACAACGCCCACCGCACGATCCCCCACAACGCCCGCCGCCGGTACCGGCGCGAGTCCTCCCCGTCCTCCGCGGGGTAGTCGGAGTCCTCGGCCCGGTGCGTGCGCCGGAGCACCTCTTCCGCGGGTTCGGTGCGCAGGAGTACTGGCAGGAAGCGGTCGATCTCCTCCGCGTACGTGACACGAGCGGTCCAGCGCCGTGCCAGCGCCACGGCCCGTTCGCGTTCGCCGGCTTCCGTCAGGGCGTCGAGGACGTCGACCAGCGCGTCGACCAGTTCGTAGCGCGTGATCAAGGTAATCAGGTCTTCCGCCGAGCGCGCGAGAACGAGGGCTTCAGCGGCACGGCCCTGCTCCGCCGCCGCCAGGCTCAGCGCGACGAGCGCCCCCAGTCGGTCCCGCGGATCGGCGATGCGGAGGGCGGCGGACCGACCGCCGGGCGGTGGCTCGCGCCGGGGCAGCAGCCCGCTGTCGACCACCGCCTGACGGACCGGGTCCTGCGACGCCCGCGGTCGCGGAGACGGTCGGCGGAACCCTTCCTCGAGTTCATGGCGCGCCTCGGTACGGCGCCGGCCCTCCACGAAGCTGGCGGCCAGCGCTTCGCCCCGCGCCCGCTCGCCGAGCGCCGCCCACGCCGCCGGCAGTGACACGGGCAACTCGGCGGTGTGCCCGTCGAGGAAGTCGCGTCGTCGGGTCAGGCGGAACAGCGCCGCGAGGTCGGGTTCCGTCGCCGACTCCGGGTCGCACGTCGCCGCGTGCATCTCCAAGGCGGCAGTCACTTCGGCCCGGCTGGTCGCGTCGCCGCCAAGGGTGCCCAGCAGGAGCCGTTGGCGGGCCGGGTCGGACGCCAACCAGGTCAGTCGGTCCAGGTCCTGACCGGAGATCAGCAGTTCGGAATAGCCGAAGCGGAGGTAGGTCGGCGTTTCCTCCGGCCACGGCGGGGTGCTGCGGGCGTGCAGGCCCGCCCAGGTGTGAATTCGGTCGCGGTACGGGCCGATTGCCAGGCCGAAGTTGGAGAGGGCACCGCCGCGCAGCAGGTCGTGGGCGAAGAAGTGAGTCGTCCTGTCATCCAGGTCGGACGAGGTCAGGACTCTCCCGGCCAGACCGCGGAGCGCGGTGCGGACGACGGCGTACTCCTTCTCCATCAGGTACTCGAGGTCGTGCGTGGTCAGGCCCCCGCCGGCCGCCGCGATGTAGCCGACCACGTCGCGGCCCCGGCGCACCTGCTCGGGCGCGCCGTCGATCGACACGATCTGCTCGATCTCGGCCTCGGCCCGGGCCTGCAACTCCCGCACGTGCGGCGACGCCCGCAGTTCGGCGGACCCGGCCCGCCAGAAGGCGTGCCCGCGCCCGGCGACGTCGGCGGGTAGCTCCACGGTGCTCCGCCCGGCGCAGATCACCGCCACTCCTTCATCGGCGAGGTCGGTCAGCAGGCTCGCGATGCTCGGCTGCCTCGGCCAGCCGACGACCGGGCCGAGGTCCTCGTCGAGACCGTCCACCACCAGGACCAGTCGGCGGCCGTGCTCGGCGACGAGAGCATTCGCCTCGCCGAGCAGCCGGGGAAGCACCAAGGGGTCGGCGTGTTCGCCGACCGGCGGGCTTCCCGGACGCCCGAGTAGCGCCCAGAGCTGTTCGAGTGTCCAGCGGGAGAACGCCCGGATGTCGTGGTGCCCCGGCATCCGCGAGTTGACGAAGAACCCCACGATCTCGGCCCCGGGCGGCGGATGCATCACCAGCGTCGCGAGCAGGGCCGTCTTGCCGGACCAGGCATCGCCGCGCCACCACATGAACTGGCGGTCGCCGGAGCAGAAACGGTGAAGCTGGGCGAGCTCATCCTCCCGACCGATCAGCTCGGCGGGTGCGAGGCCGCGCACCATTCCGCGCAGGTAGGACGAGCCGGAACGCCACCAGCCCGCCTCGGGGACGGCCCGTTCACGCGCGAGAGCGGAATGCGTCTCGGAGGTGACGGACTTAGACCCCCTGGCCTGTTCCCACCGTGTCTTCCACAGTTCCTTCTTGCCCACCCACCAGCCATCCGGTCTGGCGCCGGCCGCTTGCATGAGGGCTTCTCGTCTGTGGGCCGCTCCGGTACGGGTCGCTCCGGTACGGGTCGCTCCGGTACGGGCAGGTCCGGTACGGGCGTCAGGTCGAGATTGCTCGGCCCACACCAGCAGCACCCAGACCAGAGACCACAGGGTTTCGAAGTCCTTGGCCGGGGTGCCTTTTGCGAACCACTCGCTGACGGTGGTGGATGAGAGGTCCTGACCGAGCGCTTCGGCGGCCAACTGAATGGCTTCCGTGCGGTGCCGGCCCTTGAGTGCGCTCCTCTCCAACTGGTTCAGCGCGACACTCAAGATCTCCCGCGCGGCGCTGAGATCCGTCTTCTTGTTGCTCACCGCACGCCCTCCCCGATCCGTCGGATCCGACGGATCCGTCCGGCGACTAGCTCAACACCTCTGTGACATGGGCTTTCAAAACTGCTGTCCGTCCGATCCGACAAACCTTCAACGCTGCGGAACGGTCGGCTGTGATGTCCCTCGTGCGGCCCGCCCGGTGGTCGCACGAAGAGAGGGAACGCCGTGAACTTCGCCGCCTGGGTCACCCTGGTCCCCATCGCCGTCGCGCTCATCGCCGCTGCCGCAGCCGTACTGATCGTCATCGCCGTGGTGGACGGCACCGCCTCGCGCGACCGCGCCACCGTACTGAAGGCTGTCGCCGAGGTGATCCGTGCCGTACGCGGCAGCCGCAGGTGACGGCCCACCGGCCACCCTGTCACGTAACGAGCAGTGCTTGACCGGCTCATCCGCCCCTACCAACAGTCGCCCCCACCGACACGCATACTGCCGGACAACTTGGGCCAACGGCGCCGAAAGCAGCAAACGATCACCGGCCTTTGCGACTCGTGACACGTTCGTCGTCGACACCCGCCCCGTCGGCGCCTCCTCCGAAGCCGACGGGGCGGGCCGTACGAGGAGGCCGTCGGCGGGGACAGATCCGATCCGACTGTGGGCGGAGCGGCGACCGGTCGCCAAGCGGCACCAGGTGGCAGTGCTGAATGCCGTCCCGCTGGCCATGGTTGAGCGCGGCCAGCCGAGCAGCTCGAACCGCCACGCAGGAACGAGCTCAGGGGGGTGCAAAGTCTGGTGATCCTGCAGTTGCGCTGATCAGGCGATGCCCATCAGGTCGAACGGGTGGGTGAAGGGCCCGTAAGACGCGTGGCGGAGGCCGGCGGCGACGTTGCAGTGCCCGGCGTTTCGGAGGGCGTAGATCGCCAGGTTGTGCAGGGTTGCCATGTTGTCCGAGCCGTGTCCGGTGCAGATCTGGGAGGTGTCCTCGGTGAAGGGGAATACGGCACGCCCGGAATAAGTACTCTCCGCCGGTATAAACGAGCGGTATTGGTCGGGTGGCCGGAGAAAGTACTCTCTCCGGCCACCCGACCAACGTGAAATGAGTGCTCGATTTACTCGATGCGTCCTATTCTGTGATGCAGCATCCGACGGGCGCTGATCGGGCGCCAGCCTGCTGTTTCCCCGGAAGCCTGCCAATCCTGACGTCAAGCGGGCCGGAGGGCGCCCCGCTGTCGTAGCTCGACAGCGGGGCGTAGTGGCGAAGCGTCAGTGTGCGCCGGTTGCCACCGACGGACTGATCAGCCTGGGTGGACCCCTGAGGTGTGGCACGGCGGTTGTCACCAGCTGCTCACGGCACTCGTCACCTGCGGGCGGGTCAGTCTTCCTGTCACTTGCCGTTCCTCGAAGATCAGACTCGGGCGGTACGCGGCGGCTGCTGCGATGGCGCGAGGCGTTGCCCCCGGGGCAGGCCTGCGTCCACGGCCAGAGTGTCCCGAGCGTTTTGCGGGGAGCGAAAGTACGTACGCATCCGAGGCGGTGGATTTCGGTCATTCTTCGTGGTGGGCGAAGCGCGCAGGCGCGGCTCAGTCACAGTGCGTATGCAGGTCGTTATGTTCTGTGCCGGGCCTTCGATGGACGGCCTCTTTGCCCAACTGAGGAGATGTGGTGGCGTCGAGCACGCGAGCGGGAAGCGACAAGTGGGAGGCCGTGGGGCCATTCGCCTCGGCTGCGACGGTCGAGGCGATCTCGCGCCCGGAGGGCGGGACTCTTCTGCTGATTTCGTCCCCTGACACAGTGGGCGGCTTCTGGAGCGAGGACCTCGGGGACACCTGGCGGGTCATCATGCCGCCGACGCGCTATCCGGTGGCCCACCTGCCTGGTCGCCAGCCACGCCGATCCGCGCCGTTGGTGGCTATCGACCGGCGCCCTCTCGGAAGCGCACGAGAGCGGCATCTTCCGCACGGACGACAAGGGCTCGACCTGGCAGCGGCTCGCAACCGGGCCGGCGCCGGGTGAGTCCTTCCAGTCGGTCTGCGCGCACCGGAAGGGGGAGTTCCTGGTGGCGGTGACGGCGGAGGGCAGTATGCAGGTGAGCCGGGACGGAGGCGACCCCTGGAAGTTTGAGGACCTCACCGCGGAGCGTGAGGCCGCCAAGCTCGCCTTCCTCGGCGACGACCTCGTCCTCCAGCCCCGGAACGAGGGTGTCCTCTACGCGGTGCGCGATGCTGTCGGTGACCCGAAGCCCCCTGTGCGCCTCGCCTTCCTGGGTGGCGGGCAGTATCTGTTCTCGTGGGACGCGGCCGGTGGCACGATCGCGGTGGTCGTCCTGTGTGGAGGCGGACTGGTCATCAGCAGGGACGCCGGCGCCACGTGGGCCGCCCCCCGGACGGACCTGTACGGGGGAACTGCAGTGGTGAGCACGGCCAAGGGCGGTGACCAGATCCTGCACCAGTCATCCGCGGTCACGCACCTCGACAGCGGGGACGGCACCTTCCGGAAGGTCAAGCGGCCGAAGGACACCGTGGCCGAGTGCCTCGGCCGCCGCCTGGACGGCCGCGCGTACGGAGTGGTCGTCGGCGACGTCGGCGGTGAAGCCGCGCAGCGGGGTCTGGACGCCGCTCGGGTCGAGGTCGAGGACGGCGACGTCCGCTCCGCGTTCGCTGAGCAGTCGGGCGGTGGCCAGGCCGATGCCGGAGGCGCCGCCGGTGACCAGGGCGGTGAGTCCGTCGAGGTCGCGGGTGGTCATGAGCGCTCCTGCTTCAGGGCGGCGGCCCGGTCGGCGGCCCAGAAGGCGCCGTCGGGGTAGGTGTAGGTGTCGATGGTGGCCTGGTGCATGGTGGCGGAGAAGCCGGGCAGAGCAGGGGCTCGGTAGTGGCCGGCGTCGATGACGACGGGGTCGAGGAAGTGCTGGTGGAGGTGGTCGACGTACTCGATGACGCGGTCCTCGGTGGTGCCGGAGAGCGCGACGTAGTCGAACATCGACAGGTGCTGGACGAGTTCGCACAGGCCCACGCCGCCGGCGTGCGGGCAGACCGGGACGCCGAACTTGGCGGCGAGCAGCAGGATGGCGAGGTTCTCGTTGACGCCGGCCACCCGGGCCGAGTCCAGCTGGAGGACGTCGAGGGCGCCGGCCTGAAGCAGCTGCTTGAAGACGATGCGGTTCTGCACGTGCTCGCCGGTGGCGACCTTGATCGGGTGGACACCGCGCCGGATGGCGGCGTGGCCGAGGACGTCGTCGGGGCTGGTGGGTTCCTCGATCCAGTATGGGTCGAACTCGGCCAGGGAATTGGTCCAGGTGACGGCCTGTTCGACGTCCCAGCGCTGGTTGGCGTCGATCGCCATCCGGATGTCCGGTCCGACGGCGGCGCGTGCTGCGCGGCAGCGGCGGATGTCGTCCTCCAGGTCGGCGCCGACCTTCAGCTTGATCTGGGTGAAGCCGTCGGCCACCGCCTCCTTGGCGAGCCGGGTGAGCTTCTCGTCGGAGTAGCCGAGCCAGCCGGGCGAGGTGGTGTAAGCGGGGTAGCCGCGTTCGCGCAGGTGCTGGGCGCGCTTGTCGGCGCGGTCCTTGCCCCGCTTGAGCAGGTCAAGGGCCTCGCCGGGAGTGAGCGCGTCGGTGAGGTAGCGGAAGTCGACCTGGGAGACGAGCCATTCGGGGTCGGCGTCGGCGAGCAGCTGCCACAGCGGCTTGCCCTCGCGCTTGGCGGCGAGGTCCCAGACGGCGTTGACGACGGCTCCGACGGCCATGTGCATGACGCCCTTCTCGGGGCCGAGCCAGCGCAGCTGGCTGTCGCCGATCAGGTCGCGGTACAGGGAGCCGGGGTCGGCGCACAGCTCGGCGACGGAACGTCCGACGATGTGCTCGCTCAGCGCGTCGATGGCGGCGACCTGGACGTCGTTGCCGCGCCCGATGGTGAAGCTGAAGCCGTGGCCCTCGTGGCCGCCGGCGGAGGTGCGCAGGACGACGTAGGCGGCGGAGTAGTCGGGGTCGGGATTCATGGCGTCGGACCCGTCCAGTTCCCGCGAGGTGGGGAAGCGGATGTCGTAGGTGTCGACGGCGGTGATCCGCGCTGTGGTTGCGGACAAGGTGGTGCCTTTCACGCGTCGGCGAAGGTCTGGCGCTGGGTGCCGAGGCCGTCGATGGTCAGTTCGACGGTGTCGCCCGCGCGCAGGTAGGGGTTGCCGGGCAGGCCCAGGGCCACGCCGGCGGGGGTGCCGGTGTTGATGACGTCTCCGGGGTTGAGCACCATGTACTGGCTGAGGTACCAGACGATGTGGGCGACGTCGAAGATCATGTTCTTGGTGTTGCCGTCCTGGCGGGTCTCGCCGTTGACGGCCAGACGAAGGCCCAGAGCCTGCGGGTCGCCGGCCTCGTCCGGGGTGACCAGCCAGGGGCCGAGCGGGTTGAAGGTCTCGCAGGACTTTCCGAGGTCCCACTGGGCGGAGTATTCGAGCTGGAACTCCCGCTCGGACACGTCGTTGCTGATCGCGTAGCCCGCGACATGGGCGAGGGCCTGCTGGGGCGAGTCCAGGTAGCGGGCCTCGCGGCCGATCACGACCGCGAGTTCGACCTCCCAGTCGGTCTTCACCGAACCGCGCGGGATCAGCACCTTGTCGTAGGGGCCGACCACCGTGGACGGGTCCTTCATGAAGACCACCGGCCGGCCGGGGATGGCGGCTCCGGTCTCCTCCGCGTGGTCGCGGTAGTTGAGGCCGATGCAGACGACCTTGCCGGGGCGCGCGATCGGCGCCCCGACCCGCAGGCCGGAAGGGTCGAGCTCGGGCAGGGCGCCCGCCGCGAGTGCCGCGCGGGCTCGGTCGATTCCGCCGGTCGCGAGGAACTCCCCGTCGATGTCGGCGGTCAGCTCCGCGAGGGCGTAGGCCCGGCCGTCGGCTGCGCGGACGGCCGGGGCCTCCGCGCCAGGTGCGCCGAGTCGAAGCAGCTTCATGTGGTACCTCCCGCCGACCCGGACCGGGAAGATCGGACCGGGTCGGCTGCAACGGATCAGAGGGAACGACTTTGCACTGACGGTGTGCGCCGGCGGTCAGCGGCCGGTGTGGGCCGGCGAGCGGCAGAAGGCCGAGGTCAGCAGTCGGCCGAGGGCTTCAGCTCGATCTTCACGACGGTGTCGACCGGGTCCGGCAGCGGGTAGGTGAAGTGGCCGACCTCGCCGAACTGGACGAAGGGGATGTCGGGGTAGGAGGCCACGACCCACTCTTCGCAGAGCTTGAGCTCGCGTCCGTCGGCGAGGAGGGTGACGCCCTCGATCCGGTCCTTGGGCACGCCGACCAACGGGAGCGGGCCGATCGGGGTCCGCAGGACGTGTGCGTACACCGTGTCGCCCGTGCGGGTGTAGTAGCCCCACTCGGGGGTGCCGAGCCCGGCGGGGCCCGCCCCGTACACGGACTCGCCGTTGGCGGCGAGCCAGTCGCCGACCTGCCGGAGCCGCTCGGCGGCCTCGGTCTGGATGGTGCCCCGCCGGTCGGGGCCGACGTTGAGGAGCAGGTTGCCGCCCTTGGCGACGCACTCGACGAGCTTGGTGACCACCTGCGCCGACGACTTCCACAGGTCGTCGCCGGCGAAGTACCCCCAGTTGTTGTTGAGCGTGACGCACGCCTCCCACGGCACCGGCGTGCCGTCGGGGGTGTGGAAGCCCTCGACCGGGATCACCTGCTCGGGGGAGACGAAGTCCCCGCAGTACGGGGTGGGCTCGTCGGTGACGATGGAGCCCATGCCCTCGCCGCTGGTCTCCAGCCGGTTGTCCATGATGACGTCCGGCTGGAGTTCGCGGACCATCCGGACGAGCTCGGTGGCGCCCCACTGGTCCGGGCCCATCTCCGCGTACGAGAAGTCGAACCAGAGGACGTCGAGCTTGCCGTAGTTGCTGCACAGCTCGCGGACCTGCCCGTGCAGGAACGCCCGGTAGGACTCCAGGTCGGGCGTGTGGTCGGCGAAGGCGGGGTTGTCGCGCTCGGGGTGCGCCCAGTCCCCGTAGTGGGGGTAGTCGGGGTGGCGCCAGTCGAGCAGCGAGAAGTAGAGGCCGACCTTGATGCCACGGGCGCGGAAGGCCGCCAGGAACTCGGCGACCAGGTCCCGGCCGATGCCGTTGTGCATGCTGCCGTAGTCGGTGAGGGCCGTGTCGAACAGGCAGAACCCGTCGTGGTGCTTGGCGGTCAGCACCGCGTACTTCTGGCCGGCCTTGACGGCGAGCTCGGCCCAGGCGTGCGGGTCGAAGTCCTCCGCGCCGAAGCCGTCGACCGCGAACCGGTAGTCGGCGAGGGGGACGCGCTCGTGGGAGCGGATCCACTCGCCGCGGGCCGGGACGCTGTAGGGGCCCCAGTGGATGAACATCCCGAAGCGGTCCTGCCGGAACCATGCCGAGCGTGCGAAGCGGTCCTCGGTCATCCCTTGACCGCCCCGGCGGCCATCCCGCTGACGATGTACTTCTGGGCCGCCAGGTACACGGCGACCACCGGAAGCATGGTCAGGACGAGGTTGGCGCAGACCAGCCCGTAGTCGAAACTGTGCGTGGTCTGGAAGGTGAAGACCGTCATCGGCAGGGTCCATCGGTCGGCGTCGGGGATCAAGAAGAGCACGTTCTGAAACTCGTTCCAGGCATAGGTGAAGACCAGGACCACAGCCGTGAAGCTGACCGGCCGCAGCAGCGGGAAGATGATGGTGAAGAACAGCCGCAGCGGTCCGGCGCCGTCGAGCAGCGCGGCCTCGTCGATCTCGCGGGGCAGCTGCCGGATGAAGCCGACGTAGGTCAGGGTGATGAACGGGATCTGCACGGCGACGTCGGTGAGGATGAGGCCGAGGTACGAGCCGCCCAGGCCGGTCTCCTGCAGGAGCCGGATCGCCGGGATGAACGCGAACGGTGCGATCAGCCCGGTCAGCAGGTAGCTGTAGACGCCGCCGGTGATCCGGCCCGGGCGGCGGGCGATCACGAACGCGGCCAGCGAGCAGACGAGCACGGTGCCGGCGGTGACCCCGGCCGCGATCAGGACGCTGTTGCCGAGTGCCTGGAGCGCGTTGCCGGTGGTGATCACCGTCAGGTAGTTGTCGAAGTGCCAGCTGCCGGGGAGGCCGAAGCCCATCGTCGCGGACTCCGTGCTTCCCTTGACGCTGGTGATCAGCACCAGGTACAGCGGGGCGAGGAACACCACGGCCACGAGGGCGGCCAGCAGGTACGTGGCTGCGGAGGCGAGGGTCCTTCTGGTGCGAGGCCGGGTCATGACGTCGCCTCCATCCTGCGGACGAAGCGGTTGATCACCAGGGCGACCGAGGTGATCAGGAGGAACTGGACCACGTTGACGGCGGAGGCGTAGCCGAGGGCGCCCGTGTTGAGCTGCTTGTAGACGTACGAGGTCAGTACCTCGGTCGCGGTGCCGGGGCCGCCGCCGGTGGTGGCATAGATCATGTCAAAGGCCTTCATGCCGGTGATGAAGGTGAGCAGGGCGGCCAGGTTGATGGCGTGCCGGATGAAGGGGATCTTGATGTGGCGGGCGACTTGCCAGGGGCCGGCGCCGTCGATCTGCGCGCTCTCGACCAGTTCCGTGGGCACCGCCTGGAGGGCGGCGAGGACCAGGACTACCGTCCAGCCGACGCCCATCCAGGTGTCGACGGCGGTGACGCTGTACAACGCCAGGTCGAAGCTGCCGAACCAGTTCTGGGCCAGTCCGAAGGGCTGCAGAAGCGCGTTGACCGGGCCGTCGGCCTTGAGGATGTAACCGAAGAGCAGGCCGACCACGATGGTGGAGAACATGATCGGCATGTAGACCACGGCCCGCAGGAACCGGGCACCGGCGAAGGCGCGGTTGAGCAGGAAGGCGATCGCCACGCCCAGGCCGGTCTTGCCGACCGTGACGCAGGCGGCGTAGAGGAACTGGTTCCAGGTGGCGTTCCACAGCACCGAGCTGTCGCCGGCCATCAGGCGGTAGTTCGCAAGACCCACGAAGTGCGTGTCGGGGACGTAGGTCGAGGCGTCGGTGAGCGAGAGGTACATGCCGAAGAAGGCCGGCAGCAGGAAGAAGATGGTGAAGACCGCGACTGCGGGGAGCAGGAACGCGTACCGGTAGGTGTGGACGACACCCGACCTGGCGGCCCGCACCGTGCCCTTCTGTGATCTGCGTTCTGCTTCCCGGCGCCTGGTGGCGGCGAGGCTCATGCTGTCTCCGATCTGGGGCCGGGTCAGAACCCGGCGGCGTTGGCCTTGGCGCCGGAGCTCTGCCAGGCCTTCTGGACGAGCTCGCCGAACTTGGCGGCGTCGGCCTTCTTGCCGATCAGTTCCTGGTAGGCGGCGATGATGTCGTCCTGCGGCTGGGGAACCACGGACTGCTGGTCGAAGGGCAGGACGAATCCGCCCTGGTCGACCAGCTTCTGCAGGTCGGCGACGCCGCCGCTCGGGTTGGCGGCCTTGACGTCGGTGAACGCGGAGACGCCGGGGTTGACGTCCAGGAACTTCTGAGCCTGCGGCTGGGCGATCATGAAGTTCAGGAAGTCCTGCGCCTGCGGGGCGGCCTTGGAGAACTTGGCGACCTTCAGCAGGTTGGGCTTCTGAAGACCCAGGGTGGTGTGGCCGTCCGCCGCCGGCAGCAGGAAGAAACCGAGGTTGGCGGACGGGTTGGCCTTGGTGATCGCGCCCAGCGCCCAGGTGCCGTTGATGATCGCGCCGGCCTTGCCGCCCGCGACGGCCGCCGTGGCCGAGTCGTAGGTGGCGGTCAGGGCGTCGCCGTTGGTCAGACCCTTGGCCACCCAGTCGGAGAGCGCCTGGTACTCCGGGTTGAAGCCGGGGATCTCGGCCCACCTGGCCTGGTTGGCGTCGAGCTTGGTCACCAGCTCCTTGTCGGCGCCGACGAAGGAGGCGTTGGCGGCGCTGCGGTGCTGGAGCAGCGTCCAGCCGTCCTTGCCGCTCAAGTACAGCGGCGTGGAGCCGGCGTCCTTGACCTTCTGCAGGTCGCTCTGGAGCTCGGCGAGGGTGGTGGGCGCGGTGGTGATGCCGGCCTTGGCGAAGACGTCCTTGTTGTAGATGACGCCGGTGGAGTTGAGGCCGTCCGCGGAGGGGGTGCCCCAGATCGAGCCGTCGGGCGAGGTGATCGCCTTGCGGACCTCCGGGTTGAGGCGCTCCACCCACGGGCCGGTGGCCGGCAGCGCGATCGCGGCCTTGTCCTTGACGGTGTCCTGGCCGGCGAAGATGTCGACGCCGCTCTTGGCCGCGATCCGGGCCTGCACCAGCGAGTCGTAGTTGGCGTCCGGCACCGGGGTGAGGGTCACGGTGTTGCCGGTCTGCTTCTCCCAGGCGTGGACGCTGTCCTGGAAGCCGGGGACGGTGGCCCAGGAGCTGGGAAGCATGTAGGTGATCGTGACGTGGCCGCCGGAGGCGGTGCCGGTGCCGGAGCTGGAGCAGCCGGTGACGACCGCTGCCGCGGTGAGTGCAGCTGCGCCGACGATGGCGGATCTCCGGATTCTGCGCATGGCAGGGTTCCTCTCGTTGCAGGGTGGGTGAAGAGAGAGCGGGAGGTGAAAGTTCGGCGGGGTCCTACACGGGGAAGTGCAGCGGCCGGACGTCGATGCGCGCCGGGAAGCCGGGGTCGCCGAGCAGGGTGGCGAAGGTGTGGGCCAGCGCCAGCTGCAGCGCACCGAGTGCGGGGCCGAAGGTCGGATGCTCGGTGACTGCCAGCTGCACCGGGTACGCGTTGCGCATCATGGCGTTTAAATGTGCCGTGATCCGGTCGGTGAGTACCCGGTCGTGGGCGAGCGGTCCGCCGAGAACGACCAGCTCCGGGTCTATGGCCAGGGCCAGATAGGCGAGGTGGCGCGCGGCGCGCTTGGCGAACGCGTCCACTTCCTCCTGCCGGGCCTGGTCCCCGCGACGAGCAGCCTCCAGGACCGGCAGGAACGACTCCACGTCGGACCAGTGCGCCGGTGCCGACGGGCCGTCGTCGATCAGGTTGAGCTCGCCGGCCAGGTTCCGGCTGCCCCGGTGGACCCGGCCGTTCAGGACGACACCGGCCGCCAGTTCGTGCCAGGCCAGGGCCAGGGCGAAGGTGTCGGCTCCGCGCGCCGCACCGTAGACGTGTTCGGCGAGCGCGGCGGCGTTCAGGTCGTGTTCCACGATCAGCGGAACCTTCCCGAACACCAGCCCGGCCTCCGCCGGGGACAGCCCCTCAAGGTCGGGGTAGTGCGGCGCGTAGCTGACCCGCCCGTCCGGTCCGATGCCTCCGGTGAGCGAGATGCCCAGGCTGAGCCAGTCGCCGTGGGTGGCCCGCATGGCGGTCACCATGCGCTCCACGCGTCCTCGGAAGGCGCTGATCCGGTCCCGCCCCGATCGGGGCTCCGGGTCGTGGTGCCGCCCGACATGGAGGATCCGGCCACTGATGTCGCAGACGAGGATCCGCTCGTCGTGCTTGCCGATCTCGGCACCGATCACGAAGCCGTGTCGGCCGCGGAACCGGTACCGGGAGGCCGGCCGGCCGCCGCTGGGAGTGGGCGATTCCCCGTGGTCCGCACCCGAGGTGATCTCGACCAGGTGCGGAAGTTCGGCCAGACGCTCCTTGACCGTCGGCCTGGACAGCCCGGTCGCGGCCGCCAGCTCACTGAGCGTTGCCTCGCCCAGAGCGTGCAGTGCCGCGGCGCACTCCACCGTGGTCGTCCTGCTGGAGGCCCGTCCACTGGTTGCGAACATGGCCCGCTCCGTCCAGGTATTTCAAGGGTGTTTCGAATCCGGCCTTTGTAACCGGGTGGGAGGACCGTAGGCGACCGGCCACCCGGCACGCAACACTTGTGAAAGTTGCAGCCCTTCGCTTTCGAAACCCTGGTCGGCGGGGGCGCATCAGGTGATCTTGTCCCGATTTGCTCTGCGGATATGGAGCACAGCGGAAGGGTGTTTCCTAACTCTTTCTGTGACGGACAGGTGTCGCCTAGGTTGCCGCTACCTCACCCCCACCTGGCCCCGCGCGGGCCGAGAACCGCAGGAGACGGCAGTGGCAGACCGAGAGCACATCGCAGCGAGAGCCGACGAAGGCACGGCCGAAGGACTGGGGCGCCGACAACTCCTGGGCGCGATCGCTGCCGTCGGCATGGGAGCGGCCGCTCCCGGCCTGCTCGGTGCGTTCGGCCTCGGCGGCACGGCCGCCGCCGCGACGGGCGGCGCCGCACTGCGCGCTACCATCGACGCGACCCACCCGGCCCACGTGGTCAACCTGGGCCAGAGCGACGAGCCGTACCAGGGCACCCTGGCCCAGCTGTGGAGCACGATCCCGGCGAGCCTCAAGCCGTACTGCTACGTCAACCTCATCCCCGGCAGCGAGATCCACGACGTGCCGGCTGCCACCGACTGGATCCAGGCCCGCCTCGACACCGCCGAGGCCGCCGGCATCCCCGTGATGGTGCAGGTCGCCCAGGGTGCCACGGGTGCGCAGGCCATCCCGGTGAGCAAGTGGCGCACCTGGGCGCAGACCCACCCGAAGACCTTCATGGGCCTCAACGCCGCCGAGCTGTACAACGGCATCGACCAGAGCAACTACCTGATCGACCTGTTCAACCTGGCCGGCCAGCAGGGCATGTTCTTCTTCTGGACAGACACCAACATCTTCGGCACCCACGGCATGATGCTCGACTACATGGAGCGCAACGCCCAGTTCCTGCCCACGATGAAGGCGAACGCCCGGAACCTGGTCTTCATGAACAAGGAGTCGTGGGCCACCGACAGCACCGACGCCCTGCTGAAGGGCCTGTGGCTCACCGGATACATCGGCAACTGGGGTTCCTCCACCGACTGGTGGAAGTGGGGGCTCGACAACAAGGGCGTCTTCCCCGGCGGCGAGGGCTGGCAGGACTGGAAGTTCATCCTGCAGTACCCGCAGGGCCTGCAGGTCCAGTCCATCGTCCGTGACCTGTCGCAGGGCGCGACCTGCTTCCTCGCCGAGGGCTCGTACTTCACCAACGGCGCTCTCGGAAACCGCTACGCCGGCGCCCAGTTCGGCATCTACCCGCTGCTGCAGGGCATCCTCAACGGCTGGCTCCAGATCCCCACCCGCGCCCAGGTCCTGACCCAGCAGCAGGTGCTGGCCAAGGGCATCGACAGCTACTCCACCCCGGGATGGGACGGCTCGGTCAACAACGCGATGGCCTCCGACGGACGCTACGCGCTGCCCTCCCTGGTGCCCAGCACGATGCCCACCGCCGACCTCGCCGGGTTCACCACCGTCACCTCCAAGCAGCCGGTCAGCTACTACGACGGCCTGTTCCCCGGTTTCGCGGCCACCGGCAACGGCTGGCTGGTGCGCTCCGACGGCGCGAGCAAGCAGTGGTACTACACCAACCCCGTCATGTGGGAGCAGCGCAAGACCTCCTCGGTCGTCCCGCTGACCAACGTGCCCGGCGCGCAGGTGACCATCAGCTCCGACGAGCACACAAGCGTGATCATCCAGGAGAACCCGTCCAACCTGGGCTTCCACGTCTTCAACTACCGCCTCAACCTGACGGACGCCATGTCCCAGGTCACCGACCAGGCGACCACCATCGCGTTCGGCCAGAACTACATGGCACCCAGGCTGGACGCCTCCGGCAACCCGGTCGTCAACGCCGACGGTTCGATCACCACCGTCGGCAACCGCACACTGCCGGACCAGACCGCCCGCGACGTCCGCAACGTCACCCTGACCATCGTCGGCACCTTCAACGGCGGCCGGCCGAGCGTCGTCTTCGACGACTACCCCGGCATGAGCCGCCCGTACACCAACTCCCAGACGTGGGACGCGGCCACCAGCACCCTGGTGCTCAGCCTCACCATGAACGGCACCAGCCACTTCAACGTCCGGATCAACGGCGGCGGCCCGCACGTCCTGCCGCGCACCGGCTGGACCGTGAAGTACACCGACAGCCAGGAGCTCGTCGCGGAGAACGACGCCGCCACCAACGTCCTGGACGGCAACATGTCCACCTTCTGGCACACGCAGTGGGCGAACATCTCCCCCACCCCCTCGCTCCCGCACGAGATCCAGCTCGACATGCAGACCGCCCACACGGTCTCCGGATTCACCTACCTGCCGCGGCAGACCGGCGGGCGGAACGGCTGGGTCGCCGGCTACGAGTTCTACGTCTCGGCGGACGGCACGAACTGGGGCAGCGCCGTCGCCACCGGAACGTTCGCCACCGATGCCACCCTGAAGACCGTCAGGTTCCCCGCCGTCTCCGGCCGGTACGTGCGGTTCCGCGCACTGTCGGAGGTCAACGGCAACCCCTGGACGTCCTGCGCCGACCTGACCGTCATCGGCCTGTGACGTACTCGTTCACGATCGCACCGGAGACAACGAACGCATGACCACGCACCACCAGGACCTGGCCGTGCTCGCCGCGGCCGGGTCCGCCCTCGTCCTCGACACCTCGGGCCCCGGCCTGCCCTCCGTCCTGCACTGGGGCTCCGACCCCGGCGGCCTCGGCGACCCAGAGGACCTGCTCCTCGCCCTGACCCCGGGCTGGCCCGTGGCCTCCGTCGACCAGCCGGTCCCGCTGCGGCTCGTCCCGCAGCAGGCCGACGGCTGGACCGGACGGCCGGGCATCACCGGCCACCGCGACGGCGCCCATCCCCACCTGTGCCTGCGGCTGTCCGAGCCCGTGTCCGCCACCGTCCCCGACGCCGGAGGCGGACACCTCCGGATCCACAGCGCCGACCCGGCCGCCGGACTGACGGTCCGTACCGACATCGAGATGGACCGCTTCGGCGTCCTCAGGATCCGACACGACATCACCAACGACGGCCCCGGCGTCTTCACCCTCGACAGCGCCGCCTGCCTGCTCCCGGCCGGCGACCAGGCAACCGAGGTCCTCGACTTCACCGGACGCTGGGCCAACGAACGCCGCCCCCAGCGCGGGCCCCTCCACCACGGACTGACCCTGCGCGAATCCCGGCGCGGCCGCACCGGCCACGACGCCACCGGCCTTCTCACGGTCGGGCAGCCCGGCTTCGGATTCCGGCACGGCCAGGTGTGGGCCGTCCACACCGGCTGGAGCGGCAACCACCTCCACTACGCGGAACGCGTCCCCGAGCACGGCCCGATCCTCGGCGGCGGTGAACTGCTCGGACCGGGCGAGATCCGCCTGGCCACCGGGCAGACGTACCGGACCCCCTGGACCTACTTCGCCTGGTCCGGCGACGGCCTCGACGGTCTCTCCGACCGCCTGCACCGGCACCTGCGGGCCCGCCCCAGCCACCCGCACACACCCAGGCCGGTGACGCTCAACACCTGGGAGGCAGTCTACTTCGACCACCGCCTCGACAAGCTCACCGACCTCGCCGAACGCGCCGCCCACATCGGTGTCGAACGCTTCGTCCTCGACGACGGCTGGTTCACCGGACGCCGCGACGACACTGCGGGCCTGGGCGACTGGACCGTCGATGCGCACCTGTGGCCGGACGGGCTGAGCCCGCTCGTCGACCGGGTCAAGGCACTCGGCATGCAGTTCGGACTCTGGGTCGAACCCGAGATGGTCAACCCCGACTCCGACCTCGCCCGCGCCCACCCCGACTGGCTGCTCGCCGCACCCGGACGGCCCGCCCCCGCCGCCCGCCACCAGCAGGTCCTCGACCTCGCCCGGCCCGAGGCGTACGCCCACATCGCCGAACGGCTGCACGCGCTGATCGACGAGTACGGCATCGACTACCTGAAGTGGGACCACAACCGCGACCTGCTGGAGGCCGTCCACGACGGCGGCGCCGGCGTCCACGCCCAGACGGCCGCGGTCTACCGGCTGCTCGACGAACTCCGCGACCGGCACCCCGGTCTGGAGATCGAGTCCTGCTCCTCCGGTGGCGCCCGGATCGACTACGGCATCCTGGAACGCACCGACCGCATCTGGGCCTCCGACACCAACGACCCGCTGGAGCGACAGCGCATCCAGCGCTGGACCGGCCTGTTCGTCCCCCCGGAACTGGTCGGTTGCCACGTCGGCGAGGCCACCGCCCACACCACCGGCCGCACCACCACGCTCTCCACCCGCCTGGCCACAGCCCTGTTCGGCCACGCCGGCATCGAATGGGACCTGACCCGCTGCCCCGACGACGAGCTGGAGCAGTTGGCCGCGTGGGTACGGCTGCACAAGCGGCTCCGCCCGCTGCTGCACGGCGGGACCACCGTCCGCGCCGACCACCCGGACCCGGCGGCCTGGCTGCACGGAGTCGTCTCCCCGGACCGCCGCCACGCGGTGTTCAGCCTGGCCCAGCTCACCGCCTCGACCGACTCCGTACCCACCCGGCTCCGCCTCCCCGGACTCGACCCGGACCTCACCTACACCGTGACCGTCTGCCCCGAGATACGACCCACCCAGGCACACCCCAGCACCGCCGTCCCCTGGATCACCCGCGGAACGGTCCGCGCCACCGGAGCCGTGCTCGGCACCGTCGGTCTCGCGGCACCGCTGCTCGACCCCGCGCAGTGCCTCCTGGTCGAGCTCCTGGCCGAGTAGCCCCGCACGCCCGACAGGGATCCCGCCGCCCGGCCCCGCACGGTCCGGGCGGCGGCGAACGGCCCCGCTCCGCCCACCCCGGCCGCGCCGGCATGCACCGGCTGTGTGAGGACTCCGCCAGCTGGGCAGCCGCGTGACGACGCGTCTGCCGGCCGCACCGCCATGGCCCGGGACATCGAATTTCGTTGGAAGAAAGCTCATTTGTGTTGGACGAGTGTGGGTCGACGATCGGCCTGCCCGGATCCGCAGGAAAAGGAAACCGTGACCAAGACGACCGCCAAGCTTGCTGACGGCCGGGAGATCATCTACTTCGACCTGGAAGGCACTGCCGTGCGGGTCGAAGTCGACATGCGCCCGCTGGAGGCCACTGTGGGCCATGCCACCGTCCGCCGCGACCCCCTCACCGGCGCCTGGGTCACGATCGCGGCCCACCGCCAGTCCCGGACCTACCACCCGCCCGCCGACGAGTGCCCGCTGTGCCCCTCCCGCGAGGGCCGACTCAGCGAGATCCCCGAAGGCGACTACCAAGTAGCCGTCTTCGAGAACCGGTTCCCCTCGTTGACGCTCGACCCTGCCGCACACGCCCTCCCCGACTCCCCGCTCCAGTCGCAGCGGCCCGGCGTCGGCCGGTGCGAGGTGGTCTGCTTCACCGCCGACCACGGCGCGTCCTTCGCCGACCTCACCCCGGAGCGGGTGCGCCTCGTCCTGGACGCCTGGACCGACCGGACAGCCGAGCTCTCCGCCCTGCCGGGCATCGAGCAGGTGTACTGCTTCGAGAACCGCGGCGCCGAGATCGGCGTGACACTGGCCCATCCGCACGGCCAGATCTACGCCTTCCCCTTCACCACCCCGCGCACCGCACGCATGAGCGAGCAGGCCGATCTCCACCGCGCCGCCACTGGCGGCAACCTCTTCGAGGACCTGCTCGCCGTCGAGCGCGCCGACGGAGCGCGGGTGGTGCTGGCCGGCGAGCACTGGACCGGCTTCGTCCCGTTCGCCGCCCGCTGGCCCTACGAGGTGCACCTCTACCCGAACCGCAGAGTGCCCGACCTGACCCACCTGAACGACGCCGAACGCGCCGAATTCCCCTCGCTCTACCTGGCGTTGCTCCGAGGCTTCGACCGCCTCTTCGCCGAACCCGGCCAGACCACGCAGACCGCGCCCACGCCCTACATATCGGCATGGCACCAGGCCCCCGCGACGGGCGGGCGGGAACTGGCCCTTCACCTTGAGCTGTTCACCATCCGCCGCGCCGCCGGCAAGCTCAAGTACCTGGCCGGAGTCGAGTCCGGCATGGACGCCTTCGTCAATGACGTCGCCCCGGAGGCGGCCGCCGAGCGCCTGCGGGAGGTGGTGGCGTGGACGCGCTGACGAACGGCTTCCGAGCCCGCCACAGTGCCGAGCCGGAAGGCCTCTGGGCAGCCCCCGGACGCATCAACCTGATCGGCGAACACACCGACTACAACGAGGGCCTCGTCCTGCCCGTCGCCCTCCCGCACGCCGCCAGGGTGGCCGTCCGCCGACGCCCGGACGGCCTGCTGCGGCTCAGCAGCGCTCAGGCCTCCGGCCCAGCCGTCGAACTGCACGTGGCCGACCTCACGCCGGGCTCGGTGGACGGCTGGGCCAAGTACCCCGCCGCCGTGGTCTGGGCGCTCCGACAGGCCGGCCATCCGGTGGGCGGCGCCGACGTCCACCTCGACAGCGACGTACCGGTCGGAGCGGGGCTCTCCTCCTCGGCTGCCCTGGAATGCGTGATCGCCGCCGCCTACAACGATCTGGACGGTCTCGGGATCACCGCCCCCCAGGTCGCCCAGCTGGCACAGCGCGCCGAGAACGAGTTCGTCGGCGTGCCCAGTGGTGTGATGGACCAGATGGCCTCCATGTGCTGCACGGAGGGCAACGCGCTCTTCCTGGACACCCGGAACCAGGCCCAGCGCCAGATCGCCCTCGACCCGGCCGCCCACGGCCTGCGGCTGCTGGTGATCGACACCCGGGTCAAGCACGACCTCGCCGACGGCGCCTACGCGGAACTGCGCGCCGGCTGCGAACGCGCCGCAGCGCTGCTCGGCCTGCCCGCCCTGCGCGACCTGCACGACCTGCCGATCGACGAACTCCGCCCGACCATCGACCGCCTGCCGGCGCCGCTGCGGCCGCTGGTACGGCATGTGGTCACCGAGAACGCGCGGGTCGAAAGCGCCGTCGCACTCCTGGAATCCGGGGACCCGGCCGCCCTCGGCCCCGTCCTGACCGCCGGGCATGCCTCGCTGCGCGACGACTACCGGGTCACCTGCCCGGAGACCGACCTCGCAGCCGCCACCGCAGTCGCCGCCGGCGCCCTCGGCGCCCGGCAGACCGGCGGCGGCTTCGGCGGCGCGGTCATCGTCCTGCTCGATGCCGCCGTCGTCGACGAGGTCACTGCGGCGGTCAACGCCGCCTTCGGCGAGGCAGGTTACGTACCCCCGCGCACGTTCCTCGCCGCGCCCTCGTCCGGCGCCCGGCGCATCGGGTGATCGCGCTACTCCCCGGCAAGACGACACACTGCGCGGAAGGTCACGATCCGCAGTGGGTGGGTATGCGACCGTGATCCGCCCGCAGGTACCAGTCCAGTGAGCCGGCCAGGGGCGTCCGTGAAGCAGCTGCGGGTTGCTCGATGACGCCTGCTGTGGCGGCAGATCACCTGCTGTCTGAAGCGAGGACCACCAATCCGCGGAAAGTCGATGGACACCCGCACTACCGTGAACTGCATGGGGTGGTCGTTGGGGTACTTGAAGCCGTCGCAGCCGGAGCTGCTGGACATGGTCTTCCTGTCAGCAGGCCGAGCACTTCATCTTGCCAACGCCTTCGAGTCGAAATGCAAGTTCGTCCTGCGAACAGGCAATCTGGTCAAGGCCTTTGAGTCGGATTCGGTGGCTGCGCTCCAGGAAGCCGTCATTGCTCTTCCGCCTGACAAGATGCTCGGTCCTACGCTGCGCGATCTCGGCGACCGGCTGGCGCAGAGCACCTCGTGGGACGTAAACGTGCTCGACGCGGCGCGTGAGGCCCGCAACTTCATCGCGCACGAGGGCTCCAACGTGGGCGACATTTGCCATGCTGACGCCCTTCGAATTCTCGGGCACACCGCGCGCCTGAGGGCGGCGGTGTCGGATCTGGCCCGAGGGGACAACATCGTTTCCTTGTGGGTCTTCGGCATTGAGGAGCCGCGTGCGTCCTCGCCGAGGCATCTGATCGACGCCTACCCATCGATGGTCGACACCTGGGTGTTCGGGCATTTCGGTGATTTGCTGGAGGCTTAGACCGGCCCGGTTCGTCCGATCGCTACTCGGGTTGGGCGACTGCTGCTCGGATGCGGTAGTCGACCCTGCGGTCGGCCGCCAGGTTGGAGAAGTGCTCCGCGCAGGCGGGGTATCGGCGCAGTGATCGGGCGACGGTGGAGGCGGTATCGCCGGTGATTGCCTGGAGCCAGGGCCTGATCTGGTCTTGTGGGCGCCACTGGTCCCAGAGGCCGTCCCATTCGAAGGCACCGTCGCAGCACGCCTCCAACAGGTCGAGCTCGCCGGCGTCGGCAGCCTGACGGGCCAGGTCGAACAGCCACATGATGACGGAGTCGACGTCGCCCCGCTCGGGGTGCCGGCTGGTGCTGCCGAGGAGATCGGCCATCGCGCGGGCGATCTCGGTGGCTGCTCGCGGATCAGTCAGCAACGCCGGCGCGATGAGACCGACCTCGAGCCGAGCCAGGACATCGACGTACAGTTCCGCGTCCTCGGGGTGCCGGGCCGCCAGGCTGACGAGCGACGAGGCCGCGTCACGATCGCCGGCCTTGACGGCCGGCAGGAGGGCTTCGGTACGAACGATGGCCGGCTCCGGTGGGGCCTCGGTCTCGTGGGCGATGTCGGCCAAGAGCTCGGCGACGTTCTCCTGCCGGTGAGCCGGGTTCAGCTGGGTAGCGGCCTTCACGACACCCCGCCACGGCCCGGCCGCGGGAACCAGGGGGATGTTGGGGCTCGGCTCCTCTCCGGTGAGGACCCACCCGATGAGCTGCCCAAGACTGAAGACATCCGCAGGAGGGCCGGCTTGGTGAGCATCGACGGACAGCTCGGGTGGGGCGAACCCCTCACTGCCGTACGGCTGGCCGACGCGGGTTCGGTCCGCATTGGTGGTCTGGCCCCGCGGCCGGCGCCCCAGCCCCCAGTCAGCGAGGGTCCACCGGCCCTCCAGGTACAGGATGTTCGCCGGCTTGATGTCGCGGTGAATCCACCCGTGGGAGTGCGCTTCCTCCAGGGCCGCGCACACGTCCCGCAGCAAGGTTCGCAGGGCCTCGTCCTGCTTGAGTTCTGCGCGGCGGTCGACGGCGGTGGCTTAGGCCCAGGGCATGACGAACCAACTGTGGTCCGCAGCATGGTCGAGGACCGGCATGGCGTTCGGGTGCCCGGTGAGCATCGCGCCGATCTCGATCTCCCGCTTCATCCGCGCTCGGGCGGAGGGCAGTTGGGAGTTCAGCTTCTTGAAGGCGACCGGGATTCCGGTCGCCTTGTGCAGGGCGCGGTGCACATTGCCTTGGCCGCCTTGGACTTTGTCCGCCTCGAGGGCGTAGTGCCTGCGGTTGCCCGCCGCGACAGCCATGATCAAGTCGTAGCGGGCCATCAATCTCCTTCGGCTGTCGAATGGGGGCTACATCGCACCCGCCAAGATAGTCCAGCCGCCGTGGAGGTCATGCGGAGCGGTTCGCCGGCCGCTGGGCCTCTGGCTCCCACGTGTACAGCCGCCGCTCCCCGGCCAGCGGTTCCGGTCGTGGCGAGCCCGATGCGTCCTCGCGGATCCAGCGCAGGTGCGCGGTGCTGATACCGCCGTCGGGCCCGACGAGATCCGCTACGACGGTGGTGACAGCGGCAGCCGAGCAGGAAAGCCTGATGATCACGAAGTCACTGATTCGGTGGTCGGCGTAGGCGAGCCGGATCGCACGCGGTGCCGCGTTGCCCTGGGCGTTCTGCAGGTCGGCGGTGACAAGCCGGGACATGGCACCGTAGTTGCGGGCCTTCCACGCTGCCAGGAAGTCCGTTGCCGCCGCATAGACGGGGCGAGTGGTGAACTGCTCGTCGTCCGCCATGATGTCTGCCGGCTGGAAGTCGGCGACGGCCCGGTTGATCTGTCCGTTCTCGACGAGGCGGCTCAGCAGTCCGCGCCAAGTGGGCTTCTCCGGCGGCGGCTGCTGTTCCTTCTGGCGTGCGCGGGCCCAGTCCGCGACCGCCATCAGCCGGTTCCACGCCTTGGTGGCGACCACGACGTTGTCGTAGTTCAGGATGCTGCCGTGCACGATGCCGTTGCGGTACAGCTCGTACACCGGCTCCTGGTTGGTGGCGCTCCGGCCCTTGGTGAACGTCCGGTGGGCGTTCTTCAGGCCCATGTGGTGTCCCACCACGCTATCCCAGGCGTTCAGCTCCTCGGGCTGCCGGGCGTGCAGTCCGCGCCGCACCGTCTCGAACTCGTTGACGAAGCCGTCCATGACACTCAACAGGACGTGCACACAAGCGTAGTAGCGGCCGGCGAAGTAGTCGGCCTTGGCCTTCTCCACCAGCTCCAGCCGCGGCTTCATCGCGGTCAGCCGATTGAGCCCGATGGTCAGGTAGAAGAGCCTGCCCGGGTCGTTGTAGTAGCCGATCAGCTGGGACTCCGCGTCTTCCGGACCGGAAGCGGTGCTCAACAGCTGCGCCGTGAAGTCGACTGAGATGGAGTCGTGGAAGATCCAGTTGCGGGGCCCCAGCAGCGAGTAGAAGCCGTCTACGGTGTCGGCCACGAAGTCCGCTTTCTGCTGAAGGGCGGCAAGGTCCGGCCGCTCGTCCGCAGGTATGAGCCACCGGGCGGCCTTCAGCACCTTGAGCTGCTGGGCTATCGCCATGAACGAGGGCAGGTCCCGGGCCGATCTGTAGTCCATCGGGTCATGGTAGGCAAGCGGTGTGACATGTTGGGCGCTTTGGGCCCGGCACGGTGCTCGGCCCCTTCCCTGTACGGCCGTGTAGGGCGTGCCAGCCAGCTTCAGGCACGACGAAGTCCCGGGGCCGGCCCGAGGGATGGCATGGCGGGTTGCGTGGCGGCCGGACTGCTATGCCGCGAGCGGCAGGTCGTCGTCGCCACGGGGGACGGCTCGGAGCTGGGCTGCTTGGGCTCGGCCAAGTGCTCGGGCGAGCGCCTGAACGGCCTGGTCGGCGGAGTCCTTGAGGAGGTGGCCGTAGAGGTTGATGGCGGTGGCGATGGTGGAGTGCCGCAGGGTCTTGGAGATGACGGCGACGGGGATGTTCTCGGCGATCACGATGCTGGCGGCGATGTGGCGAAGGTCGTGCAGGCCGATCTTCGGGAGGTCGAGCTCGGCGGTGCGTTTGCGGAGCTGGTCGAGGACCCACTGGGGCCGCAGCGGGGTTCCGCCCGGGCGGCCGAAGACCAGGCCTTCGAGCCGGGCGTCGGGGTGGGCGGCCGTCTGGATCGCGGCCTGGCGGTGGAGGGCTGCCATGACCCTGGGGGAGAGGCTGATCCAGGCGCGGCTGGCCTCGGTCTTGGGCTCGCGGAGGTGGATCTTGCCGTTGTTGATGGCGGCGAGGGTCCAGCGGACGAACAGTTTGCGGTCCAGGAGGTGGACGTCTGACCAGTGCAGGGCGAGGACCTCACCGCGGCGCATGCCGGTGCCGAGCATGACCTCGAACAGATCGGTCAGCTGGTCCGCGTACTGCTCCGCACTGTGCTGCAGGAAGGTCGCGGCCTGCTCGGGGGTCCAGCAGGTGCGCTCGGTTGCGCGGGGCTTGGGCGGCACGGAGTGCTTGGCGGGGTTGTAGCGCAGGCGCCAGGAGCGCACGGCGGCGTTGAGTGCGTTGCGAAGGGTGGACACGGCCCGGTAGACGGTGACGCGCCCGCGCTGGGCCTCCAGCTGCGCGGTGACCCAGGCGTCGATGTGTTCCGGGCGCAGGTCGAGGAGCCGGAGGTGGCCGAATGCGGGGACGAGGTCGCGCTCGACGCACGCGGTGTAGCCGGCGTACGTGTTCGGCGCGAGGTGCGGCTTTCTCGTGGCGAGCCATTCGCGCAGGTAGCTCGCGACGGTGCTGCGACGGTTCTCGTAGACCCCGCGCAGCTCACCGTCCAGCACCGCGGCCATCTCGCGGGCCGCCTCGGCCCGGCTGGTGAAGCCGCCCCGTCGACGGGTCCTTCGTCTCCCGTCTTCCGGGGCGAGGTCGACGCAGTACGTCCACGACCCGTGACCCGCCTCCCCCAGCAGCCGCACGCACCACGGACCCAGCTGGTTGCCGTGCCCGTCCGTACACCCGCACCGCCGGTAGACCCGACCCCGCCGCGCACGCTGTCCCATGAGCTTTCCCTTCTCCCGATCGGGTGATCTGGGACCAAGAGCCGCTGCCCGGTCGGGCGTGGCGGCAGAGCGTGAGAGGCGGTGCGCGAAGTAGTCACAACCACACGGCGACGACACGCTCAAGACGACACACCGCCCGGAAGATCACTATGCGCAACCGGTGGGTAAGCGACCATGATCCGCCCGCAGGACCGGGCCCCGCGGGCCGGCTGACGGCATCGACGCAGGGGCAGTCGGGCAGGTACGACGCCGCTTTCTGAAGGGCCGACAGGTTTCGATCACGGGCAGTAACTGTGGCGGGGCGCTCGGCCTGGGGACCACTTTGGGACCACACCCGATGAGCGCCTATGGGCGCCCATGGTCCGAAACGGACACTTCTGCACGAAGTAAACACTGAGCAACTGTCAGCTCGCTGCGTCGCCGTTTCCGTCGGGAAGTCCCAACTCATCTGTACCCCATGGTAGTTGAGCAACGAATAAGCCGAGGCCTTGAGGCCTCGGCTGCCGACAATAGTTGAACCCCTTGACTGGGGGTCAAGGGGTCGCAGGTTCAAATCCTGTCGTCCCGACAGTGATGTCGGAAGGCCGTTGGCCGGGAGAAATCCCAGGCCAGCGGCCTTTTTGTTGATGGCCCGACAGGTGGTGGGCGGCTGCGGTGCCGCCGCTTTGCGATCTTGCTGGGGACCAGCTGGGGACCGCAGCCATCGGCCGAGGGCCCGCCGCAAACCGGTGCGGCGGGCGGCGCGTTCGTACCTACACGAGGTCGCCGGCCTGCCAGCCCGGGGGGACCTTGGGCAGCCCGATCAGGGCGTCGATGTTCAGGTGCTCGGTGAGCAGGGCTTTGAGGTTGCGGCCGTCGATGAGGCGGAGGCGGCCGTTGCGGTGGGCGAAGTCGTAGCTGTCCTTGCCGAACCACGAGGTGGTGACGACGATGCCGTAGCCGGCGTCCTTGTCCTGCATGACGCCCGACATGGCGCGGACGGTGTTCACCGGGACCACGTTCTTGGAGCGTTTGGCCTGGATGGCGAAGATGGTGGATCCGGTTGGGTCGGCCAATGTCGCGACGGCGTCCACACCGTCGTCGCGGGAGCCCTGGGTGCGCCAGGTCTCGTAGCCCATGGCTTCGAAGAGTTCGCGGACCAGGCGTTCGAAGTCGTAGGGGTTCATACGGAGCAGGTCGGGCCGGCTGTCGAGGGTGGCTACCACGGCCGTGTCGGTGATGATGCGGTAGCGGGACAGGTCCGCCTCGACGATGGGTGTGACCGGTTCAAGGTCGTGGGGGTGCTTGGAGACGGTGGCGCCGAGCCGGTGGAGGCACTGCTGCGGGTCGAGACGCGGTTCGTCCAGGACCAGTTCGGCGAAGTCCTTGCGTTGGGCGACGACGCTGACGACGCACGCCCGGACGGCCTGGCCGGTCGTCGGATCCGTGGCGTTGACGCGGCCGTTGAGGATGATGGTCTCCACGAATGCTGCCGGTGTGGCGGTGAACGCCTCGTCCAGTGCCCGGAGGGCCAGGCGGGCCACCAGCCGGGCGTAGGCCTCGTGGACTTCGGCCTGCTTGGCGGGTTGGGGGACGACCTCGGCCCGCTGGGCGACGTAGCGGTAGGAGGCCACCGCGGGGACGATCTCGTGGTTCGGAAGCTCGACGTCGACCAGGAGTTGCTGGGCCTCGGGGGTGTAGACCGCACGGGATGCCGTTCGGCACCCAGGGGGCACGGGGGACCGCTGCAGCAGGTCTTCGACCATCTCTGCGACGCCCTGGGGACCCTCGTGGATGAACGCCTGCTCGACGTGGGGATGCCACAGCTCAAGGCCCTCGGGTCGTAGGAGCAGGACCGTCTCCAGTTCCTCGCGGCGCAGGTTGCACTCGGCGGTGCCCGCTTCGGCCATGGCTTTGAGCCGGGCCGTCTCCGCTTGCCGGGCTTGCCGCTGGGCCTCCTTCTCGGCTTGGGCGTCCTCGCGCTTCCTTGCTTCCTCCGCCCGGCGGCGGGCCGCCTGGCGCTTGGCCAACTCGGCCTCCACGCGGGCGGCTTCCTTGGCGCGGGCGGCCTCCTCACGTTGGAGGTGCTTCTCGCCGGCAGCCAGGAGCCGGGCGTGTTCGACGACGGGGTCCACCCTTCCGTTTCCTGGGACGGGGCTGAGCCGCCGGCGCGGAGGCCTGACCGTTCGTCGGCTGCTGCGTCCCGCGCTGCGCCTCCGCGGCTCGTGCCTGCTGCTTCAGGCGGTACGCCTCGGCGAGGATTTCCGCCACAGTCCTTCGGCGTGCCACCCAGTCCACCCCCTGGTCCATGACAGCGCGAACCCGCGTGGGGTCCGTGCTGCCTGCGCGATATGACAGCAGCCCTACCCGGATGGGGCCGCCGGAAATCTGCTGTGCGGTCGGAGCGGGGTCGGAGCAAGCGGTGGGTGGCATTGTGCTGGCACCGTCGAGGAGATGGAGCGCTCATTCGGGTGGGAGGGGAGCGGGGTTGCCGTCGCGCGTCACTACCTCGCGGTTGCACAGGTCGAGTACGGCGTCCAGCGGCACGGTGATGCCAGAGGCTCGAAGGCTGCCGTGGATGTTGCGTGCCGTCTGCTCGCGGTACAGAAACCGGACCCAGGGTTCCGCACCTTGCTCGTTGTCTGTCACAAGTCCACTTCTACAACAGCGTGGTTGACGATGACAGGCTCGCTGCCGTAGGTAGATGGTCAGCGGCGAGACCCCGGAGGCTGCCCGTTACGGCCGTCTACTGGACGAGACGTAGATGACGAACGGGCGCCTCGGTCGCTGCCGCCTGCGAGGTAGTCCGGTCTGCTGACAGGTGCCTGCTGAGGGTTCGGCCAGCGTTCTCGATGGAGCTCTTGTCCGGGTGGAGGTAGCGCTGGGTGGTGGTGATGTGGCCGTGGCCGGCGATCTTCTGGAGGACGTGGATGGGGACGCCGGCGTCGGCGAGCCAGGTGAGGCCGGTGTGCCTGAGGTCGTGCCGGCGCAGGTACTCGTAGCCGAGGCTGACGACGACTTCGTCCCAGTGGGTGGCGTCGCGGAGGATGGCGGTGGTGATGCGTCCGCCGCGTGGTCCGGTGAAGAGGCGGGCCATGGGGTTGTTTCCGACCACGTTCATGCGCCAGTTCACGAGGTCGCGGATCTCTTCGATGATGGGGACGGTGCGCCGCCGCTTTCCCTTGGTGCCCTTGTCGATGAGGCCGCCGGGGCCGGTGGTGGTCTGGCGGCACAGATCCCAGGTCCAGTCGAAGCGGTTGATGTCCTTGACGTGCACGCCCGAGACCTCGCCGATGCGGGCGGCGGTGCAGGCGGCGAAGCGGACGATGTCGCCCCAGCCGCGGTAGTGGTTGTGGGAGCGTTCGACGAGGGCGTTGGCGAGTTCGTCGAGGGTTCCCCAGTCGGCGAGGGCGAGGGAGCGGGGGTCGTCGAGTTCGTCCTCGGCTTTCTTGTAGAGGCGCTGCCAGCCGCTCATCCGTGAGGGGTTGAAGTCGATGAGGCCGTCGCGGACGGCTTGCTCCATGATGCGGACGAGCGGGGCGAGACTGTTCTTGACGGAGGAGATGCTGAGCCCGTCGGCGATCCACGAGTGGAGCGCCCGGTCGGTGATGCCGTTGGTGATGCTGGTGACGGGTATGTGGCCGAGGACCGGGGTGACGCGCAGCTTCCAGCCGGCGGCGTAGGGGTCGAGGGTGGTGGTCTCCAGGCCGCGCATCGCCAGGTCCCAGTTCTCGTCGCCGTACTCGGCGAGGGTCATGGTGAGGGTTGCGGGGGTGATACCGCGTGCTGCTGCCCCGTTGCATGCGGGCGATCCAGGCCTCGGCTTCGGTCTCCGTGGGGACGGAGGAGGAAGCCGACTTGCGACCGCCGCCGTTGGGTTCCGTCCACCGCACGCGGGCGCGGTAGCGGAACTCCGGGCGGCGGTCAGGGCGGTGCTCGATGTCGGTGGTGAGCTTGACACCCATGGGGATGAGCTGGGTGGGGTCGGACATTCAGGCTGCCTCGGATGGGTCGGTGCGCTTCTGGGTGAGCCACACCTGGGTGTCGGGGATGCTGTAGAGGTAGAGCCGGGGCGCGATCTGGACGAAGGGCGGTCCCTGCGGGGGAGTGGCAGAGCGCCAGCGCCGCAGGGTCGAGGGGTCGACCTTCAACAGTGCGGCGAGTTCCTCGGTTGAGTACCAGCCGCTGTGCAGGAGGTCGAACTCCGTTGCCGGATCGGCCTGGTGCGCAGGGTCGGGGGCGACGGCCGGGGTCGGAACCGAGAGCCGGCTTACGGCGGGAACGCGGGGTCGGGCGTACATGGTCTCCCTCTGGCGGGGTGGTGGAGCCGCTTGGGCTCGGCCGGGCACGCCTACAGTCACCTGTCCGCCTGGACGGGCGGAACAGGGTTGGCGTGCTGAACGGGGCAGACCGTACGTACGTGGCGTTCTTCGAAGCGCGTCGAGATCCAGCGGGCGTGCCGGGTGGAAGGCGACCTCACGTCTGTGATCGCTGAAGAACGCCCACTGCCGGCTGGGGTCTGCGCAGGTCACACCTGGGCGGCGGGTCACGTCTCGGCGTTGGCCATGGTGCAAGCCGCAGATGGCGTTCTTGCCTGATGGGTCGCGGCCGGAGGGCCGATGAGCGGTCCGGAGTACCCCAAGAAGAGACGGCAGGCGAGGAGGCGCGGCTACGTTCCGTGATCGATGTAAGAGGCCCAGGGCTGTTGGCGCCCTACGTTGAGCCGAGGCTAACTCAAGAGCTGCGGACTTTTAAGTAGGTTCAGGGTTCGAGCTCCTGGCGGCCCGCCCTCATGAGAGCCAGGTCAGACCCCAACTGACCTGGCTCTTTTCGTTTTTGACACTGAGTCGATGCCCGTTGCTGACCCGAAATGATGCCCGAAATGCCCGTCTGTGAGGGCAACGCGGGGATAACGCGGGGACAGCGCCCCCGTGCCGCCCTCACGGACCCCCTTTCCACCCACGTCCACAGCCGTCCAGCGGAGTCTTTTCCAGTCCTTGAAAACCACGGACCGTGTCCTCCGACGGCTGACTAAGGCTGGCGCCTACTGCGGCTGGTGGGGCGCGAGACTCTGCCGCGGGTGGCGGGAGTCCGGGTGGTGTCCGGATGGTCGAAGAGGGTGACGGACTCGGAGCCGGCCGGGTGAACGACCGGTGTTGTTCGCGCTGGAAGGCGAGGACTGGGTATCAGACTGCTCGGCATGGTGAAGGCGCAAGCCCCGAATGCCACCGTCGCGGTCTGGCACTGGTACTCGATCGATCAGGCCCGCGCTGCCACGCTGTTCTCCCGGAAATGCGGGGAGCTGGAGCAGAATCCAGCGCCGCCGAGCGAGGATGAGAAGCGCCGTGGGCTCCAGTGGTCTGCGGCGGAGGCGGAAGAGCACAAGTCCTACGCGGTGGCTTCGATTCTCGCCTCGGTCGCGTTCCTGGAAGCCTCGCTCAACGAGCTGCTAGGCTCCGCCTCCCACGACAACCTGCACGTCGGAGGCGGCAAGGGTGGTCTCTCGCCGGAGGAACGGTACGCCCTCACCTTCTTGATGAAGGCGTTCGGGAAGCGGGTCTCACTTCTGGACCGGATCGAACTCGTGCTTGATCTACTTCGTCGCGAGCCCTTCGACGCCGGCGCCAAGCCGTACCAGGACGCTCGGCTGGTCGTCCATCTGCGAAACGAGCTGGTGCATTACCGGCCGGAATGGCGAGCGGGGGCCGGGGCCTCGGAGGAGGCACTCAAGGGTACCGCCAAGGGCCTGTCCGGCCGGAGGTTCACGGAGAACCCGTTCACCAGCAAGGGCAACCCGTTCTTCCCGGACCGATGTCTTGGGCACGGCTGCGCGGTATGGGCGTGGACCTCGATACTTGCCTTCGCGGACATGTTCTTCAAGCGCGTCGGAGTGACACCGATCTACGACGACATGCGAGAGCAGTTGAAGCCCTAAGAGCGGCTGGCCATCAAGTTCATCAAGGCTGCCATCGATTGCTCGGGCCACAGCTCTTGGTGGAGTGCTAGACCACTGCCCAGAGCCCACTTGGCCGGAGGAACAGCTCACGATTGGGTATCCGGTTTGATCTCCTCAAGCCGCTCGAATAGCGCTGCTGCGAGTCTCCCGCGCGCTAACACGAGCAGTTCCAGTTGCCGCCTGGCATCGGCGCGAAGGTCTTCAGGAACAGGGGGGTCAGCGTAAACACAGCGCCACAAGCAAGAAGTAGCGTCTCCTAGAGCCTCTCCCAGGTCCGTGAGATCGATGCTTGCCGCCCCCTCACGGCGAAGGGAATCCCGCATTCCCACTTGGGTAAAAAGAGACGCCCCCCGAGCGTGCGCATGCCAGATCCCGTCGCGGAGTCCTTCGTCGAAAGCTCTGTTCACAGCGGACTTTCTATCCCGAACAGCCTCCCTGAGACGATCTACGTCGACCACGCGGCCAGCCTCCAGATCGAACAGGGTTTCCTCTAGTAGCTGCTGCCACTCTCGGGTAGTAGCTCGGATCTGGATCATGCGACCGGTTTCGGCGTCGGCCCGCGCCTGATCGCTGCGGGCGGCAAGAGTTCGCTCCTCGCGCCGCCGGACTAGCAAAGGACCCCATACGGCAGCGCTCCCACCGATCAGAGCCCCAACCGCCGCACCCGCGAGTCCGTAGAAGGCGCCACTGTCCGCCATATGCTCACCGTGCCAGCAGGAGAGGTAAGCCGCAGCACGAGATCTCCTTATAGCATCTGAGGGCCGTCGGGTGAATGCATTGAGAAAAGGGCACTACAGAGCCAGCTGGTTCAAGTATTTGGCGTGGCTTTGCCAGGACTGGATGATACGGAGCCGGTGCTCCGAGAGTGCGTCTGTCAGCGTCGGCGAGATAGGGCTATACAGTGCGATCGCTGCATCCATGTGCCGCAGGGCCTTACCAAGAAGCTCGTCGTAGAGCTGGCTGAATCCAAGCTCCTTGAGCACTGCAGCTTTACCTGCGGTCGTTGTCACGCTAGTTACTGTGTCCAGACCTGCTCGGTCCATGGCGCACTGGATGGGCAGGGTGAAGCGATTGCGATCGATATCCTCTTCCCAATCCAAGATGTCGTCGGTAATGAACCATGCGAGCGCGGCCTCATCGATCCCTGTGGCGGCGTCAGCATACAGATCAGCGCGTCCGGCGAGGTGGACAACTCGGTGAATAATTCCCTTAAGCACGGCGCACTTGTGCGCGACAAGGAGATCGTCTTCGTAGGGATGCAGATTCCCCACATGACAGATTTCCTCGTAATACATCGCATTGTAGGTCTGGGCTTCGGTTTCGAGAAACGCTCGTCTCCCGGCGGGCTTCCAGCTTGGCGGATGAATCTCTGTCAGAGTTAGGATGTAGAGATCGCGAAAGATCTCCGCGGGATAGAGGTCGGCCAATTGGAAATGCCGACCCGCTCCATGGCTGTCCAAGACGTCATCCATGATCGCGTTGTGAAGTGCACCCGCGATGCAGGCCTTTGCAATGGGGGCGAGATCTTCCGGGCCATTGATGCCCAGATCAAAGGCCAAGCCAAGGGATGACGTTTCGGTAACCGGGCGCATTTTCGTGCCGTAGTTATCGAGAATTTTCTGCATGCGAGATACGATTGGCTCTGGAAGACTGGCTACATCATCGCGCAATGATGAAAGTGCCAGCCGACTCGCCGACTCAATGACAGTTGTCGCGCTAGTTGCAGACATCGCCACTCCCTTCAGCTGCCGTCCCAGCCCAGTGCGGTCGCCATGAGCGTCCGCTGGTCGCGTCGGAGCATGTCGTAGAGAACGCCTGGGGCCACATCGTTGACGCGGGAGTAGTCCAAGGAGGGGGCATCGGCCGCAGCCTCGGCGGCCTGAGCGCCTTCCGTGGTTGCGGGAGTCGCGACGGTGAGAGTCATGAAGGCCCCTTGTTGATAGTAGTCAAGGCGTCACTATATGTGATGAGCCTAGGTGGGGATCCGTGACTCGCGCACCTTTTCTGCTGCTCTCGCCGAACCTGTGTGTATGCGGACGCCTCAGTCGTCGGCGTCTCGCGCACCTTTCAGCGGTACCTGCGCGCGCGGCACGGCGCCACCTGGCGTGCCAGGCTGGTGCTGCTCCTGCTGTGGGTATCCGAATGACGCGATGACCGAGAAGTTAGGCGAGAGGGCGACTGAGGCCTTGCCCTCCTCCAGATGGGCCGCACCGCGCCGTCGCGGTGAGCCTTTCGGTGCGGCAGGACCAGCGCCTCATGACAGGGGCGCGGACTACCCTCGATCACATGTCGCCCCCCAAGCGCCACCACTTCGTCCCTCGGTCCTACCTGGCACGCTTCGGCCTTGATGACCAGGTCCGGGTCAGGCGGCGCGGCAGCACGGACCCCTACATGGCCAACGTCATCAACGTCGCCGTCCAGGGAGGCTTCTACACCACCGCCTCGTCGGACGGCACCACTTCCACCTTCGCCGAGGAGAAGCTCTCTCACCTGGACGATGCTGGCGTCCAGATCATGCGCGAGATCGACCGCACCGGTCGACTGCCGGATCCGGGGAGCGACGATCGGGAGGTGCTGTGCCTCTATCTCGCTGTCCAGTTCAACCGCACGCCGGAGAAGCGCACCGTGGTGCTCTTTCCCAAGGCCGTGAAGGCGTACGCAAAAGACCGGCCTCTGGATCACGCCCTGGTCGCGGAGTATCTGGAGCGCGAGCACCTCGGCTTCGCTCCGCAGCCCGCTGAGGTTGAAGGCGCATTGGGATGGCTCCACGGGCTGCTCGGCGTGTACGGAGTCCCCTCCCAGAACGATGCGATCTCCGCAACGTTGGGGACGGTCGCCGAGCTTGCGCCGCACTTCCGTGGCAGGCACTGGCAGTTGGAGATCTCCCACAACGCCGACTTCCTGACCTCAGACGCCCCTCTCGTCCTGTGGAAGCCGAACTCCAGGGAGGACGCCTACAAGGGCTTCGGGCTCCTGGATGCGCATCAGATCAGGTTCCCTCTGGACCCGCGCAAGCAACTGGTCCTCACCCGCGGTACTGGCACATCGGTGGCAGATGTCAGCCCGAGGCGGGTTGAACGGTGTAATGCCGACCTGGCCGACACCTGCGAGCAGGTCATCGTCGGACACCCCCCCCGGCCTATCTGGCAGGACCAGGTGGAGCTCAGGGAACGCGGGCCAAGACTGCGCTTCAACCAAGCACCGGGCGTCCGAGTCGGCCCGGACGGCCGCCGCGAGCCGATGGGCGACATAAGCCACCACTGGACCAGCCGCCGCTGATGCGGGCTCCGGGCGCCGCCTTCCCTCCGCTCGGATAGGCATCGGTTGGGCCGGCCCGAATACGGCGAGTTCCCAATACGTGACGGTTACCAGCTACTCGGCCAGACCTGGTTCCAGACGATGTCCGACCGCTTGAGCACACCTGACGGTGGCGTGTAGCAACTCCCGGCCGGCCCCCGCTAGGCGCGGGGTCCCCAGAGGCCCGGAGCGTGCGCGCCGCGCGCTCCGGAACCTCGCGTGCCACGCTTGCCCTGTGGCAGACCGGCACCCGCCGCCGGGCGGCGCCCTGTCGAGGAGCCGAGATGGACGGCACTGAACGCCCGTTGCCCGGAAGATTCTTTTCCGAGCGGGAAATCAATACGAAGTTCGGCATCGACTCTGCAGACGCCCTGTGGAGATGGATAGCAGAGGGGGCACGAACCCCGTATCCCAAGGGGAGGAAGGCGCCCGCAGCGTACTCCGGGTTGGTCTTCTATCGCGGTCAGCCAAGCGCCGACTATCCGCTCACCTCTAGCCTCTACCGAACTCTTTGGGCAAACCAACCAAAGGTGTCCGAGAAACTAATGCAAGACGCCGAGCGGCAGCTTCTGACCGTCATGCGACATATGGAGGGGCTGGGGCGGCTGATGACCGACGGAGAGCTCTTGGCTGTCCTCCAGCACCACGGCATCCCCACCCGGCTCATCGATGTGTCAGACAGACCCCTTGAAGCCCTGTTTTTCGCGGTCGACCGTGCCGAGGATACAGACGGCCGTCTCTTCGTAATCGAGCTCCCTTCCAGGAGTGATGACGAGCCCGACACCATCGACCTTAGGGGCCAGCCGGAGCTGGAGTGGAAGGGCACCGCAGTCGGCGAACACCACGCCCGGTCCCACTGGACGGAGCGCGTCGCCGTGGTCAACCCGCAGGACCTTGACCCCAGAATGCGCGCCCAACGCGGCCGGTTCCTCGTGGGCGGCCTGAGCGCCAGCTACCCCGGGCGAAATATGCGATTTGAAGGGAAAAGGCTCGCCGCCGAGGAATTGCACGAGGTCACCAACCTCAACATCTTCTTCCCGAAAGGAAGTGTCCTTGGTAAAAACTGGCCCGCAACGGCATGGACCGTGCGGATCGAAGCGGGGTGGAAACGTAAGCTGCGCGACCTCCTGGGAACCCAAGAGGACAAAATCACCATGGATACCATGTATCCGCCAATCGGTGAGGTGCGCAGATTGGCGCTGCGAGAAATAGGAAGAGTGGCCAGGACATTACATGTAACGGCGGATGGCCGGCCTGCACGCCACGCCTAACCGTGTGCAGGCCGGTCCTGCCAGGTGCGGTGGTTGTCAGGCCGCGTCAGCTGGGTCCGAGGCTCCGCCGTGGTCATGTCCGGCTGGCGGCTCCAACTGCAGCCGCAGCGCTTCCGCTTGCTGGAGGGCCTGCGCGAGCGCACCCTTCACCGCGTCTCGGTCCGTGCCGCGGACGACGACCTCGACCGGACCTCGTAGGCCGAGCCGCGTTTCCACGGAGCTCAGCGCGGACTGGTCGGTAAACAGGTCCCGCTCGAACTCCCATGCGGGTCCGCCGCAGAGCGGCAGTTGGTATAGCAGCGCTCCGCTCAGCCGGTCGATGCCGGCCGCGACGGAGAAGACGACCTCGTGTCGAGGTATCCGCTCCCACAGCCGTCCCGTGCCCGACCAGGCGGAGGCCTCGTCGGGCATCTCCGCCCGGCGTGCCTGGAACCCGGAGCCGCGGTTGTCCACGAGCGCGTTCCACTCGGTCACGAGGGCTTGCGCGTCATCCTTCTTGACCATGGCGACCTCGAGGTCGCCGAGGCCTACGACGAATACCTTCTGGGCGCTGGTCTTGCGGGTTTTCATCGGGACGAGGGCGGAGGCCTTCTCCGCACTCTCGCGGTTCGGGGACGGCAGGACGGAGGTGTAGGTGGTGGGGCGTCGAGATCGACTTCCCCCCGGCTCTCGACGAGGTCTTCGGCGTCACCAACAACAAGCAGGCCGCGAACGTCTTCTCCAGCCTCGCCCACTTCAACTGGCGTGAGGAAGCAGCGGGACTGTCCTGGGAGGAGTACCGGGAGGAACTGCGTGACGAGGGCGATCGGCGTCTTCCGCTGATCGAGATCGTCTACCACATCCGCGAGAAGCTACTTGGCCGCCTGCGGACCGAGCTCGCTCACCAGACCGAGGGCACCCGCTCCAGCCGCAAGCGGCACGAGACCGTCGAGGTCCAGGCCGAGGTGGCGGTCCAGCGCCGGCGCACTGAGACCCGGCCGAGCCTGACCGACCAGCTCGCCGAGGAGACCCCTGAAGAGGTAAGCAAGCAGATCCAGTACGAGAGCCTGGTCCAGACGCACCACTACAGCCCGGCCGACGCCCAGCGCATCATCGAGGAGACGATGTCGCAGGGCAAGCACGTCCGCCTGCTCACCAGCCGCAACCCCGACTCGCCGGCCTTCTTCAACGTCGAGTACATCCCCGGCATGCTGCAGGTCGCCCTCAACATGGACCACCCGGTCTACAGCGACCTGATTTCCGTCCTCGACGGGGACATCGACGGCGCGAGCCGCGAGGAACTCGCGGCTCGCCTCACCGCCGCAGCCAACGCCTTCAAGCTCATCCTGATCTCCTGGGCGCGGTTCGAGGACGAGCAGCCCGAGAAGCCCCGCGAGCGCGCGAAGCGGATGCGCCAGGACTGGGGCCGCCTCGCCAGCGAGTTCCTCGGCGCCAGCGACGCCGACGACGAGGACGACGACGAGTGACGGTCGATCACGTCTGGCGCCAAATCGAGCAGCTTCTCGCCACCGCCACCGGCCGCGTCCTCCTGGTCGCCCCCTTCATCAAGAAGGAGGTCTTCCAGGCAGCACTCGACGCCGTGCCCGCGGAGGTCGAGGAGATCACCTGCATTACCCGCTGGTCCGTACCCGAGATCGCAGCTGGCGTGTCCGACCCTGAGATCGCCGAGCTGGCACAGCAGGACGGACGCACTACCGTCCGGCTCTGCCACAACCTCCACGCGAAGCTGTACGTAGCCGACGACCGGTGCCTCGTCGGGTCTGCCAATCTAACCGGCAAGGCCACCGGCCGCGTACCGGCGGCGAACGTCGAACTCCTCGTCGAGGTCAGCACGGCCCACCCGGAAGTTCAGCGCGTACTTGCCGCGCTCGACGCCACTTCGGTGCCTGGGACGGTCGAGCTGGCCGAGCAGATGTGCGAGCAGGCGGCCCTCATGCGGGACGACGAAGATAGCCCACGTGTGGTCGTGCACGGCCTGGACGAGCAGTCGGCGCGGTGGCTGCCGGAGACTCGCAACCCTGAACGGCTCTACCGGGTCTACAACGGGCGTCATCGCCACATCGGGAGTGACGTGCTGGCTGGCGTGCTCCGAGATCTAGCGCACCTCGACATCGGCCCTGGCCTCGACGAGCAGGCGTTCGGCGCGGAAGTCCTTGCCCGTCTCCGCGCCATGCCCGAACTCCACGCGCTGACGGTGGCAGGACGGATGAATCTCTCTGACGCGCAGGATGCACTGCTTGCCGCGGGCGAGCTCACGAGTGAGCAGGCGCAACGAGCAGTCGAGACGCTGGCTGGCTGGCTGGCTTCACTACTTCGACGATGTGCACTTCGTGCCGACCGGCCCCTGGGAGATACGGCAAGGAAGGGAACTCACTTAGCTCCTCACCATGGTGCGGCCGCCAGCGGGACAGGCACGTCGGCTTCAGTTTGTGCTCAGCCGTCCAGCTGCTCAGGGCCGGTGCTGTGCCTTGGGCGCGCCGCCGCAGTACGCCCAAGGGCAGGGTGTCGCGTGCCGGGAGCGTTGGAGGGGCTGTTCCCTTCATGCTGCTTCCTGGCCCGGTTGGTGTGAGTCGCATACGCAACGCCTCGGCGTCCCGGAGCGCCCGGGCGAACGCGCCGTTCACAGTGTCGCTGTCGGGTGCCGCGAATGATGACCTCCACTGGGCCGCACGGGCCGGGCCGGGCATCGACGGAGATCCGGACCGCTTGATCGGTGAAGATGCCTCCTCGAACTCCCAGATTGGCATCGTGGTGAGCGGTAGTTGGTCAGGACCGCGCCGGCCTTCTGGTCGATGGCCGCCGCGACCACGCGCGCCACTTCAGGAACCACCGGCCCAACCAGGGGCGCGGCCGGCTCGCCCCGAACGACGACTCACTGTCATCCCTTGCCACGAGCCCGGACCAAAACCCCAGCTCAGCCCCGGTGAGGGTTTTCGCGAGCACTACGACCAAGACCGGAAGGCGGCAGAAGGTGCGGTGAGCGCCAAAGTGTGCTGGCCTGGATAAGAGACCAGTTCGCTTCTCGGGGCTCCTGAAATCAAGAAGATTCCGTGTTTACAAGATGCGTGCTGAGGTGAAGTGAAATGTCGACGCAATCGGATCCGGGGGATGAGGAGTTCGTTCGCCAGATGGCTAGTGCCGTCGGGAATTCGATGCAGCAGCTAGCGGATGCTATCAATGCGTTCGTTGGGGCGCCAAGTGATCAATCGGCATTGCGAGTTCTTCAAGAATGCCCTGAACTTCAAAGTGGTGTGGCCTGTCAAATGATCAGGGGAAGTATCGAGGATGCCCGTAATCAGGGATACGCCAAAGAGGCAGACAGCATGACTAGGCGACTGGCCCTGCTGGAGAGCCATCAATAGTTAGCGCCCGAGATGGATTGAGCGCCCGCAGAATATGTTCCGGTCGATGGGTAGTGGCTCTTCGTAACTCGCGCGGCGCCAACCAAGATGCATGCTCATGCCGCCGCAGGCGACATGCGACGAGATTATCCGGTATCGCGGGAGGAATTATGGCTAGGGCGGGAGTGGATGACGCCTATATCACCTTTGGTGAAGGGCTGTCAGAAGATCAGAAAGATTCGCTCCGGGACGCATTGTCATCCATCGGCCTTCAGGCCCCTTCGCAGTCACGTCCTACGCTCCGTGACCCGATGTTGCTTGTTCTTCTTGTGGTCTTACCGGCACTTAATGCTTTTCTGGGTAGCCTAGGCGAAGATGCCTACCGAGTGCTTCGGAGTGCGCTCGAGAAGATATTCCACGCATCAAGCGCAAAGCGCCGCGAAGTGATATTTCAGGACGGATCTACAGGTGCGCAAATTGTTCTCGAGCAAGGTCTTCCCGAGGAGGCTTACGAGCAATTACGCAATCTGGATCTGTCGGGGTTGCAGTCCGGAACTCTATGGTTCTTCGATCGCGACACGGGTCGCTGGACTGCTCAAGCAAGGGGTGGCGGAACGGGTGCGAATCCTGGTGATCATGAGGTATGGAATCCCTGATCGCCAGGCCAGAAGGCCGTGCCTGCCAGATTCATCTGTCCGTGCGAACAGGATCACATCCACGGTCCGGTGAATCACTCACAGACGGATAAACGACCACCTCCGCAGGGGGTGCGGAGGATCTCAAGCGCACCCTCGCTGGGTGTTTCGCCTCTCAAAGCACCGGTTGGTGCTGCAGGCGGCTCAGCCGCCCCGCCCGCGCAGCTACTGAGGCTGTGGCGACGGAGTGACGCCAGTGCCGGACGGCAAGCCTGAATTGCGCACATTGTCAAGAGTTGTGGACGATGAGAGTCGTTGAGGCGGCGGCGCAGTTGACGGGGGCGTGTTCGGTCAGTCGTAAATCTCGAGATGCAGGATGGTGGCCCAGTCGCTGGTGACCAGCAGCAAGTCGCGCCACCATATGTAGCCCGTCGGGCCGTAGACGTCGGCGCAGGCTCGGACGGGCCCCAGATGTGCTTCGATGAGGTCGGCGACGCCATCGGCGAGTTCGCCTGCCTGCCGGATGTCAACGGGCATGCGCAAGTTGGCGTCTGGCCACTTCTTGGCGGGCTGCATGTACCCGTCGGTCACCTCTCGGCGGAGGATGTCCCGCCAGGCGTGCGGTGACTCGAACGGGTGGACCGCCGTTCCTACCTGGTGTCCGCTGGCCCCCGCGTCGTACACGGCTTGAGCGAGACCCTCCATCCAGTCATGACCGGGTGCCGTCCCAGCCACTGGGACTACATGGAGCAGCTCTATGGACGACACATGGTTGCAGTCGTCGAGCAGCTCCTCGAGCGGTTCAGCTGCGGCTTCCACCGCGTCGGGAGCGTCGAGTGGGTTCAGCACGGGCGTCTGGGTCCTCTGTGCGGTTCTGCGGTTCTGCGGTTCGGCCTCAGCTTTGCTCAGTGTGTCAGCTGAGCACGTTCATGCTGCGAGGTTTTTGGGCGTTCGACGAGCTGACCGCGTTCGAAGCGGGCCCCGGCGCGGACCAGCGGGACGAGGTGGGCGCCGGTGATCGCGCGCCAGCGGGCCAGGCGGACTCGACGAGCTTGAACACCATCGCGAGGGCGGCGGCCGGACTGCCGACGCCGGCAACAAGGTGGTGGGAAGAAAGCAGACCATCGTCACCGACATCCTCGGCCTCCTGCTGGCGGTGCTGGTCAGGGCCGGCGTCCAGGGCGGCACCGCCGGACAGCACAACTGCTGACCTGCGGTCGCCGCCGATTACCCCACCGTGGGTCGTCGAGCGCAGTATCAGCCAGCCGGCTGCCGCTGGGGTTCCGTGGTGAGAATTGCCAGCCCGGCCCAGTATCCGGGGGTCCAGCCAAGCTCTACGTCGGATCCCTCGCGCTGGGCGTTGCGCCACGCCTCTGCGATGTATGTCCGTTGGGCATTGCGCAGGGCATGGACGGGTGGCAGGCCGGCCGCCAACTGCTGGTAGTAGGTGGCGAGAATGATTCCAGTGGCCTTGTCGGGGACTGGATAGAGTGCGGTCGCCAGCGAGGCTGCGCCGCGGGTAAGGGCTACGGTGGACAATCCGATGGGCTCCTCGCCCGGACCGGATGACACTCGCATTGACCAGCAGGCCCCGAGCACAAGGTAAGGAGGAAGGCGAAGACCGAGCAGCCGCGCGGCGGACAGCTTGTATGGCGGATCGCGCCGGAGCTCCAGACCGTGCGCCAGTCCGAGCTCGGAATCTCCGTGTACGGACAGAACTCCGAGCTGATAGCGGTCGCCCGTGCGCAACTTAGCCACCAGTCGTTCAGGGTCGATCTCCTCCTCCAATCGGTCCGCATAGTCGTGCACGAGCTGGGCGCGTTCGGCTGTCACGGATACTCCAGCCATGTAGGCCAGAGCTCGCGCATTCCTACTATCTTCCGGTTGCTTGTCGAGCGGCAGGGTGTCAGGTAGCATCCGCAACGCAGGCAGCAAAGTGAGAGCGGCGAGGTCCAGCAGATAACTCCCGCCAACATCGAGTGCAGCGAACGGTACCCCCCATAGCTCGCCACTAGGCACGATCAGCAAGGTCGGCGAATCTTCTTCCCTGTTCGAGCGGGGATCGCTTAATCGTCTCCGCAACTCGGCCGGCAGCAGCTGGTCGCCCAGTTCGCGGCGCCAGCGGTGCTCGGTGTCATCCAGAAGGTTCCAGCCAGCGAAGTACGCGTCGTTCGCGTTGGTCAGGTCGGTCAGCCACCCGACCTGCTCCGTGGTCAGTATGTTCTCCTCGATGACTGGCACCTCGGAGGGATCGGGAGGCACCCACACTGAGTACAGCAATCGGCTGCCTGGCACTTGGTCGTGTGGGAACAGCCTCAGCAGCAGGGCGTGGACGTCCCCGTGTAGACGTGCACGTAGATGGTCGACGGCGACCGGCTCGACCGCGAAAGCCTGTTGGAATGCGCTGCCAACCAGCGTGGCCAATTCCTTGTGTAGCTGAGCGATCCGCTCGTCGAGCTCGTCGTGTGTCCTTCTTCTCGCGTCCTGCAGCCCTTGGTCAATGGTCCGCTGGTCCGGGATAGGCTGCAGATCGAGCAATGTCGATTTGCTGGCGTGTGCCTCTTCCAGTTGGGTCAGGAGAGCCTGGACCGGTTCTGGCAACTCACGGTGAGTGTCGTGGGAATGCAGAAGTTCCGATAGCGCCTCACCCCTGCCGATTTCTGCCAGCTCCAGCGCTGCCCATCCGTCGTGCAAGTCAGCTGCTAGCGATAGACCTATCTGGTCCCAGTCTGCAGATTCGGCGAGGATACGGACTCGGTCGGCCGCACTGGCTACGCACTGCCGCACTCCTTCCCGTGCACGTACCGCTGCCAGGATGTGATCTAGTGCTGCTGGCCAATCCTCCCGAGATCCAGCCACTAGCACATTTGACAGCAGCACGTGTGCCTTTGCTGCGCCTTTCTCATCCCTCGCCCGTTCGGCTAGATCGAGCGCCTTCTGAGCGTTCTCGCGTGCTCCAGACAAATCATTACCCAAGCGTGCGAGGTCACCCAGCATCAGGTGCGCCTTTCCCTGCTCAGGTACATCGCCAGCCTTCTCAGCCAATACCAGAGCGTCTTGAAGGTGGCGCTGGGCCTCGGGAACGTTGTTCCTCGCGTAGTACAGCTCGGCAAGTATGTGGTGGGCGTTCCCCTGTCCTACTCGGTGCTCGATAGCTTCGGCCAGCTGCAATGCCTGTACCGCATGCTCCTGCGCTGCCGCGAGATCTCCCCGGACGCGGGCTTCTTCGCCCAGTACCGCATGATCGTGGCATTGTTCAAAGACGTCTTCGGCAGCTTCGGCTAGCTTCAACGCCAGCTGCACATGTTCTCGGCCCTGAGCGAGGTTCGCCGGCTCGCGCCCAGCCAGCTCACCCAGCATGGCGTGAGCACGGCTTTGCGCGAGCACATCGCCAGCGGCTTCAGCGAGAGCCAACGCCTGCTCTGCATGATGCCGCGCCCGGGCGAGATCGCCCCACTCATGCCATGCCAGCTGCGCCAGCAGGTCGTGTGCGCTGGTTTGTGCGGCACGACTGCCACTGGCCTCGGCCAGCTCCAGCGCCAGATCGGCAAGGCGTTGTCCCTCCGCAAGATCTCCCCGGTCCCGCGCCAGACCCCCCGCGACGCGATGCGCGTAGCTCAGGAAGCTGTGTAACTCCTCAGGCTCTAGCTCCTCGGTGGCCGCCTCGGCCAGGCTCAACGCCCGTGTGGCAAGCCGTTGCCCCTCGGATGGGTCGCCCCGATCCCGTGCCAACTGGGCCGCGAAGAGGTACGAATCTCCTTGCCCGAGCACGTCGTTCGCAAGCTCAGTCCGATCAATCGACCGCCGCGCATGCTGCTGGGCTTGGTGGAGATCGCCGCGCCGTCGCGCAAGGTCAGCAAGCAGCAATTCCGCCGCGCCCTGGGCTATCGGGTTCTTTGCCAAAGTCTGTGCCTGCTCCGCGTGCTCCTTTGCCTCCGCCATGTGTCCCTGGTCAGCGGCGAGCGTTCCCATGAACCAGTGCGCACCACTTTGCTGATCTACGTCCTCGAGCAGGGGAAGCGCGTTCCCCCAGTGCTGCTGTGCCTGCGCCAGGTCGCCCCGGGCCCTGGCGAGGTTAGCCAGCAATATTTCCGCTTGCGTCTGCGCTTGGGGCTCCCCAGCGGCCTCGGCGAAGTGACGCATCCGGTCCACGTGGAGTCGGGCCTGCTCATAGTCCCCTAGCTGCATGGCCAACCCACCCACTAGCATGTGGGTTTGGCTCCGGAGCACGAGATCAGGTTCCGTCTCCTGGTCGAGCAATGCAAGAGCGGAAGTTGCGGCTTGCATCCCGATGTCAAGGCTGCGAGCGGCAACTGTCAGCTCAATCGAGAACTCGACCAGCGCCCGCGCCCGCTCTATAAGCGACCCAGAGCTTTCGCTGAGTAGCCGCTCCAGCCGGGCTCTATCGGCTGTGAGTTCGATATCCACGCCTTCTGCAAACCCTGAATTCGCCATTTCATCGCTCCATGCAAGCCTTTGGCCTATCGCGCCCCGTGGGCGCATCAGGCCGAAGCGATCGACCAGTGCTGCCGCAGTGATCTTCTCTTGGGCATCACCGCTGACTGTGGGAGGTCGGATTATCCTCCTCAATAGCAACTCGCGAAACGAAACGCTCGTATGTGCTCCGTCGGTTGCCTACGAGCCTCGGCGCTGGCCTCACTACCGGAACTTTGTCAGTTGATGAACCTGCAGGTGAGCAGTGGTGGCTCTAACGCGATCCCATAAATGTCAGCGTGTCGCCGGCAAGTACATCACGTAGAGATATCCCGACCACGCGAGGGAGCGAGTTTTTGGCATTCTGGACTGGATCTTCGGCCCACTTTACAAGATCTTGCTGCACTGCTGGATATCGATCGACCAATACTTTGATGATAGTCTGCACCGTCCAGGTGTCCATCTCGCGGTCGGCGAGAACTAATATCTTGCATAGCTCGTCAGTTGACAGGGATGCGTAGTCGTCGCCCACTGAAATCACCTATAAGCTAGAGAAGTGTTTCTTGCGCTTCCTTTAGAGTCGCTTCTTTCCGTCAACCCATAACCATCGTAGAGGTCGCAATGAGCAGTTCGGTGATGCAGCAGGAGGCGTTGCGCATCCTCTGGCGCGGGCGTGCATGCACATAGCCGCAGCCCTAATCGAAGCGAGGCCCATTAATCCCGCGGCAGATAATTCGGAAGGTCGGTAGGTTGCACCCATTCAACGGGAGGCTCTAGTTGACTGGCCTGCACCCAGGATTCTCGTCCGATCTCATCGACCACAAGAACTTCCTGGCCACTGTGGCTGTCCTTGGCCTTCAGTATGGTTACTGTGCGGCGCATTGTGCCGTCCACCAGCGTTGCTTTCGCATTGGGGCGCAGCTTCACTTTGGCAACTTCCCTTCGCGAGCTGATAACGAGAGGCGCCAATCTTCGAATATGCAAGGGGAGGGCTTCGCGTCGTCCGCGCATGACTCTAGCCTCACGCTCTTGCTTATGAGGTACAGAATTCCCCACGGCGAGGAGTGACGAGAGCGCGTTCCTCGATTCCTAGGTTACGCGCATGGGTAGAGCTTCGCACCTGCATACCCGTCAGCCAATATCGCTACACAGTGCAGCTTTACTTCCGAAGCGTAACGAAAGCGCGATGCCTTGCGCGAAGGGGCCTTGATCCGGATGTTGGACACGGGCTATGCGGCGTCGGTCAGCGAAGTTGATGTCGTGTTGAGCCTTCTCTCGTAGGCGACGGGGCTGCGGTGTCCGAGCCGGGAGCGGCGTCGGACGGTGTTGTAGCGGTGTGCCCAACGTCCCCGCGAGCAGCCGATATGTCGGTCACCACCCCGATCGCCGTCAATCCGGGTGGCATGGCCTGCGGCGCCAACCCCGGTTCGGCCGTCAGCCCCGATTACCGGGCGCCGTTCCGCTTCACCGGCACCCTCCACAGCGTCACCGTCTACCTGTCCGGCGGATCGTCGACGCCGAGAGCGCTGTCTATCCTTACAGACCCTCGCGCTGGTGGCCGCCCCTGCCGGGGCGACCAACAGCGGGCCGGTCAACGCCGGACCGGAGACCGTTGCGCAGGTGTTCCGCCTCCTGGCCTGGCGGGGTACCAGCTGTCTGCGTCAGGCCTGGGTGAAGAGGTCGTGGATCCAGTTGGCGAGGGCTTCGGCGTCGTGGTTGATGGTGGCGAAGTGGACGCCCAGTGTCTTCTGCGGCTCGGTGTCCGGCACGGTCACGGCGTCCTCGGTGTCCTCGCCGTACCGCTTGTACTCGACCTCGATCCCGTGCTTCTTGTTGGTGACGTTGAGCTCGTTCACGAGGTCGTCGGTGCCCTTGAACGGGAACGGCAGCGAGGCTTTGACACGCTGGTCGTTGTCAGCCTGGCGATGCGTACCGGGACCGTGATCTCCACGTCCGGGTTCATGGCATCGAGCTGCCGGTCGAATTTGATCTGGTGCGGGTTGGGCAGGTTGGGGTAAGTGCCCCGGAACTGGTCGTTGCCCTTGATGCTGCCCCAGGAGTTGTCCGCGCTCAGCTCGGCCCGGGAGCGGTCCCGGACGTGCGGCCAGATCAGCAGCGCCTCGTCGGAGAGGACCCGGGCAGGGTCGATCTCTGGGTCTCCGCCGACCGCGCCGGCCAGAACAGCGGCGTGAACGCGAAGCCCTCGCCCACGTCCTGGGCGAGCTCACCGAGCCATGCTTCAACTGCATGTTGTGCTCCTGAGTGCCAGTGTGCTCAATGGAGCCTCTGGCTGGCTTCATGTGGCACTTGATAGTCGCTCTGAGCACATTCCTTCGGTCCCTAAAGAGGTCCCTCCTGTAGATCGCCTGGCAGGTCAGCGCCCGCTACGCTGGGGACAGGCGAGGGACCACACGCGGCGAACCGCTGTTCGCGGACTGCTTTCCATCGCACGGACGCCGCGCTCCGTCCAGCGCCTGACGTGCAGAAAGGTGAATGGTCGCGCGACTGGGGGTCAAGGGGTCGCAGGGTCAGATTCCTTCGGGCCGACTTGCCCTTCGCAAGCCGTAGGCCGACTCCGCAGTGATACGGAAACGGCGGTTTGATGTTCCGTTGGCTGCTGGTCGCAGCGTGGTCGCCGAGCCATGTCGGCCACGGTGTGGTCAGGGTTCATGGGGCCAGGGCGTTGAGCGCGGCCAGGCCGGTTGGCCGCCGAGGATGGTTTGGTCCACGTACATGCCGGTGGCGGCCCATCGGGTGCGGTTGCGGTGGCGGAGCGGAGGGGATGCTCTGCTTCTGCCGCATCGCGCGGCTGCAATTCAGCTCGACACGGCCGGAGCTGCTTTTGGTGGGCGGCAATCAGCTCTGGTTTTCTGGCCGCTCTGCTCCGGCGCTGGCTGTCGTGGACGCGATCGGCTCGATGGGATGCGGGGCTGCTTCGAGTTGAATCCACACATCAGTCACTTGATCCTTCACGTGGCTACCCGGCTTGAGCGGCGCTACCGCACCTCGCGGGGTGATTCAGCATCCTGCGCCGGCGCGCTCCCGTCGTGGAGGGGCTCCCGTGCTGCTGCGACGGATCTGCTGGAAGCGATCTCCTGGCGTCCTTTACCACGCGGTGACGGTGCGACCAAAGCGACTCTCTTCATCGATATTCATGTTCCGCGAACCTCGGTTTGGTCATGTAGGAGGAGCCGTGCCGGAGCAGTTCATGAGTGCCAAAGAGACCGCGATGTATCTGAACATGTCCCTCGCCTGGGTCTACCGCGATGCTCCGCGCCTTGGGCTTGTGCCCTACAAGTTCGGGTGTGGCAGGAACGCAAAGTTGCAGTTCAAGGTGTCGGAGGTCCAGGCCTGGGTGAAGCAACAGAGGCTGCGGGCGGCGTAGATGTCTCGGGTGCGGGGGCCAGCCCAAACGGGGCTGGACCCCCGCGTGTTCAGGCGGCCAGCCCGAGGTCGAGGGCCTCTGCAGCGCGGCTGATGGAGCCGGGCATGAGGTGGCGGTAATACTTGAATGTGATCTTGACGTCGCGGTGGCCCATCCACTCCGCGACGTCGGTGATGGGTATGCCGTTGCTGAGGCAGTTCGATGCGAAGAAGTGGCGCAGGCCGTAGAGGACCATGCCCTCGGGGATGTCGACCTCCCCGGAGGCCTTCAGCCTCCGCCACTGCCCGCTGATGATGTGATGCGGCATGGCGAGCATGATGTCCTTGGGATTGCGCAGCAGGTAGCCGTCCACAGTGCCGTAAGTGTCTGCGTACCACTCGATGGCGTGCTTGGTACGCGCCGGCAGCGGCACGTCGCGGTACTCACCTGCCTTGCGGTGCTTCAGGCGTGCGTAGCTCTTGGTGGCCTGGTTGACCTGCTCGCCCACGCGGTAGATGTCGTCGGCGACGATGTTGTTGACGTTGACGGCGTATGCCTCGCCGTTCCGCAGACCGCAACCGCTCATGAGTTCCGCGACCAGGCGGAAGACGTCGTCGCCGGCAGTCCGGATCTCGTGCAGCTGGGGGAGGGAAGGAATCACCGCGCGCTCCGCGTCGTACTGAGGGGGCTGTACTCCCTCCAGTGGGCTGTCCTCGTAGAGGCCGAGCCGGTGTGCGTCCAGCAGGATCGTCTTCAGCCGGATGAACGCGTTGGTCTGAGCGGCCAGGCCGACGCCGTTCCGTTCCATGTCCGTGATGAACGCTTCCACGACCTTGTGGTCGAAGGTGGCCATGCGGCGGCTGCCGAAGGCCGGCAGGAGGTGGTTCCTGAGGATGGAGTCGGTGTTCCGCAGCGAGGTCGGGCTCTGGTGGCGCTGGCTCTTCAGCCACTCGGCGGTGTAGGCCGAGAACTGCATGCCGCCGTACTTCCTGATGCGCTCCGCCTTGTGCAGGCTCATCGGGGAGGTCTTGCGGGCGTGGTAGACCTCGGCGAGCCGGGCCTTCGCCAGATCCTGGTTGGCGAAGCCCGACTCCTCGGTCTGCTGCCCCGACGCGTTGCGGTACCTGATCTTGTATTCGTGCGGGCATTTGCTCCACCGGGATTCCGGATGCTCGCACTCCTTGAAGAACCTGGCCATCCCGCGGATGAGACTTGTGCTTGCCATGATGGCTGACCCCCGGAGTCTTGCTGACCTTTTGCTGACTCCGGATGGTGGATCATGTCCCTGAGCTGGGGAGAAACGTCGACCTCGTGATAACAAGCAGAACTACAGCCGACTGCAGAGGGCGAAGAAGACCTGGGACGAGAAGAACGTGTTCCACCACGCCCAGTCGATCACCCTGCCGTCCTGACCGCACATGCAGAGCCATGTCGACCATCCGGAAAGCAGATATCGGGGCGAATGGTGTGAGTAAAGGGGCTGGCGCAGGATGCTACCCCGAGCGCGGCGGGCTCGGCCGTACCTCCTCACAGCGCCGGTTTCCCGAGGACCTTCTACGAGACGGCGGACTCCGTCAGCGGCGCGTTATGGGCAAGGGAAGCCGGCTGGAGCCGTGTGGTCGCCCGCTGTCTCATCTTGTGGAGGCTGCTTCATCGCACGACCTCTCCTCGTGAGGTTCAACCTGCACGAGGGCGCTTGACGTGCGATCAGGCACGCGGAGCGCCACCGTCCGCCGCCAGGCGCGTGAGCCACTCACGCAGCAGGCGCTGCTCCGCGTCGCTGAGGACGTCGGAGTCGGCGGGGAGGGCGGCGCGCAGCGCGCGGGCCGCCGCGGCGGCGCCGGTCTCCTCGGCGGGGAGTGTTGGTTCGGTGCGGGTGATGGCGGAGACCATGGCCTCGCGGAGGGCGGTCAGCAGTGCCGGATTACGGCGTTCTGCCGGGGTGGAGTGCCAGGTGGTGACCGCGCCCCGGCCGGTGGCCTGGATGATCTGGGCGGCCAGTTCCTCGTCGACCCGCAGCCACCCCCCGGCTGCCAGACGGCGCACCCGGCCGTGGAGGATCTCCAGGCCCGCGCGGTGCGCCATGTCCGCGCCCCGGCTGGTGGCCCGGTTCATCACCGCGAACAGCTCGGGGCGGGAGACCCCGAACTCGACCACCACGTCCCAGCCGCGACGCAGCTCCTCCACCGGGTCCTGCGGGGCGGGGTCGAGCTGTGCGCGCTTTCTCTCCAGGAACTGCGCGTAGCCCTGCTCGGCGACGGCCTCAAGGAGCCCCTCCTTGTCGCCGAAGAGGCGGTAGATCGCCGGCGGCTGCATTCCGGCCGCGGCGGCGACCGCGCGGGTGCTCACCGCGTCAGGGCCGCCGTTCTCCAGCAGTTCGACGGCTGCCTCGAGGATGCGGCGCCGAGGGTTGTCGGTTGAGTCGCGTGTAGCCATGAACCGATGATACCGAGGATCTGTTTCCATCGGAATTTCCAGTGTTACTGTTGGAGTGATTCCACTGGAAGCATCGTCGGGAGAAGCCAATGATCATCGTTACCGGAGCCACCGGAAAGCTCGGCCGCCGCACCGTCGAGCGCCTCCTGGAGCGCGTCCCCGCCGACCGCGTCGGCGTCAGCGTCCGCGACCCCGGCAAGGCCCAGGACCTCGCCGACCGCGGCGTCCGTGTCCGACAGGGCAGCTTCGACGACTCCGACTCGCTCATGCACGCCTTCGAAGGGGCCGAGCAGCTGCTCCTCGTCTCCCTCGACCGCACGGGCGAGGAGTGCGTCAGCGGCCACCGTGCCGCCATCGACGCCGCCGTGAAGGCCAACGTCGGCCGCATCCTCTACACCAGCCAGATGGGCGCTGCCCACGACTCCCGCTTCCAGGCCTGCCGGGACCACGCCAGGACCGAGGACCTGCTGCGCGCCACCGGCCTGCCCTGGACCGCGCTGCGCAACGGCTTCTACGCGGCCAGCGCCCTGCAGTTCCTGGAGTCCGCCCGCCACACCGGCGATATCGCCCTTCCCGCCGACGGCCCTGTCGCCTGGACCGGCCACGACGACCTCGCCGAGGCCACCGCGGCGATCATCCTCGACGAGGGCCGCTTCGACGGGCCCACCCCGCCGCTCACCGGCCCGGCTGCGCTCGACTTCGACACCGTCGCCGAGATCGCTTCGCAGACCACCGGACGGCCCTTCACCCGCACCGTCGTCCCCGACGACGCCTTCCGCGAGCAGGTCCTGGCGCACGGCGCCCCGGCCCCGGTCGCCGACCTGATACTGAGCATCTTCGACGCGGCGCGGGATGGCGAGTTCACCACGCTCGACTCGACGTTGGCCGAGCTGATCGGGCGGGAGCCCACCACCTTCCGCACCCAGTTGGAGCGTGCCTGGGCCGAATAGTGACTCTGATGATCCGTCTGCATTCGAATCCAGGATCGGGGCGACCTGCCGAGCAGTAGGGTCCTGTGACGAAGGGTTATGGTCGTCATGACTGTGCGGATCATCAGGGGCCCGGGAGGCGAAACCTCCCTGCCGGCGGGTACAGGTACCAGCAGTGGTCCTCGGGTACGGGGACGGCGGGGAAGGCGGCACCGCACGAGGCAGGCGGTGCCGCCTTCGTCATCCGGCCGCACCGGTGGACATCCGGTGCCGTGGCCGCGGCACGAGCCGGAAGGCTCAGTAGGAGTCGGTGAGCGAGAAGATGTGCAGTGCGGTGTTGTCAGGCAGCGTGATGGACCCCAGGGTCTTGCCGGCCGGCACCGCGACGGAGGCGTAGGAGACCAGGTACTTGGTCCCGAACTGGTCGGGACCGAGCGGGGAGTTGCGGTGGGTGGTGGTGATGGCGGTGCTGTCACCGAAGGCGGTCGGGTGGGCGGTGAGCCAGTTCGGGAAGCCGAGGGTCGCCTGGCTGCTGGTGCCGTCGGTGTAGTTCAGGGTCAGCGTGCCGGAGACGTCGCCGCCGCTGGAGGCGCCGAGGAAGCCGAGCTTCTTCCCGCTGGTCGGGTACTCGATGGTCTGGCCGCGCGCCACGATGCTGTCGAAGGTGCCGGATCCGCCGCCCGGCCAGGTGAAGTTCTGTCCGCCCGCCGGCACCGTGGAGCCCCGCGTCACACCGGCGGCCGCCAGTGCGTCGGAGGAGAAGCTGTCACCGGCCGGTCGAACGAGCCCGCGGTGGCGGCGTCGTCGTCGCTGATCGCGGTGGAGTTGAGTGCCGTCCTCCAGCCGGAGTAGGTGGCCGTGGCGTCCGGGTGCAGCCGGTAGAGGACCACGCTGGTCGCGGGGACGGTGGCCGAGATGGTGCCGGTGCTCGGGGTGACGGCCTTGGTCCACAGGTCCTTGAGCGTGAAGCTCGACGCCGAGGTGCCCACGTCGTCACCGGTGGTGCTGATGGTCTGCGGGGTGGCCGACTTGTTCAGCAGCGCGACCGCGATGTCGCCGCCCGCGAGCGGCTTGGCATAGACCGCGGTGGTGGCGTCCTCGGCGACGGGCACGGCCTGGACTCCGGGCGGTCCTGGTCGATCGCGATGACGTCGGTGTTGCCGGCGTCGGCGACGACCTGCGGGGTGAACGCGGCGGCGCCGGGCATCTTGATGTTCAGCGGCGCGGAGTACATCGCCCACATGCTCAGCTGGCCCTGCTGCTGGGGCACCGTCATCGAGCTCTGGCCGATGGCGAGCTGGTCCACGTCGTTGTAGTGGCCGGCGCGGGCGAACTGCGCGGTGTTGTCGGCCTGTTCGAGGCTGGTGAGCATGGCGGACCAGCTGTTGCCGCCGATGTCGGCGGCCATCCGCCACTCCTGGGAGGACAGTGCCACGCCGGCCATGACCTTCCGGAACACCGCGCTGTCGGTGCTGGCGTTGTCCCAGTTGAAGTACGCGGGGGCCGAGCAGTTGAGGGTCATGTGCGTGCCGTGGGCGGCGTTGGCCGCGGCGATGGCCCGGGCAGCCTGCTTGTACGCGTCGATGCCATGTCCGCGTCGGCGTCCGTGGTGAGCAGGAGCCCGGAGGTGGACGTCCGGTGGTGCGGGTGGCAGTAGTCCATCTTGATGTAGTCGACGCCCATGCTCGCGAAGTAGTCCGCGTCCTGGGCGAAGTGGCCGAAGCTGCCGGACCCGCCGTCGCAGGTGAGGTCGCCGCCGTCCTCGTAGATGCCGAACTTCAGGCCCTTGCTGTGGACGTAGTCGATGGTCGCCTTGATGCCCTGCGGGTACTTGCTGGGCGGGCTGATGAGGTTGCCGGCCGCGTCGCGGCCGCCCTGGCCCGCGGGAACGACCTGGGTGCCGTCCCAGTCCTGGCCGTTGGCCTTGATCATCCAGTCGTCGTCGACGGCGATGATGTTCCAGCCCTTGGCGGCGAGTCCGTTGGCCACGACCGCGTCGGTGTCGGCGCGGACCAGCGCGTCGTTGGTCTGCCGCCAGCTGCCGGGGCGGATGATCATCGTCGGGGTGGCCTGGAGGGTGTGGTCGGCGATGTTGCCCGGCAGCGACTCGGCTGCGGCGGGGCGCGCGGACGGGCTCGCCGCGCGGTCAGGGGGTGAGGGCATCACCGGTCGGGTTCTGCCAGTTCCGCGCCGGCGCGGCGCAGCCGCGGCGCGACGGGCATCCTCGTCGGGGGCGCGGTGCTCCCTTCGCCGTCGCCGCTTCGGCTGCCTGTGCCGTGGGCACACTCGGGAGTCCAGCGGCTGTGCCCGGAGCACGGTTCCGGCTGTGGTGCCCTGTTTATGGTGCCTCGCATTCACACCGCGTCCGACGGTGTGCCTGTCGGTACCAGTGCCAGGAGGGCAGCCGATGAGCGCAGTCTCAGTACAGTCCGGAGTCACCGGAGTCCCGGATGGGGACGCCGGCGCCCAGCCCGTGGGCGCCTACTTCGAACGCATGCCGTTCGGGCGGGCCCACGTGATGATCGCCCTCGCCCTGTTCATGGCCTTCGTCATCGAATCGTGGGAACAGCTCGCACTGGTCTACGTCTCGTCCGACCTGGGCGACGCCTTCCAGATCGACGCCGGCCGGATCGGCTGGCTGCTGTCGGCCGTGGCCCTCGGCATGATTCCCGGCTCCCTGGTCTGGGGGCCGGTCGCCGACCGGATCGGGCGGCGGGCCGTGTGCCTGTGGAGCCTCGGCTCGTACGGCCTGGTGGCCCTGGCGAGCGCGTTCTCGCCGAACTTCGCCACGCTGATGGCCGGCCGGGTGCTCTCCGGGATCGCGCTGGCCGGGATCTACACGATCACCTTCCCCTACTTCATGGAGCTGCTGCCGGCCCGGGTGCGTGGGCGGGCGGCTGTGTACCTGTCGATCGGGTGGCCGATCGGGGTGCTCGCCGCCGTGGGGGTCACCCAGGCGCTGTCGGGGACCGGCTGGCACGTGGTGGCCGTCGCCAGCGCGCTGGCGGGCCTGTGGGTGTTCGCGATCCGGGCCTGGGTGCCCGAGTCGCCGTACTGGCTGGCGGGCCGGGGCCGGCACGCCGAAGCCCGGGAGGTCCTGCTCGGCCTCGGGGCCGAGGTCCCGGAGGGCACCGTGTTCGCCGTCGTAGAGCCCGAGCGGGCCGGCAACCCCCTGGCGCTGCTGCGGGGTCGGCTGCTGCGGATCACCATCCTCATGCTGGTCGTGAACTTCGCCTTCAACTGGGGTTACTGGGGTCTGCAGACCTGGCTGCCCACGCTGCTGCAGGAGAAGGGGCTGAGCATGTCCAGCAGCCTCGGCTTCGTGGCACTGAGCGCGCTGTTCATGATCCCGGGCTACGTCTCGGCGTCGTACCTGACCGGTCGCTTCGGCCGCAAGAAGGTCTTCCTGCCGTACGTGGCGGCCTCCGCGGTCAGCGGGGTGCTGTTCGCCTACTCCAGCACGCTGGCCGAGCTGTACGTCGCCAACTTCGCCCTGTCGTTCTTCAGCCTCGGGGCGTGGGGCGTCTGGAACACCTGGAACGGCGAGTTCTACCCGACCGCGCTGCGTGGCACCGGCTACTCCTGGGCGACCGCGGCCCAGCTGATCTCCACCTCGGTCGCACCGTCGGTGGTCGGCTACCTGCTGGCCCGGGCGACCGGGTTCTCGTCCACGGTGCTGTTCATCACCGCGTTCCTGGTCGTGGCACTGGTCGTGGCCGTGCCGCTGCCGGAGACCGAGGGCCGGGATCTGGAGTGACATACCAGGACAGACGGTGACAGGATGGTGCGGGTGAGGCTGGGAGTGGACGTGGGGCGTGCCACCACCGTCGCCGTGCTGGTCGAGCCGGGCGGGTACACCGTGGCACGCACGGTGGTGGACAGCGTTCCCGGCCTCGGGGGATGCCTGCGCGCGGTGCTCGCCGCACTGCCCGAGGAACGGACCGGTGAGGTCGACGCCGTCGGCCTCACCACCGATCTGGAACGCGGCCAGCTGCGGCTTCGGCCGGTCGCCGTCCTGCGGATCTCCCCACCCTGCCATCCGGCCCTCGGGCCGCTCGCGGGCTGGCCCGAAGGGGCCGCCCGCGCCATCGGCCCACTCAGCCGGGTCGTACGCGGCGGCTCGGCGCTGACCGGGCGGCCGCTCGCCCCGCTCGACCGGGCGGGTGTCACCGACTTCGCGCGGCGCGCCGCCACCGAGGGCGTCGCCGCCTTCGCCGTCGCGGCGGCCGGAGCGCTCACCCGGCCCGACCCGGAACTCGCCGCCGCCGAGGCTATCGCGGAGGCCGTGCCCGGGGCGGAGATCACCCTGTCGCACGAGACCGGCCGATCGGGACTGAGGGAACGCGAGAACACCTCCGTCCTCAACGCCGCCCTGCAGCCGTGGGCCGTGCGCGTGACCGACACGGCCGAACGCGCCCTGCGAGCCGGCGGCGTCCGGGCGCCGCTGCACCTGGCCCGCAACACCGGCGGACTGGTCTCCGCCGGGTACTTCCGCCGCTACCCGATCCTCGCCACCGCCTCCACCACCGCGAGCGCCGCGCGGGGCGCCGCGCTCGCGGCCGGAGCGGAGCGCGCCGTGGTCGTGGACGCCGGTGCGGCGGAATTCCGGTGCGTGAGCGTCACCGACGGCGAGGTGGAACGCTCCGACGCCGGCCCCGGCCTCGGCGGCGTCGACCTGGACCTGGACCGGATCCGCGCCGACGTCCTCCCCAGTGGTGACCTGGCGCAGGCCGGTGCCGAGCAGGCCGCCGCCCTGGTGGCCAGGGTCCAGCAGAGGGCCCCCGGCGGTGTGCTGCTCGCGGCGGGCGGCGGCCCCCGGCTCGTACCGGTCCGCACCCCGGATCCGGCGGCCGCGATCGCCGCCGCCGCGTACGGAGCCGCCCGCTGCGAGATCGTCGCCGAGGTCGACCAGGTCGCCGTCGCCGGCGGCAGCGCCGAACTCGATCGCCTCCTCGGCCTCGCCGGCGACCAGGCCCTGGCCAGGGCCGTCGCGGCCGGCGCCGCCCCGGACACCGTCCGTATCGCCTTCACCACGCACACCCCGGTCTCGTACCTGCCGGAGGGGGTGCACCGCATCCGCGCCCGCGCCCTCGGCAGCCCCACGGGACGCCCGTCATGAGCGGCCGTCTGCGGTGCCTGCCGGGTCGGCGCCCATGACATCCGAGGCGAGGACCCTGCTCGACGCCGCGCGGCTGGAGGATCTCGCGAAGGGGGCGCTGGTGCTCGCCGCCGGTGCCGAGTACTCCTCGCACCGGGCGAGCCTCGACTGGGCGAGGGCCGCGATCGGAGAGCACGGACCGGTGCCGCTGATCGGAGCCGGGGCGCTCGGTGCCGGACGGATGTGCGTGACCGTCAGCCTGCTCGGATCCTCGGCGGCGCTCGCCGAGTACCTGCCCACCGGAGAGGAGCCGCGCCGCGCCGTACGGGCGCTGGAGCGGCGCCTGGGCCGGACGGCGGACGCCGTCGTCGCGCTCAACACCGCGGCTGAGAACGCCCTGCTCTCCGTCGTCACGGCGACGTCGTGCGGGCTTCCGCTCGTGGACGGGGACGGCTGCGGACGGGTGCTCCCGCTGCTGGAGCAGACGACGTTCACGATCGCCGGGATCGATGTCGCACCGGTCGCCCTGGCCACGCCCGCCGGCGATGTGGTCGTCCTGGACGCGGCCGGCAGCCGCGTGGAGGAGCTGGTACGGCCGCTGGTCCTCGCGGCCGGGGGCTGGGCCGTCGCCGCCTGCTACGCCATGGACGGCGAGCGGCTGGCCGCGACCGTGGTCCCGGGCACCGTGAGCCGGGCCCTGGCGGCTGGGCGGCCGTCCCGGGGCGACCCGTTCGCTCCGTGGCAGCCGCGGCCCCGCAGGCTGGCCATAGGGCGGATCACCGCCGTCGAGCACCCCGCATCGCCGGGACCGGACACCGCTTCGGGCGGGCCGCTGCCGTCCCGGCCGACCAGCGTGGTCGTCTCCGAGACCGAGGGCCTGCACCGCCGGTTCCGGCTGGAGGCGCACAACGAGGTGCTGCTGGTCCTCGCCGACGGCGCACCTGTCGCGGCCGCGCCCGACCAGATCCTGATGCTGTCGGCGGCCGACCAGCGCGTGCTGGACGTCGAACGTGCCGCGCCCGGCATCGAGGTGGAGATCGTCGTGATCCCCGCAGCGCCCGCCTGGCACTCCCCGCAGGGCCGCCGGCTGGCCGCCGCCGGCGGCCTCATCCTGCTGGACCCCCTTCCGGACGGGGCCACCGAAGGACCGGAGGAGACCCCGTGGTGAGACGCCCCGACCTGCCCGCGCCCATGACCGTCGCGGAGTTGGTGCAGTACGGCCCGCTGCCCGGCATCCGCATCTTCGGCGCGGCGGGAAGCGGCGGCGAGGTCCTGGACGTGCGCATCGTCGACCGGCGGGAAGCACTCGACGACCTGCGCCCGCACACGGCCGTCGTCCTCACCGACACCCTCGCCCGGACCGGATGGGTCGTGGAGATGGCCCTGCGCAAGGCATGGGAGCACGCGGCCGCCTGCGTCGTCGTACCCGAGGCGGCGGTGGCCGCGCATCCGTCGGGGGCCCTCGCGGACCGGCTCGGGGTGCCGCTGCTGCTGATCCGCGAGGACGCACTGGAGGGCGCCGTACGGATCGCCTCCGCGGTGTCCCGCCCGGACGCCGGGCGGACCGCGCTGCTGGCGCAGGCCGCCCAGCGGCTCGCCGCCGCCGGGCCGCACGCCGAACGCGTGCTGGCGGCGCTGCACACCGTGCTGCCCGCCACGTCGGTGGCGCTCACCGATCCGCTGGGCGGAATGCTGACCGGGCGGCGGGCCGCGCTCGACTCCGCGGACGCGGTACGGCTGGAGGTGCCGGGGCCCGATGGAAGGCCGCTGGTGGTACTCGTCGCAGATTCCCGTTCGAAGGAGGCGGGCTGGGCGACGACGGTCGAGACGGTGCTGCGGCTGGCGGTCCCCGCGCTGTCCGCCTGGTCCGCCACCCGCCGCCTCGGCGAGGAACAACTGGCCCGCCGGAGCGAACTGCTGCTGGATCAGCTGACGCACGCCTCCCCGGAGCAGGACGAAGGAGCCCGCGACCGGATCCGCACCGAGGCGGCGGCACTCGGCTGGTCGCTGTCCGGCCCGATGGTCGCCTTCGCCCTGCGGCTGGCCGCAGACCCGGGCACCGGGATCGAGCCAGGACCGGCGCTGCGTGCGCTGTGGGCCAAGTACGGCGTCGGCGGGCCGCTCGTCGCCCGCGAGGACGGCTGGGTGTCCTGGCGGTCCGCGGCGGCCGACCTTCCGGACGCGGGCCCGGAGGTGTGGCTGCGACAGGGCGAGACACAGCTGCTCGCGGCCGTCCGGGCCATCGCTGATCGCCTTCCGGTTTCCGGCGGGGTGGCCGGCCCGGTCACCGGCGCCGACGCCCTCGGCGCGGCACTGACCGACGCCCGGGCCGCCGCGGCGGTCGCCGCCGTGCCCGGCTCCGTGGTCCGAGCCGACCGCATGGGGCCGGCCCAACTGATGTCCGCGCTGCCCACGGCGGCGCTGCGGCGCCCGGCCGAGGTGGTGCTGGCACCTCTGCTCCGCGCGGACCGGGACGGAGCACTGCTGCGCACCCTGGCCGTCGTGCTGGACCAGGGCGCGGCCCCGTCGGAGGCGGCGGAGATCCTGGGCGTCCACCGGAACACGGTCGCGGCCCGCCTGGAGCGCATCCGCGCGCTCGGCTTCGATCCCGATGATCCGGACCAGCGCCTTCCGCTGCACCTCGCCTGCCGCGTCCTGCTCACGGGTCTCGAGTAGGCAAAAGGGGTGGGCCCGGTCGCCGAGTGGGGGGAGTCGGCAACCGGGCCCGGATCAGGGGTGGTGGGGCGGGCCGTCAGGCGTCGACGCCGTAGGCGGCGGCCGCCCGTTCGCGGGTGAGCAGGCCTTGCCGGAGGTCTTCCCGCACGGCCTCGGCGGGGCGCTCGGCGACCGGGCCGAAGCCGCCGCCTCCGCCGCTCTCACAGCGCAGCACGTCGCCCCGGCGCACCGCCAGCGCGTTGACCTTGAGCAGTTCGCGCTCGTCGTCCCGGCCTGGGTTGAGGACGACCCGGGGCGGGGCGCCCTCGCCGCCGCCGAAGACGCCCCAGGCGGGGGTGACCGAACGCTCCCACCACAGGGAGAGGTTCTGGTCGGCCTCGAAGCGGTACTCGCGCACCACGCCGTTGCCGCCGCGGGTCCGGCCCGCGCCGCCGGAGTCGGGGCGGACGGCGTACTCGGTGACGCGCACCGGGAAGAGCGTCTCCAACACCTCGACGGGCATGTCCCGCAGGGAGCCGTTGACGTTGTTGATCAGGCAGGACTCGCCGTCGTCGGTCTGCCAGGCCCCCCAGCCGCCGACGGTGGCCTCCTGGGAGACGAACAGCCTGCCGTTGCGCGGGTCGGTCCCGGTGAACTGCACGATCATCGAGTCGCCGTAGCTGGCGGCGGCCGCCCGGGCGGGCACCGCGGGCGCGAGCGCCTTGACGACGAGGTCGATGACCAGCCCGAGGTGGGAGTAGTAGTACTGACAGGCCGCCGGCTCGACGGCGGCGAGCATAGAACCCGGCCGGGTGACCACGTCGAGCGGCCTGAAGGATCCGCCGTTGAGCGGAACGTCGCCGCTGACCAGCAGCTTGTAGCCGACCCGGCAGGCGGCGACGGTCTGGGCCGCACCGCAGTTGACGGGGCCGGTCGCCTGGTCGGCGCAGTCGGTGACGTCCATCGTCATCCGGTCGCCGGAAATCTCGACGCGCACGGTGACGTGCAGCGGGGTGGCGAGGTCGATGCCGTCGTTGTCCAGCCGGCCGGTCGCCACGTAGACGCCGTCCGGGATGGCGGCGATCTGCTCGCGCTCCAGCCGCTCGGTCTGGGTGAAGATCGCGTCCCGCGCGGCGAGGACGGTCTCCAACCCCCAGCGGCGGACGATCTCGGCGAGCCGCCGGGCGCCGGTGCGGGCGCAGGCGACCTGGGCGCGCATGTCCCCGAGCGTCGGCTGCGGGAAGCGGACGTTGCGGGCGATCAGCGAGTGCGCCTGCTCGCAGGGCTCGCCGTCCTGGTAGATCTTCAGGGGGCCCATCCGCAGGCCCTCCTGGTAGATGGAGGTGGAGTCCATCGAACCGCCGGGGTCCTTGGAGCCCATGTCGATCCAGTGCGCCCGCGAGGCGGCGAAACCGATGAGTTCGCCGCCGTCGCCGGTGTCCTCGGCGAAGATCGGGGCGTACACGGTGACGTCGTTGAGGTGGGTGCCGCCGATGTACGAGTCGTTGAGGACCCAGACGTCACCGGGACGCCAGACCTCCGCGCCGTACATCGCCTCGGTGGCCCGGGTGCACACCTCCAGGTTGCCCAGGAAGATCGGCAGGCCCGAGGACTGGCCGAGCACGTTGTGGTCCCGGTCGAGCAGCGCGACCGCGCAGTCCTTCGCCTCGTAGATGGTGGGCGTGTAGGACGACCGGATGAGCGTGGTGTTCATGTCCTCCGCGGCCTGCAGCAGCGCGCATCGGATGATCTCTGTCGTGACCGGGTCGATGGTCCGGGTGCCGGCGTCGGTCATGCCGTAGCTCCAACCTTGATGACGAGGAAGCCGTTCTCGTCGACGGTGACCGACGAGTCGGGCGGGACGACGGTGGTGGAGGTGGCCTCCACGATGACGGCGGGTCCGTCGACGCGCTGGCCGGGCGCCAGCCGCTCACGGCGCAGGACCGCGGTGTCGTGCGGCCGGCCGTCGAAGACGACCTGACGCCGCTGCACGGTGTCGGAGGCGTTCTCGTCGGCGGTGTACGGCACGGCCGCGATCTCGGGCAGTGCCCCGAGCGCGGTGCTGCGCAGCGTGACGAACTCGACGGGCGCTTCCGGCGTGGCGTGCCCGTAGCGGCGTTCGTGGAGCTGGGCGAAGCGCGCGGCGGCGGTGGCGAGGAAGTCGTCGGCGGCCGGCTCGGCGGCGAACTGCAGGGGCACGGCGAGGGTGTAGTCCTGGCCCGCGTACCGCATGTCGACGACGTGCTCGACCCGCCGCCGCTCCAAGGGGACTCCCTGCTCGGCGAGTTCGGCCAGCGCCTCGTCCTCCAGACCGACCAGGGCCCGGGCCATGGCCTCGCCGTCGAGGTCGTCGCCCGAGGTGAAGAACTGTCGGGTCAGGTCACGGCGGACCTCGGTGCCGAGCATGCCCCAGGCGGAGAACGCACCGGGGAAACGCGGCACGACGACCTCACGGATGCCGAGTTCACGGGCGATCTCGACGGCGTGCATCGGGCCCGCCCCGCCGAACGCCAGCAGGACGAACTCCCGGGGCTCCAGGCCGTGTTCGACGGTGAGCGTGCGGATCGCCTGGGCCATCTTGGCGTTCGCGACATCGCAGATGCCGCCCGCCAGTTCCAGCGGGTCCAGGCCGAGTTCGCCGGCGAGGGTGCCGACGGCCTGCCGGGCCGCGGCCACGTCGAGCGTCATGTGGCCGCCGGCGAACCACTCCGGATCGACCCGGCCGAGCACCGCGTTGGCGTCGGTGACCGTGGCCCGGGTGCCGCCGCGCCCGTAGCAGGCGGGCCCGGGCACGGCGGCGGCCGACTCCGGGCCGACGCGCAGCCCGCCGGCCTCCGCGTAGGCGAGGGAGCCGCCGCCGGCGCCGATGGTGTGCAGGTTGACCAGCGGCATGAGGACCGGAAAGCCGTCCGCCGAGCCCTCGTTGGAGACGTCGGGCCGGCCGTCGAGGACCAGCGAGACGTCGAAGGAGGTGCCGCCCATGTCCACGCAGATCGCGTTGGGCCGGCCCAGCAGACCCGCCGCCGCGGTCCCGCCCATGGTGCCGCCGACCGGCCCGGACAGCAGCGTCTGCAGCGGGTGGCGGCGGGCGTGGGCGGCGTTCACGATGCCGCCGGAGGACTGCATCACCTGGACGGGGACGGTCAGGCCGTGCTCGGCGAACCGCCCCTCGATCCGGCTCAGATACCGGCGCACGACCGGGCCGGTGTAGGCCTCCAGGACGGCCGAGGACGTCCGCTCGTATTCGCGCCACTCGCCGGCCACCTGGTGCGACAGCACCACGACGACGTCCTCGCCGAGCTCCTGCTCGAGGATCTTCGCCGCCAGCAGCTCGTGGTCCGGGTTGACGTACGAGAAGAGGAACGAGACGGCGACCGCGTCGAAGCCCTCGTCCTTCGCACGCCGGGCGGCGGCCCGGACGGCGTCCTCGTCGAGCGGTTCGAGCTCCGCGCCACGCCAGTCCAGGCGGCCGCCCGCCTCCACCGTGTCGCAGCGGTCGACCAGCGGCTTCGGCTTGCGGTAGTGCAGGTCGAACATCCGGTCCCGGTTGCCGCGGGCGATGTGGTAGACGTCCCGCATGCCGGCTGACGTGACCAGCAGGACGCGGGCGCCCTTGCGCTCCAGCAGGGCGTTGAGGCCCTGCGTCGTGCCGTGCACGAAGAAGGAGATCTCGCCGGGCGAGTCCACCGCCCGGCCCAGTGAGGCGAAGACCCCCTCGGCCAGGTCTCCCGGCGTCGTCGGCGCCTTGGCCGCGAAGAAGGTACCGCTGTCCTCGTCATAGGCGACGACATCGGTGAACGTCCCACCGATGTCCATGGCCACTCGATACGTCATGCCGCCTCCCGGCTTTCTCCAAGGGATCGCCGAGGACGCTAGTCCGGGGTCTCCGGGAGGCGCTGTGCGCAGCGCACGGCCGACGGACCACCGCAGTGCGCTGCGCCCGGTCAGTGCTCTCCGACAGGGGTCCCGCCCGGCTGCTGCACATCCTCGTGCAGGTGGACGATGTGCCACGCGGCGTTCCCGCCACGCCGCAGGACGGCGGTGTTGCGGACCAGCTCGGGGCGCAGCTCGCCGGTGTCCGGGGCGGGCGCGAAATCCACCCGCAGCCAGAAGCGCAGCACCGCGATGTCGCCGAAGACGTCCACCACCTGGCCGTACGGCTCCAATCCGGTCTCCGCCGGCCCCTCACCCGCAGCCGGGCGGGCCTCCCGGATCCGGTCCAGGTCCGGCTTCCCGAAGAGCAGCTCGGCGGTCCCGGAGTCCCAGACGGTGGCGTCCGGGTCGAGACACGCGTCGATCCGTGGGCGGTCCCCGGTCGCGTAGGCCTCGTACATAGCGGTGATCACCTGCCACACGGCTGCGGCGTCGGCCGGCTTCGCGCCCGGGCGGGCACCGGCGGGGAAACCTGGGAACGAGGGCATGGCGAGCCTCCTGAAGGCTGAGGGTGAGGGGACACGCGGCCGGTCGAGCGGCGGCGGGCAGCCAACCTACACACGTCGGCGACCGGATCGGACCACCTGGTGGGGGGCGATTGCTGCGCCGTGGCCGGCAGATGCCGTCGAGTCCGGGAGGACGGGCGGCGGCGGGCGAGTCCGTTGGTCCGATGCTCCGGGGCACAGCCGAGTCGGCAGGTAGCTACGACGACGGCGTGTTCGACGGGCCGAGGGCTACCGCCGGCGCTGAACGCAGGGCCTCCCGCCAACTCGCGGGTGCCGAACCCGCAGAGCGACGGCCGGAGGCCCTGCCGTTGTCGGCGCGCCGACAACGGCAGCCGTTGCGCGCCGAGAGCCAGGACCCTCGTCAGCATCCTGGGGCGCTCCCCGGGTGTCTGCGGTTCTTCGGTCCTTCGGATCTGCAGTACTTCGGTTCTTCGGCTCGGTGGTGCGGTGGTCGCGGATTTCCATTTGTGGTGTGTTCATGACTTACAGACGGTGTGTCACGTCAGCGAACGTTCAATGCGGAGTATTTGCTCACCAGTTACATGATTCGCGCAAGTCCCTTCCGTTCTGAGTGCGGATCTGACAGCATCGTCCGCTATCCGGTGATCAAGCGCCGGTGATCACCACCTCGGCCCGTGACGGGTGTTCATCCCTGGCCGGCCCCTGATCGGGGTGGCCTCGCAGGCGTACGGGGACCGGGGCGTCGTCGAGACGTGGCCGCCCGGCTGCGACACGTGGAGGAGATGTGACCACCCCGGCCGACACCCGCACCCCCCGCTCCGGCGGGGCCCGGCCGACCGACGGGCTCCGGCCTGCGCCGTGGGTCCGCACCCGGCTGCGGTCGGCGCGGCTCGCCGCTCTGCTCATGGCGGCCCTCGCGTTCGGCACCGTCTTCCTGGCCGCCGCGTTCCCGCGCGCCCTCGACCGGGGGACGGACGACGCGCTGCACCGGTTCCTGAAGGACCGCGGACCCGCCTGGAACACCCTCGTCGCCACCTCCAACGACCGGTTCGACGCCGCCGACCTCGACGAGGTCGCCCGGAAGCTCGGTTCGCGGCACGGCAAGACGTTCCGGTACGCCGGGTCGGGCCCGGTCTACGGGGCGCGCGGCGACAAGTTCCGCGAGATCGCCAACCCCGGCTACGCCAGCCCCGACGGCCTGAAGCCGAGGGTCGGCCTGATGTACCTGCAGGGCATCACCGACCGGGTCACCCTGGTGGCCGGCAGCTGGCCGACGGGCCCCGGCGGCCAGGTCGGCCCGGTGCCGATCGCACTCAGCAAGGCTGCGGCCGACACCATCGGCATCCGGCTCGGCGACGTCCTGCGGGGCGGCGAGGGCCCGGGCCCGGAACTGGCCGAGGTGGTCGGCCTCTACACCGTCAAGGACCCGCACGACCCGTACTGGTACGACCTCGGCTGCCTCGAACGCGCCTGCGTGGAGGGGAACCCCCACGTCGCCCTGAAGGCCGATGGCCTCGTCGCCGCCGGCGCGCTGGAGCGGCTCGCCCAGTGGGGCGTCCACACCACCGACTTCTGGCGGCTGCCCGTCGACACCGGGGCGCTGCACGCCCGCGACCTGCCCGCGACCGGCCGTGAGCTCACCGGCTTCGTGGCCGGCCCCGGCGCCGTCGCGCTGGCCGCCTACACCGGCCGGGACGACCTCAGCCTCCGCTCCCAGCTGCCCACCGCGTTCAACCAGGCCATCGCCCGGCAGAACGCCGCCGCGCCGCTCGCCGCGATCGGCCCGGCCGGCCTGGCCGCGGTCGGGGCCTTGGTGCTCTTCCTGGCCGCCGGACTCACCACCGACCGGCGCACCGCCGAGCTGCGGCTGCTCCAGGCCCGCGGCGGCTCACGCGGCGGCGTCCTGCGGCGCCTGCTCGGCGAGGGCGCGGTGACCGTGCTGCCCGCGGCCGTGGCCGCGACCGCACTCGCCCTCGCGCTGGTGCCGACGCCGCGCTGGGCCGAGGCCGTCCTGGCCGCCCTCGCCGCCACCCTGGTCGCGCTGCTGGGCTTCCCCGCCCGGGCGGCCCTGTTCTGGTCCCGGCCGCGCCGGCGGAACACCGGACGCCGGCTGGTCGGCGAACTCCTGGTGCTGGCCGTCACCGCCGCGGCCGTGCTGGAGGTCCGCCGGCGCGGCGTCGCACCGGCGGGCCAGGAGCCGGACCTGCTGCTCGTCGCGGCCCCGCTGCTGCTCGCCGTCACCGGCGGCCTCGTGCTCGCCCGGCTCCAGCCGGTCGTGGTCGGGGCATTCGCCCGCGCGGCCGGGCGGCGCCCCGGCCTGGTCGGCTTCCTCGGCCTGGCCCGCGCCGCCCGCGGCAGCAGCGGCCGGACCGGCCCCTCGCTGCTGCCGATGGTCGCACTCATCCTCGCCGTCACCACGGCCGGCTTCGGGGCCACCGTCCTGGACGCCGTCGACGGCGCCCGGCTGCGCGCCGCCCGGGCCGTCGTCGGCGGGGACGCGGCCGTAGCTGCCCCGACCGGCACCACGCTGCCGACCCGGTTCACCGAGGCGGCCGGCGCGATGCCCGGCGTCCGGCTCGCCACCAGCGTCTGGTGGGAGAGCGAGGCGTTCCTTCTCGGCAGCGGCGTCGCGCCGACCCGGGTGAGCGCCCTGGTCGTCGACCCCGCGGCCTATGCCGAGCTCTCCCAGAGCGTCGGCCGTGGCGGGTTCGACCCGGGGCTGCTCACCGGCGGCGCCGGCGGGGGCGACGCGTCGGTGCCCGCCCTCTTCAGCACAGCGCTGGGCGACCAGCTCACCTCCGGCAGCTACCGCCTGCGACTGCCCAACGGCTGGGAGCTCAACGCCGCGGTCGCCGGCCGGATCGGCGCCACGCCCGCACTCGTCGGCGACGACCGCAAGTTCGTCGTGCTGCCCTCCGGCCCCGCCGTCGCCCCGCGGCCCGAGCTGGGCCGGCCCAACCTCTGGTTCGCGGTCGGCGACATCGACGAGCGGCAGCTGCAGGGGCTGGTGCGCGAGCTGGCTCCGCCGGTGGGATGGCGGGTCACGTTCGGCGAGCACCCCGGGACGGTCCTGCCGCCCGACGCGGCCGGGGTCGTGTCGCCGCAGCCGTCCGCGCCGTCCGCGCCGTCCGCGCCGTCCGCGCCGTCCGCGCCGTCCGCGCCGTCCGCGCCGTCGGCGCCGTCGGCGCCGTCGGCGGTAGCGGCGGCAGCGGTGGCCGGACCGGCCGGGGCGGACGGCGCGGACGACGACGCCCTGCTGAGCGGCTACCAGGTGCGCACCAGCAGGACGCTGGCCGCCGGGTTCGCCGACGACCCGCTCCAGCGCTCGGCCGGACGGCTGTTCTGGGCCTCCGTAATCGGCGCCGGCGGGTTCGCCCTGCTCGCCATCCTGTTGACGCTGGTGCGGACCGCGCCGGAACGCGTCGCCCTGCTGGCCCGGCTGCGCACCATGGGCCTGCGCCCGCGGCAGGGCCTCGCCCTGATCCTGGCCGAGGCCGTACCGCAGGCCATCGTCGCGGCGGTCGGCGGCGGACTGGTGGCCCTGGCCGCGACGGCGCTGCTCGGGCCGGCGTTCGACCTCTCCGTCCTGGTCGGTGCCGAGGTGCCGCCGGGGCTGGAACCCGCGGTGGCGCCGGTCCTGCGCCAGGTGCTCGGACTGGTGGCCCTGGTCACCGCGGGCGTGGTGGCCGAGGCGCTGATCTCCGGGCGGCGCCAGATCGCGACCGAACTCCGGGTGGGGGAGCAGCGTTGACGGACAGCGGGCGGGCCGGGCGGCACGAGCGGCACGGGAAGTGGGCAGGCCAGCGCCAGGGTGAGGCGGAAGCCGTCAGGGCCGCAGCCCGCCCGCAGTGCGGTCGGCTGGGGCGGTGAGGCGGCGGACCTGCTCGTCGTAGTCGGCGAGCAGGTGCTCCAGCTGTTCGAGCGACTCGGCGGGTATGTCGGCTGGCGCGGTCTCGACCACGTAGCGGGCGGCCGCGGTCAGGGCGGCCAGCTCGTAGGTGTGGAATGTGCCGCGCAGCACCGTCGCCCGCAGTCTCTCCAGCTCCATCACACGGCCTTGGACCGGACGTAGGCGGTGACCTGGTCGAGTTCGGCCTTGAACTGGTCGTAGTCCTCCTGCATCCCGTTGATGTAGGCGCTCCAGCCCAGGCTGGCCTTGGCGTAGTGGACGGCCTCCTGGATCTCCTCGTCGGTCGCGCCGAACAGCTTTGCTGCCTCGGCGTGGAAGAGGGAGCAGTAGCGGCACTTGGTCTCGGCGTGCAGTCCGACGCCGATCAGTTCCTTGTACTTGTTCGGGATCAGCGTCTCACCGAGTTCGATGCGCTTGAAGATCTCCCATTCGGGGCCGAGGAGCTCGGTGGGGATGCTGGTGAAGAAGTGAGGGATGAGGCCCAGGGTCTCCTTGATGTCGGCCTCGATCTCGGCCCGGGTGACCGGGGTGGCCATGGCGTGACCTCCTTCTTGTGGGGGCCCGCGTGCGTCGGCCTGGTCCGCGTGGATCGTGGGCCTGAGGAGGCCGACACCTGCCACAGCCGGCACCGCCGCTTCGAACGCAAGCCCCGGGGCCGTCGCAATGGGCGGCTGCGGGCGGTGACAGCAACGGGCCCTGTCTCCACCTTAGGCGGCCCGGTTCCACACCGGCCACCTGCCCGAAGGGCGCCCGCCATGCCGCCCTGCGCCCCACAAATGAACCCGTACCGGCCGCTGAACCCGTACCGGCCGCGCGACCGGAAATGCACTCCCGACGCCAGGCCGACAGGGCGGCCGGCCTTCGGTGCGCCGAGTCGTCGGGTCGACGGCGTTGCCCTGCCGCTATTCGGTTGCCGCTGCAGCCGACGATCAGCGGCCAGCCGGCCGGCCAGCCCTGCCCCGGCCGCTGGCGCACCGCTGACCTTGCACAGGACGGCGGCGCAACCGGCGGGGGCAGGACAGGTGACTGACCTCCGGCCAGTCGATGTCGACGGCGGCTGCCTTGTTGACGCAGTCGGTGAAGACGTCGAGCGCCACGTGGGCGATGACCTCGGCGACCTCGGCCTCGGTAAGGCCGGCCTCGTGGGCGGACTTGAGGTCGACCGCGGGCTTGCCTTCGCGGCCGGGCTGCCGTCCAAGTGAGCCGGTGGAGCGCGACAGGCTCGGGCCCAGCCGCTCGTCCTGGCCGGGTGACCCGCCTCACATCCGGCTTCTGTCAGCAATCGGGGCGCCGTCCCGTTCAAAGGGCACGCGAACGAGACAGGAGCAACGCCATGAAGCACCGCATCGTCGTCCTCGGCGCCGGATACGCCGGGGCCTTCGCCGCCGGAAACCTGGCCCGCCGGCTCTCCCCCGCCGACACCGAGATCACCGTCGTCAACGCCGCACCCGAGTTCGTCGAGCGGATGCGGCTCCACCAGCTCGCGGTCGGCGAGGACCTCGCGTTCCGCAAGCTCGCCGACGTGTTCGCGGGCACCGGGGTGCGGCTGCGCCTGGCGCGTGTCACCGGCGTCGACCCCGAGCGCAGGACCGTCGCCGTGGTCGGCGAGGACAGCGAGGGCGAGCTCGCGTACGACACGCTGCTCTACGCGCTCGGGAGCTCGGTGGCCGACCACGGCGTCCCCGGCGTGGCCGAGGACGCCTTCGACGTGACCGGCCTGTCCTCGGCGCTGCGGCTGCGCGAGCGCCTGGCCCAACTGGGCTCGGGCGGCACCGTGCTGGTCGTCGGCGAGGGGCTGACCGGCATCGAGACCGCCACCGAGCTCGCCGAGTCGCGGCCCGACCTCTCGGTCGCGCTCGTCGCCCGCGGCGAGCTGGGCGCCTGGCTCTCCCCGAAGGCCCGCCGTCACCTGCGCCGGTCCTTCGACCGGCTGGGCGTTGTCGTGCACGAGCACACCACTGTCCAGGCCGTCGAGCCGGCCCGGGCGATCACCGCCGACGGTAGGTCCGTCCCGGCCGACGTGACCGTGTGGGCGGCCGGGTTCGCCGTGCACCCCATCGCGGCCGCCAGCGGCCTGGAGGTTGCCCCGACCGGCCAGATCGTCGTCGACCGCACCATGCGCTCGGTCTCGCACCCGGACGTCTACGCCGCCGGTGACTGCGCGTACGCGATCGGCGGGAACGGTCGGCCGCTGCCGATGTCCTGTGCCTCGGCCGGCTTCACCAACATCCAGGCGACCGCCGCGATCACCGCACGCCTGACGGGCAGTGAGGTCCCGACCACCGGGCTGAAGTACTACGGCAACCACATCAGCCTGGGGCGGCGGGACGCCATCTTCCAGATGGTGGACGGGGACGTCCGGTCGAAGTCCTGGTACCTGGGGGGCCGGACCGCCGCGCGGCTCAAGTCGGCTGTGCTCAAGGGGTCCGCCTGGAGCATCGCCCACCCGACCTTCGGCATGCCGACGCGCAGGCGCCGCCTGGCCACCGCGCCCGACCGGGTCGGTGCGAGCGTCACCGCATAGGTTGTTCCGCATGGACAGTGCAGCCATCGATCGCTTCGAGGCCGGCCGGAACCGGCTGGCCTCGCTGGCATACCGCCTGCTCGGCTCGGCGGCCGACGCCGAGGACGCCGTGCAGGACGCGTTCCTGCGCTGGCAGGCCGCGGACCGGGAACGCGTCGAGGTGCCGGAGGCATGGCTGACCAAGGTCGTCACCAACCTCTGCCTCGACCGGCTCCGCTCGGCGCAGGCCCGCCACGAGCGCGCCGCCGGGGACTGGCAGCCCGAGCCCCTCCTCGAGGGCGACCCGATGCTCGGCCCCGCCGAGACCTTCGAGCAGCGCGAGTCGTTGTCCCTGGCCGTCCTGACCCTCATGGAGCGCCTCTCGCCGGTCGAGCGGGCCGCCTACGTCCTGCGCGAGGCCTTCTCCTACCCCCATGCCGAGATCGCCGGGATCCTCGGCATCACCGAGTCCGCGAGCCAGCAGCACGTCCACCGCGCCCGGCGCCGGGTCGCCGCCGAACGCCGCGGCGGCGACGAGGTGGACCGCGCGGCCGCGCGACGGGTCGTCGAGGAGTTCCTCGCCGCCGCCACGTCGGGGCGCACCGAGCGGCTGGTGGCGATGCTCACCGCCGACGTGACCATGGTCTCGGACGGCGCCGGACTGGCGAAGCGGCTGCTGCGGTACCGCACGCCCGAGCGTGTCGCCGCCCTCGTGCGGGCCGGCTTCAAGCCCACTCCGGCGAAGCGGCGGTTGGCCGGCGGCTCCCCCGCCTTCCACGTCGCGCTGGTCAACGGCTCCCCGGCCGTCCTCGCCGTGGTCGAGGGCCGGGTCGTGGGCGCCGTGGCGCTCGAGCTAAGCGGCGGCCGGGTCGCGTCCCTGCGCGGCATCGCCGCCGCCGACCGGCTGGCGCGCCTCAACGAGGCCTGGCGGCAACACCAACCTGACGCACCGGTCATCACCGCATGGTGATCACCGCCCGGTGCCTGCCGCTCGTCGACTTCCCTGCGGCGCCGCCGACCTCGACATCTCCGTCAATGCGGTCAGCATCCGTGGAAACTTGCAGGGAACGCCGTTGATCGGTCTCTCCCCGGAAGATTTCCTCACCCCGATCACCACGGCTGCAACCGCGAACTTCCTCACAGCGACGACAGCCGCCCGGCACATGGCCGGGAAGGGATCCGACGGCAAGGGGCTCGATCAACCCCCGCTTGGATCCGCCGGACTGCCACGTTTCGCCCCGGACGCCTGCCGGCCCAGGGGTGGGCAGGAGGTCGATTCCACAGGCCTTGATCTCACCGCGCCGACAGTTTGCACCGCTGCCCGCCCGGTCACCGCCCCGGGCTGCGCCGCGCACCGGTCACGGGGTGGGGGTGAGGGTGTCGTCGAGCCAGTCGAGGATGCGGGCGAGGGTGTGGCGCATGGCGCCGGGGTGGCAGTGGGCGCCGGCTCCCTCCTCGGGGGTGAATGTCATCAGGGTCCTGGGGCAGGTGAGGTGGTCGTAGAGCTGCTGGGGCTGTCCGTTGAAGAACTCGTCCTCGGCGGCGTCGCACACGAGGGTGGGGCATTGGATCTGTTCGGCGATGCCGCCCTGGAGGGTGTAGTCGAGGTAGGCGGCGCTGAAGGCCCGGGGGGTGTCGACGCCCATCACGTACATGCCGTGGTTGATCGCCCACCGTGCGGTCGCGTCCTGGGCGGTGATCTGCTGGAAGCGGGCGTCGAGCTCGGGGTCGGAGCCGGCGCGCAGGCGCTGCTCGGCTTCCGCGCGGTCGCCGGGGATGTGCCGGGTGGATATCGCGCCGAGGTCGTAGACGCCGTCGACGGCGATCAGGGCGGCCAGCCGGTGTTCGAATGCCGCCGCCCTCGGGGCGAGCAGGCCGCCCATGCTGGAACCCAGCAGCGCGATGCGGCTGTTGTCGACCTCCGGGAGGCGTTCGGCGAAGTCCACGACGGGGGTGATGACGTTCTCCCAGTCGGCGCGGAAGGCGAGGCCCTGGTGGTGGCGCGGTCCCGGTTGCCCGGGTCCGTCGAAGGTGAGCACGGTGTAGCCGCGTTCGAGGGCCGCCAGCGCGCCGCTGAAGTGCAGTTCCTCGGCGGTTCCATCGAAGCCGCTGTGCATGATCAGGGTGGGGCGGGGCGTTCCGGTGCCGTCGGCGCGGTAGAGGTAGCCGGGCAGGGTGGTGCCCTCGTAGGGGATGGAGACCGGTTCGATGCGGGGGGTGTACAGCGCCGCCGCCGCCCGGAAGCAGGCCACGCTGCGGTCGTAGGCGTGGTCGTGGCGGGGGTCGCAGGGATGGCCGTGGAGGAAGAACTCGGCGGAGCGGTAGTAGTTGGAGGCCCGCAGGAAGCCGTCCCGGGCGCTGATGGTGTGGCCGCCGTCCAGGGCCTGCTGGGCGTGGCCGGCCACCCGGTCGGCGGTGGCGAGCCACTCGTCGTGCCAGCTGTCGTAGTCGCCTTCCTTGATGCGCTCGCCGGTGGAGACCACCTCGCCGAAGTCGGCGCCGCCGTAGGCGATGTGGCTCATCGAGCGCAGGGTCTCGTACCAGAACTGGGGGTTCTCGGGGAACAGCAACTGCTTCACGGGAGGTCTCCTGGGGTGTGGGGGCGGGCCGGGTGGTGGGGGTTCAGCGGGCGCTGCCGAGGTTTCGGTCGCTGTCGGCGCCTTCGAGCAGGAGGGTGGTCTCCTCGATGCGGCGGAAGCGACCGTCGGGGGCGAACTCGGCGAAGACGTAGACCTCCATGCGGACGGTGGACCCGTCGGTCTTGACGACCTCCATCGTGTGGCGGTCGGCGTACCGGTCGCCGGAGGTGAGTTCGTCGTGGACCTCGACCGAGCCGCCGGCCACGACCGTGCGCAGGTGGGCGATGTGGGCGAGGAACTCCGTGCGGTTCGCCCAGCTGCCGTCGGTGCGCTGGCGGTAGTCGGGGGCGAAGTGGCGGTCGGCGGCCTCGTCCAGGTCGAGACCCGGGGTGAGGAGCAGGTCGGTCAGGGCGGTGCGGACGTCGGTGTGGATGGCGGTCCGGTTCATGGTGATTCCTTCGGGTTCATGCGGGAGTGTCCCGCCGTGGATGGAGCGGAGTTGCGTGCCTTGAGCACGCTTATGACTGTAGCGGATAAGCGTGCTCGGCGCACGCTAATCTGGAGGGGTGAAGCACTCGACAGGACACGACATCGCCGACGCCCTCGCACTGCTCCTGCGACGGAGCACCCGCGCCCGCCTCTACACCCGGCTGACCGAGGGGCTGGGGGAGGCGGTCGACGACCTCACCTATCCGGTCCTCAGCGGCCTGGCCCGCACCGGCCCGTGCAGCGCCGCCGACCTGGGGCGCGAGGTCGGACTCGACCGCACAACCGTTACCCGCCGCGCCGACCGCCTCGAACGGGCCGGCCTCGTCGAGCGCCGGCCCGACCCGGACGACGGTCGCGCCACCCTGCTCGCCCTCACCGACGACGGACGCACCGTCATCGCGGCGACCAGGCGGCAGCTGGCCATGGGCATCGAGCACGCGCTGGAGGCCTGGCCGGAGGCCGACGCCCGGGACTTCGCCCGCCTCCTGCGCCGTTTCGTCGACGAGGGGCCCTTCGCCGCCGGTCGCGACTGACCGTCACGGGCGGTACGGCGGCAGGGCGGCAGGGCGGTACGGGCGGGCGGGTCTACCAGTCGCCACCGCGGTGCCGGCCACCATCGGGGCCGTCGCCACCGGTCTGAGGACACCCACGGGCCGAGAGAACGATCCCGCCCGGAGGACGGACGCCAGGTCATCCGCCGGAACCCAGGCTCAGGGCGTCCAGGACTCGCCGTCCTCTTCCTCCCGCGCTCCCGCCGGTCCCGACGCGGGCCCGCCGGGGCCGTCCGCCGGGACGGACACGAGCGCTCCGATCACCGTCTCGGTCCAGCCTTCCGGATGGGACACCCCGTGCGATCAGTACCTGGTGGACCGTCCGCCGTCCGTGGTCCCCTGGCCGCCCGAGGTGCCGGACGTACCGGGCCGGGTCTCCCGGCTCGGCGCCGTTCCCGGCCACTACCGGTCGATCGAGATCACGGTGCAGGGCACCGGCAGGGACACCGTGGTGCTGCCGGGCCTCAATGTCCGGATCGCCCGGATCGCGGCCCCCCTCGCCTGGAACGCCTGGCGGACAAGTACGGCACGGTGGGCGGCTACCAGCTTCGTCATGGAGACCGGGTCGACCGGCAGGTAGGCGGGCCGCAGCTCGCGGACCCGTTCGCGCAGGATCGTCAGCCCGCGTTCCCAGCCGATCCGCTCCGCGATCACGGCGACCGGCATCGTCGGGGTCTGCGGACCGGTTGCCGCCGACCGCTGGATCGGCAGCCGGCGGCAGGCGTCGTCCGCGCCACAGGTCGCCCGGTCGTTTCGTTCCTCACCACCCGGGAAGACGCCCGGGGCACGCGGTGACGAGGTCAGGAGACGCACCATGGACGACATCCCGCAGGGCGGCGCGGGCGGCGTACCGGGACACCACAGTGAGGAGGACGGTCAGGAGCAGCGTGTCCTCACCGTCCGCGCGGGTACCCCGGTCGCAGAGCAGAAGGGCGAGAAGGACGAGAAGGGCGGGAACGGCAACGAGGGTGACCGCGGTCGCAGCGGCGCCCCCGACGCGGCGGACCGTGACGGAACAGCCGACTGACATCGGCTCGCGGCCGCGCCACCGGGTCCGGCCCGCCCAGACAGCACCAGGGGGCCGCGGCTTTCGCTGGCGCCTCTCCGACGACTCCGTCGAAGCGCTCGGCCAGTGTAGAGACCGACGGCGTGAGGAGCACCGATGAGCCACCGGATGACTACGGACCAGCCGATTCGTCGTGGATTCGAACCAGGGGACCAACTGCGCCGGGTCGCGGCCGCCCAGATGGAGCTGATGGCCGAGGACGTTCGCCGGCTGGCGCGCGCACTGCAGGAACTCTCCTGCCACGAGCGTCCCCGGCGCCCGTCCAGGGGGGTGCAGGGCTGCGCCGGCGTGGTGCGCGGGCCCAGCAGCGCTCGGGACGCTCACCCGGACGGCGCTGCCGCCTGACGCGATGGCGCCCGCTCGCTCGACCCGTCTCAAGCGTCGACAGGAGAGAAGATCGCCACGAGCGAGCCCGGCCCGTTACAAGTCGACGTGCCCGCGGCCCGAGGGTCTTCTACGAGCCGAACCGGCGAGCGGCCTCCCGTTCCGCCGGGCCAGCCCGGCGCTCCGATCCGGTCCGTACCTGGGGGCCCGCGACTGGATCCGGCGCCGGAGCGAGGTGTTTCACCCGATCCCTGCGCCTGCCCCTCCCTTCCGCCCCACCGAACGGGAGCCTCCCGTGGCACACAAGGACACCCAGCACGAGGACCGGAACGAGCAGGCCGCCGCCGAGGCCGGGCCTCCCGCTGATCGCTCGTACGGAGACAGCGCCTCCGACCACGCCGACCCCGTGGACCGGCCCAACCCGCGTCGGCCCGACACCGGAGCGGTGAAGGAGGGCTACGACGCCACCGCCGAGAGCACGACCGGGGCCCGGAACGCGCAAGCCCCCTATGTCCCGCCGCCGAATGACGCGAACGGAAACGTCGAGGACGAGAAGGCCTGGCCTGCCGGGAGGCGGGCGCGCGAAGCGCGAGGCGCGAGGCGTCCGGGCCCCCCGGCGCCGTGACGGGCCCCTCCGGCCGACCGCCGTGACGGGTCGCGCGGCACCGTAGTGAGGCTTTGCCCGGGCCCCCGGAACCGCACGGAAGGGCGCCGCGGCCCCTGGACCGACAGTGCTTCGTCACCACGGGGGAAGGTGTGCCTGGTGTCTGACCTTTGTTGTCGCACGCCGGCGGGGCAGTCCGCCCCCGTGCCACCGTTTCGTGCTCTGCGCGCGTGGCAGAGCCGTGGCCGATCCCGTCTTCCAGGACTGTCGGACCGCCTGCCGCCGGATGATCGCCCGGCCCGCGGCGGATTCGTCATCGAAGCGGTGCGCACCTTGGGCGCCCATCACGTCGGTTCTCAGGCCCTGAACGGTAGCCAGACCAGCGATCCGATGATCGTCCACAAGGGAGAGAAGCGCCTGGATCACGCGGTGTCCGGCAAGTGCTGCGGTGTCGCCGGGGTGGGAGAAACTGGTGGTATGGATCCGGTCGAAGCGCTACGGCGGATCGCGTTCCTCCTCGAATGGCTTGGGGCGTCCCCGTACCGGGTCAGGGCCTTCCACGCGGCAGCTGACGCGTCCCGTGGGCTGCCCGTCGGCCCGGTGGATGCGGCATCGGCGCGGCGGCTGCGCGGTGTCGGCCCCGTCACTGCGGAGGTGATCGCCCAGGCCTCCGCGGGCGGGACGCCGCCCTACCTGGCCCGACTAGAGGCCGACGCCGGGTCGGCGGCCCGGGCCGGCTGGGATCTGGTGGTCGCGAGTACCGGGGACTGTCACATGCATTCAGACTGGTCAGACGGCGGCAGCCCGATCGGGGAGATGGCGGAGGCGGCCCGCTCGCTCGGGCACCGGTGGGCCGTGCTCACCGACCACTCGCCCCGGCTCACCATTGCCCACGGCCTAAGCCCGGAGCGGCTGCGGCTCCAACTGGAAGCGGTGGCGGCCGTCAACACCCACACCTCGCCCTTCCGACTCCTGTCCGGGATCGAATGCGACATCCTGGAGGACGGCTCCCTCGACCAGGAGCCGGAACTTCTCGACCGCCTGGACCTGGTCGTAGCCTCGGTGCACTCGAAGCTGCGCGCGGAGCCGGGGCCGATGACCGCCCGGCTGGTGGCGGCTGTCCGCAACCCGCAGGTCGACGTGCTGGGGCACTGCACCGGGCGGCTGGTCACCGGCCGGGGCCGGCGGCAGTCGCGGTTCGACGCCGAGGCGGTCTTCCGGGCCTGCGCCGAGACCGGTACGGCGGTGGAGATCAACTGCCTGCCCGAGCGGCGGGACCCGCCCGACGATCTGTTGCTGCTGGCGGGCGAGGCAGGCTGTCTGTTCGCGGTGGATACGGACGCACACACGCCGCAGCAGCTGCACTGGCAGGGTTCCGGCTATGCCCGGGCCGCGCGCACAGGCCTGGGGCGGGACCGGCTGGTGACGACCTGGGGCGTGGACCGGCTGTTGCGTTGGACCGCCCGCTCCGGCATCAGGCATTGATCGCGATCGAGGACCCCCGCGACCACCGAGGCTGACACCTCCGGCTCGGGCGACCGATCGGAAGTGCCATCGCCGACCGGATCACCTTCCGCTGCACCCTGATCCAGACCGGCACCGAGTCCTACCGCTACCAGGCCACCCAGGAATCCCTCTTCCCAGCCCCGAACTGACGCACTGTTGGACGAATCTCTGCGTGAGCACGTAGGCGGGGTCGGCGTCACCGGGGGTGGACATGAGGGCTGGGCAGGGGCTGGGTGGGCAGCGGTCAACAACATCGCCTGACAGTCCCTCATCGCCGCCTTCACCCAGGAGAACGGCATCGTCGACGCGCCTCTCTTGTCCGACTACAGAATCAGCAACGGTGGCACTGATGCCACCATGGATTCGGGTGCCAGGCTCATGGCAGACCCCCGTCGAGGTGTCCTAGCGTCGATCCCATGAAACGCAATCGCCGTATCAGCGCTGTCGCGGTGCTGACGCTCGCCGCCCTCATCACCGGAACCGGCGCCGGGTTCGCCGCCACGACCACACCGTCGGCCACACCGGTGGCCACGCACGCGTTCGACACCGCACCGGCCACGGCCACCGCGCCCACGCCGTCCTTCCACGGCACGCTCCCCGCGCCGACCGGCCCCTACGCCGCCGGCGAGGACATCATCCACCTCACCGACACGAGCCGCCTCGACCCGTGGGTGCCGTCGTCCGGCCCCCGCCAACTGACCGTCACGATGGTCTACCCCGCTGTCCCCGGGACCGGGACTCCGGCCCCTTACATGACCGTCGCCGAGGCAGCCGGAATCACCGAGCGCCGGAAGATGCCGGCGAGCTACGGCGTCACCCCGCAGACCCTTTCCAGCGTCACCACTCACGCCTTCGACGGCGCGCGGCCGCAACGCGGCAAGCATCCGCTGGTGGTCCTCTCAGCCGCGTCCGAGAACCCGCGCATGATGCTCACCTCGCTCGCGACCGACCTGGCCAGTCACGGCTACGTCGTCGCGCTCGTCGGCCACACCTACGAGGACAGCGGCGAGACGCTGGCGAACGGCCAGACGCCGCCGTGCGCGATCTGCGACCACCCGGAAACGATCGACTTCGACGCCGAAGCTGTCAGCCGGGGACGGGACGTGTCCTTCGTGATCGACCAGTTGACGCACGGCAACACTGCGTGGCGCCTGGCACACCTCATCGACAAGCACGAGATCGGCATGGCCGGACACTCCCTCGGCGGAGCGGCGGCGGCCGCCACGATGATCGCCGACCCGCGAGTACGGGCCGGAGTGGACATGGACGGCACCTTCCACCCGGTCCCGATGCCCGGCCAGATCAACCGGCCCTTCCTCATGCTGGGTAGCGACGGCCACACGCCCGGCAGCGGTGACAGCATCGTGGGGCGGGCCTGGGCCGCCCTCGGCGGCTACAAGAAGTGGCTGACGGTCGCCGGCGCCGACCACTTCAGCTTCTCCGACCTGGACGTGCTTCAGGAGCAGGCCGGGTTCCCGACGGGGCCTCTCTCCCCGGAACGCGGGGTGGTGATCACCCGCGAGTACGTGACGGCGTTCTTCGACCAGACGCTGAAGGGGATCCACAGTCCGCTGCTGGACGGCCCCTCGCCGAACAATCCGGAAGTAGCCTTCCAGTCCTAGATGATCAATTCCAAGGGGCTTAGTGGTCGTAGGCAGTGAGCGTGCGCATGGTTGGCTGGCCGGTGCGGTCGTTGTGCCAGATCGCGGCGGTGAGCGCGAGGATGCGTTGCAGGACTCGGACGGTTACACCATTGGGGGTGCGGCCTCGGTGTCGTTCGAGGTCGAGCTGGCCCTTGAAGGTCTCGTTGACCGACTCGATGACCTGGCGCAGTGGCTTGAACAGCTGTGATCCGGCTCGCTGTGGCTCGCCCTTGCGGGCCGGCCGCAGGAGGCGGATGTCCAGGTCGGCGAGCCGCTGTTCGAACTCTCGGCCGAAGTAGTTCTTGTCTCCGATCAGTGTCTGTCCCGGGTATTCGGCGGTGAGACGGGGTTCGACGGCGAGCAGGTCGAGCAGGGTCTTGCGCTCGTCTGCCTTGGCCCCGGTGAGTGCGAACGCGATCGGCAGGCCGTGAAGGGTGCAGACCAGATGCAGCCGCAGTCCCCAGAAGTAGCGCGAGTGGCTGGCGCAGTAGCCGTTCTGGGCCCATCCGGCCAGGTCGGAGCGTTTGACGGTCTCTCGGGAGCGCCCGCACTCGACGGGCGTGGAGTCCGCCACCCACACGTCGTCGCTCCATAGCGTGGTGTCGCGGGCCAGTGCCCAGGTGACCCGGCGGATCAGTTCGGCAGCCTTGCGCAGCCGCTTGTTGTAGCCGGGCTGCTGGGGCAGGTACGGAAAGAGGTGGCGCAGGTGGGCGCCGGCGTGGCGCAGCCAGCGGGCCTCGGAGGTGAAACCGAGCATCGCCTGCATCATCGCCAGCGTTACCAGCTCGGCGTCGCTGAGCTGCGGCACGATGCCCACGGCCGGACGCTGCGGGGCGAATTGCGGCGAGTCCTCAGCAGGTCGTCGGTCTTCACATAGAGTGCGGTCGCGAGGGTGTCCAGGTCGTTCGTCACAGACTGACCTTGGGCGCCCTCGCATCGTCCGCGCAGTCAGTGCGAGAACTTCGCTCAGCTGGGCGCGACAGGCTGTTCGAGGAGCTCGTCCGGTCCGTCGAATCCGCAGCGCCGGTACAGCGGCGCACTGCGCTCAGACGGCCACACGATCAACGTATCCAGGCCGCGAACGCGCGCATAGCCGGTGGCCTCGTCGAGCAGGGCCCTGCCCAGACCGCGATTGCGCTGTTCAGGGGCGACGTAGAAGTTCGTCACGTAGCCCAGGGCGTCGGAACCCGGGTAGGGACTGGGGACCTTCTCCACAAGACACACGAACACGTGACCACAGGGCCGACCGCCCACTTCCGCAACCCAGGCACGCCACGGCCCGACCATCCGGGAACGCAGCCACTGCTCGCACTCGGCGGTGAACTCCTCTTCGTTCTGCGGGACTTCATCTCCGCCGTCCTCCACCTTGAACCGCCAGCGCATGGCTGCCAGCGCGGTCGCGTCATCGGACTCGGCCCGACGGATAACAACGTCACTCATGGCCAAACTCTCGCAGACCGATCCGACGAAGCGAAACTGCCTACGACCGTCCAACGACCCCTTGGAATTGATCATCTAGTGCAGCGCCGCGTTGATCCTTCAGGGGTTCATGCGGCTTTGAGTGGGCTGCCGTCGTAGGTCCGGCGGTAGGGCTTGGCGTCGTGTTCGTCGTAGGCCAAGACGAAGGTGTCGATGGCCGCGGCCAGTTCGTCGCGGGAGGCGAACTGGCGCTGATCACCACCGCGTTCGCACCGGGGCATAGTGCCTGTTCCACCGGGCCCGGTCTACCTGCCGGCGGCCGGCAGAAGCCGACCTACCGACCCGAGATGCTGTCCGCCCACAGGCCGAGATCAAGATCTACAGCTGGTACTAGGTTCACCATGAGATCGGGTGCAGGTTTCATGGCACCGTCCTCCTGCGGTGCCCTAGCGTCGTGCCATGACGATTCCAGCTGGACTGAGACGCACGGTCCTCCGGGCGCAGCGGGACACCGGTTTTCTTGCCGCTGGTGTGCTGCCGCACCTGGCGCTGGTGCCCGTGTGGGCCTGGGCGGCGGCGACTACCGCCAGGACGGGGAACTGGCTCCTTACGGTTTCCATGT
>NZ_JBVHHB010000035.1:0-93699 GCF_055561295.1 Kitasatospora sp. NPDC022785 | reverse complement strand
GACCCAGCCCGAACCGGGAAGTGTGTTTCTAGGGATTGGCCGCCCCGGGACCGTCCGCGCCGATGCGTGTCCGGTGCTCCCTGCCGAGCGACTAGGGAACACTACGCCGATCGACAGGGCAACGCAAACGCCGGCCGGCCTCGACCCCCTCTTGAGCGGTCGCTCAAATCTCTGTCATCATGACGCCCATCGAAGTTGAGCAGTCGCTCAAACTCTCACTCGGGGGGCAGTCATGCCTGCTACCAGGCGGCCGACCAGTCCGATCTACGTCGAGACCCGGATCCGTGCACCGATGGACGTGCTCTGGGATCTCACCCAGACACTGCACGAGCACGAGAGGTGGGACGCACGCTTCACGCGGATCCGGTACGGAGCCTCGGGCCATGGGGAGGAGGGCGGAGGGGCGGAACGCCCGGCCGCGATCCGCTTCCGCTACTGGCTCGGACCACCGGGCGGCCCGGCGCTCACGGGCACCGGGATCACCACGGCCGAGCGGTGCCGGCCCGACGGCTCACGGATCAGCGCACTGCGGTTCGTCGCCGACAACGGGCTCTCCCCTCTTCAGGAGGGCTCCGGCTACTGGCGCTACGTCCCTGCTGCGTCACCGTCCGGCGGAACCGTCCGGTTCGTCACGGGCTACGACTACCGGAGTTGGGGATGGCCCGGTGGTGCCCTGGTGGACCGCTGGTTCGTGCGGCCCGTCGTCGGATGGCTCACCGCGTGGTCGTTCGACCGGCTGCGGCTCTGGGCCGAGCGCGGGATCCCGCCCGAACGCGCGCGCCTGCATGCCGTGGCCGAGACCGGAGCGCGGCTGGGCGCCACCGTCGCTGCCGCGCTCCTGACGGCCGCCGCGGCCGGTCCGGTCGTGGGAACGGCCTGCGGCGGGGTCGTCCTCCTTCTCTCCGCTCTCCTGCCGCCCTCCCCCGTCACCCCCGCCGCCCGGCGCTGTGCCAGACGCCCGGACCGGAACAGCCCTGCCCTCAGCACCCGCCGGCCCCGCCTGCTCAACGCCCTGGAGACGCCGTGACCACCGCCGCAGCCTCAGCACGCACCACCGCCACCACCACCTCCACGACTGGGAGCGCAGGCCCGTCGATCTTCCGGCAGGCGCTGGGGGCCGACTTCGACCGGCTTCACCCCGAGCTGCAACGCCGGTTCGGCTTCTCCTCCCAGGACGGCGTCGCCTGCATCGGCTCCGGCCGGATGGAGCGCATCCGGCAGGGGGCACGGTGGCTGGCCCCACTGCTCCGGCTCGGGAGCCGGCAGAACATCCTGTTCCCGGAGCACGGCCGCGACGTGCCGTTCACCATCGCCAACTACGCCTACCGGGACGGCTTCGGCAGGGAGACCGTCACCTTCGTCCGGACGTTCCAGTTCACCCGGCCCCGCCGTTTCGACGCGACGATGGTGGCCGCACCGCAGCCGGGGACGGTCGTCGACTTCCTGGGGACGCACCAACACCTCGCCGTGGACCTGCATGTCCGGGTCACCAAGCGCGGCGGGCTGGTGATCTCCTCGGGTGAGCAGCGGGTCTCCGCGCTCCCGGGTTCGCCGCGCTGGCCTGGCGTGCTGACGGGCCGGGCGGATCTGCACGAGTGGTTCGACGAGGAGGCCGGCCGGTTCCGCATTCAGGTCCGGGTCGTCAACCCGCTGGTCGGCCTGGTGATGGGGTACCAGGGGTGGTTCACCGCGGAATATCCGCTCATCGGTCCGGAGGGAATTCCGAACCATGTCCGGCCGGTCCGGGAATCCGTCCGCACGTGAGTGGTCGGAACCGCCGTCCGGGTGGCCGGGCGCGGCAGCTACGCTGCCGCACATGAGCGACACACGCGACCGGCTGATGGAAGCTGCCATCAGCGCGCTCAAACGGCAGGGAATCTCGGGAGTCTCGGCTCGCACCATCGCCGCCGAGATCGGCGTCAACCAGGCCTTGGTGTTCTACCACTTCAAGACGGTGGAGGGTCTGCTGGCCGCGGCCGCCCTGCGCGAGACCGGGCTGCGGCTGGACCGGTACCGGCCGCACTTCGAGGCGGCGGGCTCGCTGCGTGAGCTGCTGAGCATCGGGCAGAACCTCGACGAGGAGGAGCGAGCGGCGGGAAACGTCGCCCTGCTCGGGCAGTTCCTGGCCGGCGCTACGGGCCATCCGCAGCTCACGGAGGCGACGGCCGACGCGCTGCGGATGTGGACGGACGAGCTCCAGCGCGTTCTGGAGCGGTTGTACGCGGGACATCCCCTCGCCGAGTTCCTCGATCTACCGGGGCTGGCCCGCGCGGTGGCGGCGGCCTTCGTCGGGCTGGAGCTGTACGAAGGGGTGGATCCGCAGGGGGCGGCCGGGGCGTTCGCGGCGCTGGACCGGCTGGGCGTGCTGGTCGAGGTGGTGGACAGCCTCGGTCCGGTGGTGTCGCTGGCGGTGCGCGCCAAGGTGCGCCGCGAGGTCGGCCGGAACGGCGAGCCGCGGTAGCCGCGGCAACGGCGAACGGCCGCCGGCCGGACCCCGGGGAGGGGTCCGGCCGGCGGCCGCAGCCAAGCGGGCTCAGCTGTTGGTCGGGAAGCCGAGGTTGATGCCGCCGTGCGAGGGGTCGAGCCAGCGCTGGGTGACGGCCTTGCCGCGGGTGAAGAACTGCACGCCGTCCGGGCCGTACGCGTGGGTGTCGCCGAACAGGGAGGCCTTCCAGCCGCCGAAGGAGTAGTAGGCGACCGGGACGGGGATCGGAACGTTGATGCCGACCATGCCGACCTCGACCTCGTACTGGAAGCGCCGGGCCGCGCCGCCGTCGTTGGTGAAGATGGCGGTGCCGTTGCCGTACGGGTTGGCGTTGATGAGGGCGACGCCCTCCTCGTAGGAGGCGACGCGCACGACGGACAGCACCGGACCGAAGATCTCGTCGTTGTAGACGGACATGCCGGGCTTCACGTGGTCGAACAGCGTGGGGCCGAGCCAGAAGCCGTCCGCCGTCGGGGCGCCGTTGCGGTCCTCGGCGGTGATCGGGTGCTTGCGGCCGTCGACCGCGAGCTCCGCGCCGTCGGCGACGCCGGACTCCACGTAGGAGGTGACCTTGTCCCGGTGCTGGCCGGTGACCAGCGGGCCCATCTCGGACTCGCCGTTGCAGCCGGGGCCGACCTTCAGGCCGGCCATCCGCTGCTTGATCTTCTCGACCAGCTCGTCGCCGATCGGGTCGACCGCGACCAGGACCGAGATGGCCATGCAGCGCTCGCCGGCCGCTCCGAAGCCGGCGTTGATGGCGGCGTCGGCGCTAAGGTCGAGGTCGGCGTCGGGCAGGACGAGCATGTGGTTCTTGGCGCCGCCGAGCGCCTGGACACGCTTGCCGTAGCGGGTGCCGGTCTCGTAGACGTACCGGGCGATCGGGGTGGAGCCGACGAAGCTGACCGACTTGATGTCGGGGTGCTCCAGCAGACGGTCGACGGCGACCTTGTCACCGTGCACGACGTTGAAGACGCCGTCCGGCAGGCCGGCCTCCTTCCACAGCTCGGCGAGGAAGTTGGCCGCCGACGGGTCCTTCTCGGAGGGCTTCACCACGACGGTGTTGCCGGCCGCGATGGCGATCGGGAAGAACCACATCGGCACCATGGCCGGGAAGTTGAACGGCGAGATGATCGCGACCGGCCCGAGCGGCTGTCGGATCGAGTAGACGTCGATGCCGGTGGAGGCCTGCTCGGTGAAGCCGCCCTTGAGGAGCTGCGGGATGCCGCAGGCGTACTCGACGACCTCCAGGCCGCGGGCGATCTCGCCGAGCGCGTCGGAGTGCACCTTGCCGTGCTCGGAGACGATGATCGCGGCCAGCTCGTCGCGGCGGGCGTTGAGCAGCTCGCGGAAGCTGAAGAGGACGGTGCTGCGCTTGGCCACCGAGGCGTTGCGCCACTCGGCGAAGGCCGACGCGGCGGCGGCCACCGCCTGGTCGACCTCGGCGATCTCGGCGAAGTCGACGTGGCCCGCGACCTGGCCGGTGGCCGGGTCGAAGATGTCACCGCGGCGGGGAGCGGTGCCGGCGGTGGCGACCGGCGCGCCGCCGATCCAGTGGATGATGTGCTTGCTCAAGTCCGTCTGCCTCCGAAGTCCCGGGCGGCGTCCTGCCGTCGGTCCCTTGTCTGGCGCCGCCCGCGAGTGGGCCGGGCGACGGGATCACGGGGCTACCGCGCTCACCACCCAGTCTGGTGGGCGTCGTGCCCGGCCTCAACGAACAGGCTGACGGGCATCGGGGATTCAGCCTTACAGGTCGTAGGCCGGCTGGGCCGAACGGGCGAAGCTCAGCGCTCCTCCGCCTCCTCGACGTCCTCCAGGTACGGGTCGTGCAGCCCGTCCGGGGCCTCCAGCGTCTCCAGCAGGTCCAGCCGGAGGTCCTGTGCCCAGGCGAGCGCCCACCGCTTCAGCCCGTCGACGGCGCTGCCGGCGACGCCCCTGGCGCGGAAGCGCCCGTCGGCGGCGTCGGCCAGTGTCTCCAGCCGGTCGGCGAGGACGGTGGGCTGGAAGTCCGTGTCCAGCGCGCTGGCCAGCGCGAGCAGTTCGCCCTCCCGGTACCAGGCGGTCAGCGCGTGCACGTCGACCAGGTCGCGCGGCAGACCACGGTCGGCGAGCAGTGCGGTGGTCAGCGCGGCCGCGTCCTCCAGGGCGACGGCGGTCATCGGCAAGGGCGCCTCCGGTGCGCCGAGGTCCAGGCGGACCGGGCGGTGGCTCAGCGGCTCCTTGCGCAGCTCCACCGTGTGCGTCCGCCCGCCGAGCGTCAGCCGGACGGAGAGCTGTTCCAGGCGCGGCGTGCCGGGGCGTTCGGCGACCCCTCCACCGGCCGCGCGGTAGGCGGCGGCCAGCTCGGCGGCGGCCTGCGGCAGGTCGGTGCCGCCGCTGGTCACCAGGGTGAGCCCGTCCTGGGCGCCGGCCGGCACTCCGTGCGCGCGCAGGGCGTGACCGCCGGCGAGGGCGAGTCCGAGCCGGTCGCAGACGGGCCGGGCCAGCTCGGCGAGCCGCAGCTGCGCCGGGCCGGGGCGGAGGGACGCGTCGACGGCGTCGGGGACGGTGGTCACACGTCCAGTCTGACGCGACCGCCCGCCCGGCGCGCCCACGCGCCGGGCGTCCTCGTCCCCGGGAGCTGCCGGCCCGGGGCTGGGCGCTCACCCGTCGGTGAGCCTGGCGGCGGCCTCGTGCAGGGCGAGTTCCAGCACGACCGGGTCGTTGAGCCGCCCTGACCCGTCGGGCGGGACGAGCCAGCGCACGCCCCGGCTGCGCCGCGCGGGGTGCGGGACGACGATCCAGGTGCCGTCTCCCGCGGTGCGCACGCCGGTGCCGATCCAGCGGGCGGCGGTGCCGACGGGGACGAGGAAGCCGACGCTCTCGCCGCCGAAGTCGGTGAGGGCCGGACCGCAGGAGCGGCCGTCCAGGATGTCGAGGACGGGACGGCCGAGCCGGCCCGGCACCGAGAGGACGTCCCAGCGCCGGCCGGCGGGCAGCAGCATCAGGCCCAGTCCGGTGCGTTCCCACTGTTCCCGGAAGGCCTCCGGGTCGGGTGCCGCCTCGGCGAGCCAGTGCAGTCCGGTGCTCTCCATGGTCCTGTCCCCGTCTCTCAGCCCGCTACCGGCCGTAGCTGCTCATCGTGGCGCGACGGGAAACCGAGACCCGCCGTCACCGACAAGAGGCGGACGGCGGGTCTCTCTTACACAGGTGCCGGATCACGTGATCCGAACGGCTCAGCCACGGCTCAGCTGTCGAAGCCCAGCCCCATCCGGTCGAGGGTGCGCAGCCAGAGGTTGCGCCGGCCGCCGTGGTGGTCGGCGTACTCGAGCGAGCGGGTGGTGATCTCGATCCCGGCCCAGCGGACCGGCTCGGGCGGGAACGGCAGCGGCTTGCTGCGCACCATCTCCAGTGAGGTGCGCTCCGTCCTGGCGCCCTCCAGCAGGTCGAGCATCACCTCGGCGCCGAACCGGGTGGCGCCGACGCCGAGCCCGGTGTAGCCGGTCGCGTAGGCGACCCGGCCCCGGTAGGCGGTGTCGAAGAACGCCGAGAACCGGCTGCAGGTGTCGATCGCGCCGCCCCAGGCATGGGTGAAGCGCAGCCCCTCCAGCTGGGGGAAGCAGCGGAAGAAGTTGTGAGCCAGGGTCCGGAAGGTCTCCGGCCGCTGGTCGTACTCGTGCCGGACGCGCCCGCCGTAGTGGTAGACCGCGTCGTAGCCGCCCCACAGGATCCGGTTGTCCGCGGAGAGCCGGAAGTAGTGGAACTTGTTGGCGCTGTCGCCGAGCCCCTGCCGGCCGCGCCAGCCGATCGCGGCGAGCTGCTCGGCGTTGAGCGGCTCGGTCATCAGCGCGTAGTCGTACACCGGTACGACGTACGGGCGGACCCGCTTGACCAGGGACGGGAACACGTTGGTGCCGAGCGCGACGCGGCGGGCGAAGACCCGCCCGTACGGGGTGCGGACGGCCATGCCGCTGCCGTACTCGCGCAGGTCGAGGGCCCGGGTGTGCTCGAAGATCCGCACGCCCTGGCCCAGGCAGGCGTCCTTGAGGCCCCAGGCGAGCTTGGCGGGGTGGACCATCGCCACGCCCTCCTTGTCCCAGATCCCCCCGAGGAAGGTCGGCGAGTCGACCTCGGCGCGCAGCGCGTCGGCGTCGAGGACGGTGACGTCGAGGCCGTACTCGGTGACGGCCTCGGCGATCTCGTGCAGTTCCTCGACCTGGTGGGGCTGGGTGGCGACGTCGATCTCGCCGGTGCGCTCCCACTCGGCGTCGATGCCGTACCGCTTGAGGGTGGCCTCGATGCCGTCCAGGTTGGCCGCGCCGAGGCGTTCCAGCTGGGCGAGTTCGCCGGGCCAGCGCTGGAGGCCGTTGCCGAAGCCGTGGGTCAGGCTGGCTGCGCAGAATCCGCCGTTGCGTCCGGACGCCGCCCATCCCACCTCGTTGCCCTCGACCAGGACGACGTCGAGCGAGGGGTCGCGTTCCTTGGCGATGAGCGCGGTCCACAGGCCGGAGTAGCCGCCGCCGACGACCAGCAGGTCGCACTTGACGTCGCCGACCAGGGCGGACAGCGCCTCCGGCCGGCCCGGGTCCTCCAGCCAGAACGGGGTGGGCCTGGCGTCACTGAGTGCGCGGGCGGAGTCCATGCATTATCAGCCACTTTCTGCACATCGATGGTGGTGGTGGGGCCGCCTCCCGACGGTATGCCCGGGAGGCGGCCCGGGCGGTCAGGCCGTGGCCTTGCGGCGGTTGCCGAGCCACTGGCCGGCCACGGTGAGCCCGACGGCGGCGATGAACATCGCGGTGCCGATGACGTTCACCTGCACCGGGATGCCCCGCTGCGAGGCTCCCCAGACGAACATCGGGAAGGTGACCGTGGTCGGGCCCGAGTTGAACTGGGTGATGATGAAGTCGTCGAAGGAGAGCGCGAAGCTGAGCAGCGCGCCGGCGGCGATGCCGGGGGCGGCGAGCGGCAGGGTGACCCTCAGGAAGGTCTGGACGGGGGTGGCGTAGAGGTCCTGGGCGGCCTGTTCGAGCCTCGGGTCCATGCTCATCACGCGCGCCTTGACCGCCGTCACCACGAAGCTGAGGCAGAACATGATGTGCGCGATGAGGATGGTGGTGAAGCCGAACGGGATGCGCATGTTGAGGAAGAGGGTGCCGAGCGAGGCGGCCATCACCACCTCGGGCATGGCCATCGGCAGGAAGATCATCGCGGTGGTGGCGGAGCGGCCGCGGAAGCGGTAGCGGGCCAGCGCGAAGGCGACCATGGTGCCGAGGACGGTGGCGCCGATGGTGGCGAGCACCGCGACCTGGAGGCTCAGCGAGAGCGACTGGCACATGTCGGCGACGCCGCAGGGGTCGGTCCAGGCGTCGGTGGAGAACTCGGACCACTCGTAGTTGAACTTGCCGGCCGGCTTGTTGAACGAGAAGGCGAGGACCACCAGGTTGGGCAGCACCAGGTAGGCCAGGGCCAGCAGGCCGGCCAGCACCACCAGGTGGGCGCGGATCCATGTGAACACTCGGGACATCAGACCAGTTCCTCCGTCCCGGCCTTGCGCATGTAGACCGTCACCATGCCCAGGATCAGGGCCATCAGGATGAAGCTCAGCGCGGCCGCCGTGGGGTAGTCGAGCACGTTCAGGAACTGCTTCTGGATGCCGTTGCCGACCATCTGCTCGCTCGGCGAGCCCAGCAGCTGGGCGTTGATGTAGTCGCCGGACGCCGGGATGAAGGTGAGCAGCGTGCCCGCCACCACGCCGGGCAGCGAGATCGGGAACGTCACCTTGCGGAAGGTCGTGAACGGGCGGGCGTAGAGGTCGCCGGCCGCCTCGTGCAGGCGCGGGTCGATCCGCTCCAGCGAGGTGTACAGCGGCAGGATCATGAACGGCAGGAAGTTGTAGGTGAGGCCGCAGACCACGGCGAGCGGTGTGGCCAGCACCCGGTCGCCGGAGGTGAGGCCGATCGCGCTGGTGACGTCCAGGACGTGCAGCGTGTTGAGCACGCCGACCACCGGGCCGCCGTCCGAGAGGATCGTCTTCCAGGCCAGCGTCCGGATCAGGAAGCTGGTGAAGAACGGCGCGATCACCAGGATCAGGATGACGTTGCGCCAGCGCTTGCTCGCCTTGAAGGCGATCGTGTACGCGAGCGGGTAGCCGATGGCCAGGCACATCACCGTCGCGGTGGCGGCATAGCCGAACGAGCGGACGAAGTGCCAGCGGTACTCGACCAGGGCGTCCCAGTAGGTGGCGAAGTGCCAGGTGACGCGGAACCCGTCCTCCAGCGAGCCGGTCTGCAGGGAGGTGGAGCCCTGGTAGACCATCGGCACCGCGAAGAAGACGACCAGCCAGGCGATGCCGGGCAGCAGCAGCCAGTACGGGGTGAGCCGGCGCTTCTGCTTCGGGGCGGCTCCGGGGAGCGGGCCGCCGTCGGGCGGTATCGCCTGCGGCGGTGCCGCCGGGGTGGTGGTGGTCATGCCGCCTCCTCCCCGGTGCCCGCGTCGATCGCCTGCGCGGCGTCCAGGGCGAAGGAGTGCGCCGGGTTCCAGTGCAGGACGACCGGTGCGCCGGGGACGATCCGGGCGTCGCGCTCCATGTTCTGCTCGAAGACGGTGACCTCCTGGCCGCCGTCGGTGCGCACCAGGTACTGGGTGGAGACGCCGATGAAGCTGGAGTCGACCACGGTGCCGGCCAGCCGGTTGCGGCCCTCGGCGACCTCGGCGGAGGTGTGCTCGATGGTGATCTTCTCCGGCCGCACGCCGAGGTGGACCTTCTTCGCCTCGGTGGCGCAGCGGGCCTTCGGGACGGCGAGCCGGATGCCGCCGGCGGTGAGCAGCAGGTCGTCGCCCTCGCTGCCGGTGACCTCGGCGGGCAGCAGGTTGGACTGGCCGAGGAAGTTGGCCACGAAGGTGGTGGCGGGGTTCTCGTAGAGGTCGGCGGGCGCGCCGAGCTGTTCGACCCGGCCGCCGTTCATCACCGCGATGGTGTCGGCCATGGTCATGGCCTCCTCCTGGTCGTGGGTGACGTGGACGAAGGTGATGCCGACCTCGGTCTGGATCCGCTTGAGCTCCAGCTGCATCTGGCGGCGGAGCTTGAGGTCGAGGGCGCCGAGCGGCTCGTCCAGGAGCAGGACCTGCGGGTGGTTGATCAGCGCGCGGGCGACGGCGACGCGCTGCTGCTGGCCGCCGGAGAGCTGGTGCGGCTTGCGCCGGGCGTACTGGCCGAGTTCGACCAGTTCCAGCATCTCGTCGACCTGCTTCTTGACGTCCTTGCGGCCGCGCCGGCGCAGCCCGAAGGCGACGTTCTCGAAGATGTCGAGGTGCGGGAAGAGCGCGTAGCTCTGGAAGACGGTGTTCACCGGCCGCTTGTACGGGGGGAGGGCGGTGACGTCCTGGCCGCCGATCAGGACGGTGCCGCTGGTGGGCTCCTCCAGTCCGGCGATCATCCGCAGGGTGGTGGTCTTGCCGCAGCCGGAGGCGCCGAGCAGGGCGAAGAAGGAGCCCTGCGGGACGGTCAGGTCGAGCGGGTGGACGGCGGTGAAGGAGCCGTAGGTCTTGCCGATGCCGGTGAGGCGGACGTCGCCGCCGGTGGCCGCCGAGCGCTGCTGCTCTGTCATGGGTGGTGGTGTCTCTCTGGTTTCTCTGCCGTCAGTGGGGGTCAGGCGCCGATGAGCTTGGAGAACTTCTCCTCGAAGCCGCTCTCCTCGGTCTCGGTGAGGGTCCGGAAGACGTGCGCCTTGGCCGCCATCTCGGGGGTGGGGACGACCAGCGGGTTGGCCGCGATGTCCGGGGCGAGGGCGGCCAGTTCCTCCTGCATCCCGGTGACGGCGGAGACGTAGCCGATGCCCGCGACCAGCTGCGCCGCGATCTTGGGCTGATAGTAGAAGTCGATCAGCTTCTCGGCGTTGGCCTTGTGCTGTGCCTTGGCCGGGACGAGCATGTTGTCCGTCGCGGTGACGAAGCCCTTCTCCGGGATCACGAACTCGATGTCCGGGTTGTCGGCCCGCAACTGGATCAGGTCGCCGCCCCAGGCGACGCAGGCCGCGATGTCGCCGGAGGAGAGTTCCTGGCCGTAGTCGTTGCCGGTGAAGCGGCGGATCTGCTTGTTGTCCACGGCCTTCTGCAGCCGGGCGATCGCCGCGTCGTAGTCGTCGGCGGTGAACTTCGCCGGGTCCTTGCCCATGTCCAGCAGGGTCATCCCGACGGTGTCGCGCATCTCGGAGAGGAAGGTGACCCGGCCCTTGAGGTCCGGGTCCTCCAGCAGCTGCGCGATGCTGGTGACCTCCTTCCCCTTGGTGGCCTTCCTGTTGTAGGCGACCACCGTCTGGATGCCGGCCCACGGGTAGCTGAAGAGCCGGCCCGGGTCCCAGTCGGGAGCGCGGAAGCGGGACTCGATGGTGGTGATGGCGGTGGTGACGTTGGCCGGGTCGAGCTTCTGCGCCCAGCCCAGCCGGATCAGCCGGGCGGCCATCCAGTCGGTGAGCACCATCAGGTCCCGGCCGGTGTCCTGGCCGGCCGCGAGCTGCGGCTTGACCTTGCCGAAGAACTCGACGTTGTCGTTGACGTCCTCGGTGTACCTGACCTTGATCCCGGTCGCGGCGGTGAAGGCCTCCAGCGTGCCGTGCTTCTCCTTGTCCACCTCGTCGGTGTCGACGTAGAGCGGCCAGTTGGAGAAGTTCACCTCCTTCTCGCTGTCCGAGAGGTCCTTGGCGGCGTTCGCGGTGGAGTCACCGGTTGCGGCGGTCCTCGCGGGCGGGATGCCGCAGGCCGCCAGGCTGCCCGCGCCGGCGGTGAGGGCGGCGGCGCGCAGCACGGTCCGCCGGCTGAGGGCGGCCCGGCCGCTGGTCAGACTGCGTTCCCAGGCCTTGCGGACCGGTTCCGACAGACCGTCGGTGAGCTCGTTGAACGCCATGGAACGGGCCTCCTGGGGAGAGGTCGGGGCGGTGGGGGGCGCCCCTGACTGAGGGTTATCTGTCTCCGAAGACGGTGCGGTGCCAGTCCTTGCGGGCGACCGCGGTGGTGTCGAACATGACGTGCTTGACCTGGGTGTACTCGTCCAGCGAGTACTGCGACATGTCCTTGCCGTAGCCGGAGGACTTGTAGCCGCCGTGCGGCATCTCGCTGATGATCGGGATGTGGTCGTTGACCCAGACGCAGCCGGCCGCGATCTCCCGGGTGGCCCGCAGCGAGCGGTGGATGTTGCTGGTCCAGGCCGAGGCGGCCAGGCCGTACGGGGTGTCGTTGGCCAGTCGCAGGCCCTCGTCGTCGCCGTCGAAGGGCAGCACGACCAGCACCGGGCCGAAGATCTCGCCCTGGACGATCTCGCTGTCCTGGGCGGCGCCGGTGACCAGGGTGGGCGCGTAGTAGGCGCCGCGGGTGAGGTCGGTGCCGTCGTGGCCCTTCGCGGGGGCGTGGCCGCCGGTCACCACGGTCGCGTACGAGCGGGCGCGCTCGACGAAGCCGGCCACCCGGTCGCGGTGGGTGAAGGAGACCAGCGGGCCCAGGTCGGTCCGCGGGTTCAGCGGGTCGCCGAGCCGGATCGCGCCGTACAGCTCGGCGACACCGGCCACGAAGGCCTCGTAGAGCGGGCGCTGCACATAGGCCCGGGTCGCGGCGGTGCAGTCCTGGCCGCCGTTGATCAGGGAGGCGGCGACCGCGCCGTGCACGGCGGCGTCCAGGTCCGCGTCGTCGAAGACCACGAACGGAGCCTTGCCGCCGAGCTCCAGGTGGGTGCGCTTGACGCTCGCGGTGGCGAGTTCGGCGACCCGCCGGCCGACCGGCGTGGAGCCGGTGAAGGAGACCATCGCGACGTCCGGGTGGGAGACCAGGTGCTCGCCCGCGGTGCGCCCCGCGCCGGTGACGACGTTGACCACGCCGTCCGGGATGCCGGCCGCCGTGCAGGCCCGGGCGAACATCAGCGAGGTCAGCGGGGTCAGCTCGGCCGGCTTGAGGACGATGGTGTTGCCCGCCGCGATGGCCGGGAGGATCTTCCAGGCGGCCATCTGCAGCGGGTAGTTCCACGGCGAGATCGAACCGACCACGCCGATCGGCTCGCGCCGCACGTACGAGGTGTGGTCGCCGGAGTACTCGCCGGCCGCCTTGCCCTCCAGGCTGCGGGCGGCCCCGGCGAAGAAGGCGGTGTTGTCGATGGTGCCGGGGACGTCGAACTCGGTGGCGAGCTTGACCGGCTTGCCGGTCTGCGCGGTCTCCACCGCGGCGAGGTCGGCGGCGGCGTCGGTGAGGACGGCGGCCAGCCGGGTCAGCGCCTCGGAGCGGGCGCCCGGGGTGGCGCCGGCCCACTCGGGCAGCGCGGCCCGGGCGGCGGCCACGGCGGCGTCGACCTGCTCGGTGGAGGCCAGGGCGACCTGCTCGACGACGCTGCCGTCGGCCGGGTTGACGACCTGGAAGGGCTCGCCGCTCCCCCGGCTCTGCCGGCCCGCGATGTACTGCGCGCCTGCCCCGAAGTCGGTCAGGTCCATCTGGTTCCTCCAAGTGCCCGGTGGTTCGGCGGCCTGCGCGTCGACTGCCCGCACGGCCTGCCGATCGGCTGATCCCCGTCATGCTGCCCGTGCCGGCGGGCACGGGGCCCGTACCGGCGTCGTACGACTGGTCGAGTCGCCGCGCCCCGGGTACGGGGGAAATCCGGTCCGGTTGATCACCGAGGAGCGCGATCCTGACAGCACTGCGTTACCTCGACAAGGGATTCCGCTGTTGCTTTCTGGTTACGCGACGGATTCCGGCGGTGATGTCGTGTTTCGCCACAGCCGACCCGCTGACCATGCCCGGTGCCGCCCGCGCGTGACAAGGGTCACTGCGACAAGCGCGGCGCAAAGGGCCTTACAGGGTGGAAGGGTTCGGGCAGGGCAACAGATCGTCGCCGCGAGGGATGATTTACCTGACACTCTGAACCCTGGAGGCCCGCGATGCTCCCCACCGTCGCCCGTGTGCTCGACCTGGAGGTGATGCGGCGCGGCCTCCCCCAGGTCGTCGCCGGCGCCGGCCATCTTGAGCGCCCGGTCCGCTGGGTCCACGTCAGCGAACTGCCCGACGTCGCCGGCGTGCTCCAGGGCGGCGAACTGGTGCTGACCACCGGCATCGCCCTGCCCGAGCACCGCGAGGGCCTGGCGCAGTACGTGCGCGAGCTGGACGAGGTCGGGGTTGCCGGACTGGTCATCGAGTTCGGAAGACGGTACTTCGACTCACTGCCGCGCGCCCTGGTGCACGCCGCCGAGCAGCGCGGCCTGCCGCTGATCGCGCTCCGCCGCGAGCTGCGCTTCGTCGCCGTCACCGAGGCCGTGCACGCCCTGGTGGTCAACGCCCAGCTGGAGCAGCTGCGCATCTCCGAGGCGGTCCACCAGGTCTTCAACGAGCTGGTGGTGGAGGGCGCCGAACCGGCCGAGGTGGTCCGCCAGGTGGCCCGGATGGCCGGCGGGCCCGTCGTCCTGGAGAACCTCGCCCACCAGGTGCTCGCGCACGACACCGCCGGCCGGCCCGAGACCGAGCTGCTGGAGGACTGGGAGCGCCGCTCGCGCGGGGTCCGCCCGGCCGGGCGGACCGGCCACGACCCGCGCAGCGGCTGGCTGGTGACCACCGTCGGAGCGCGCGGCCAGGACTGGGGCCGGCTCGTCCTGGTGCAGGACCCGGGGCCGCTGCCGGAGGGCGGCACCCATCCCCACACCATGCTGCTGGAGCGCGGGGCCTCCGCGCTGGCGCTCAACCGGCTGGTGGTCCGCGACCGGGAGAGCCTGGAGCGGCAGACCCACCGCACTCTGCTCTCCGGCATCCTGACCCATGCGCTGACCGTCTCCGAGGTGGCCCTGCGCGCCCAGGCGCTCGGCGTGCCGCTGGACGGCCGGCGGCTGGTCGGCGTGGTGCTGCGCCAGCGCCGCGGGCCGATCCCGGCCGCGCTGGAGGCGCAGGCCCGGCTGCGCGACTTCACCGAGCTGGCGGCGAGCGCCGTCCGCGTCTGCCGGCTTTCCGCCCTGGTCGGCGCGCTGGACGACGAGGGCGTGGGCGTACTGATCGCGCTCGGCACCCAGCAGGACGAGCACGCCGCGCTGGACGCCTTCGCCGCGGCGCTGCGCCGGCTGAACGCGGAGGCCCACCGGGACGCCGCGCCCGCCCCGGCCCCGGTGGTCGCCGTCGGCTCCTCGGTCGGCTCCGTCCGCGACGCCCGCCGCACCCTGCTGGAGGCCACCCAGGTCGCCGACGCCGCCCTGCACGACGCACCCGGCGGCCGGGCCGCCGCCTACTACCGGCTGCCCGACGTCCGGCTGCGCGGCCTGCTGCACCTGCTGCGCGACGACGCCCGGCTGCAGACCTACGTGGAGCGGGAGCTGGGCCCGCTGCTCGCCTACGACGCCGAGCACAACGCCCAGTTGGTGCAGATGCTGCGGATCTACCTGGAGCAGGGCCGGAACAAGTCCGCGGCGGCCGACGCCGCGCACCTGTCCCGGCCGTCCTTCTACGACCGGCTGCACAAGGTCGAGCGGATCCTCGGCGTCGACCTCGACCAGGTGGAGTCCTGCCTCTCCCTGCACGTCGCGCTGCTCGCCCTGGACGCGGTACGCAGGTGAGGGCCGGACCCGGTGACGCGTCGCGGGGGCCGGACCCAGACGGGGCGTCGCCGGGGGCCGGACGCCGGTGAGGCGTCGGCGAGGGTCAGACCCCGGTGACGCGTCGGCGAGGCTCAGACCCCGGTGATGCGCCCCCAGACCTTGTGCAGACCGGGCCGCTCGGCCGAGGTGACGTCGCGCATGGTGTGCAGCCGGGCCCGCATCTCCTCGGTCGGGAAGACCAGCGGGTGCTCCGCCAGCTCGGCCTTCTCCTTGTCCCCGCTGGCCGCCAGCACCTCGCGGGCGGCCGGCACCGGGCAGATGTACTGCACGGCGGCGGCCAGTTCGGCGGCCACCTCGGGCCGGTAGTAGTGGTCGATCAGCAGCTCGGCGTTCCGCTTGTGCCCGGCGCGGTTGGGGATCAGCAGGCTCTCCGCCCAGAGTTCGCCGCCCTCCTCCGGCACCACGAACGCGATGTCCGGGTTCTCCGCGGTGAGTTGGACGGCGTCGCCGGAGTACGCCTGGCAGGCCAGCGCGGCGCCGGAGGCCAGGTCGCTGGTGTAGTCGTTGCCGGTGAAGCGGCGGATGTGCCGGGCGTCGACCATCTTCTGCACCGCGTCCATCGCCCGGTGCGCGTCGTCCTCGGTGAAGGCCGCGAGGTCGGCGCCGTGCGCGAGCATCAGCAGCCCGAGCGCCTCGTCCAACCCGGCGAACAGGGTGACCCGGCCCTTGAGGTCGGGCGCCCAGAGGTCCGCGGTGGACTTGATCTCCCGGCCGAGCTCCTTGCGGTTGTAGGCGATGCCGGTGATCCCGGACTGCCACGGCACGCTGCGCCGGCGCCCGGGGTCGAACGCCGGGCTGGCCAGCTGCGGGTCCAACTGAGCGGTGACGTTGGGCAGGTTGGCCCGGTCCATGGTCTGCACCCAGCCGAGCGAGACGTACCGCCCGGCCATCCAGTCGCTGACCACCATCAGGTCGCGGCCGGGGTCGGTGCCCTGGGTGAGCACCGGGCCGATCTTGCCGAAGAACTCGTCGTTGTCGTTGATGTCCTCGGTGTAGGTGACCTTGATCCCGGTCCGCTCGGTGAACGCGTCGAGGGTGGGGCGCCCGCCCTCGTCGTCGGTGTCGATGTACTGCGTCCAGTTGGAGAAGGCCAGCCGCTGCTCGCGCTCCGAGCGGTCGGGGGCGGAGCGGCGGTCCTCGGCGACGTACGCGGACGGGATGCCGCAGCCGGTCAGCGTGCCGAGGCCGAGCAGCCCGGCGGTGCCGAGCACGCTGCGGCGGGTCGGCCGGCGGCGGCCGGCCGGGCGGCGGCCGGCCGGGCGGCGGGTGAGGGTGGTGCTGGACATGGTGGGGCCTCCGGGGCATGGGACGGCCCCGGGCGCACGGGCAACCCGGGGCCGTCCTGTCGGTAGGTCAGACAGTGTGTGCGTCGGTGAGCGACAGCACCTCGTCGAGCACCGCGAGGCCGGCCTTGGCCTCCTCCTCGGTGACGGTGCACGGCGGGACGACGTGGAACCGGTTCATGTTGACGAACGGCCAGAGCCCGCGCTGCTTGCAGGCCGCGGCCAGCTCGGCCATCGGCGCGTTGGCCGCGCCGGCGGCGTTGTACGGCACCAGCGGCTCGCGGGTGGTGCGGTCCCTGACCAGGTCCAGCGCCCAGAACACGCCGAGGCCGCGCACCTCGCCGATCGAGGGGTGACGCTCGGCCAGCTCGCGCAGGCCGGGGCCGAGCACGTTCTCGCCGATGTGCTTCGCGTTCTCGACGATGCCCTCCTCCGCCATCACGTTGATGGTCGCGACGGCCGAGGCGCAGGCCAGCGGGTGGCCGGAGTAGGTGAGCCCGCCGGGGAACGGCCGCTCGGCGAAGGTCGCGGCGATCTCGGCGTTGATGGCCACGCCGCCCAGCGGGACGTAGCCCGAGTTGACGCCCTTGGCGAAGGTCATGAGGTCCGGCGTGACGCCCCAGTGATCGGCGGCGAACCAGGCGCCGGTGCGGCCGAACCCGGCCATCACCTCGTCCAGGATGAAGACGATCCCGTACCGGTCGCAGATCTCCCGCACCCCGGCCAGGTAACCCTGCGGCGGGATCAGGATCCCGGCGGTGCCGACCACCGTCTCCAGGATGATCGCCGCGACGGTGCCCGGGCCCTCGAAGGCGATCATCTCCTCCAGGTGCCGCAGCGCGCGCTCGCACTCCTGCGCCTCGTTCTCGGCGTGGAACGGGGAGCGGTAGGCGTACGGGCCCCAGAAGTGGACCACACCGGAGACGCCTGTCTCGTTGGCCCAGCGGCGCGGGTCACCGGTGAGGGCGATCGCGTTGGCGGTGGCGCCGTGGTACGAGCGGTAGGTCGACATGATCTTCTGCCGGCCGGTGTGCAGCCGGGCCATCCGGATGGCGTTCTCGACCGCCTCGGCGCCACCGTTGGTGAAGAAGATCTTGTCCAGGTCACCGGGGGTGCGCTCGGCGATCAGCCGCGCCGCCTCGCTGCGGGCCTCGACGGCGAAGCCGGGCGCGATGGTGCAGAGCTTCGCGGCCTGCTCCTGGATCGCCGCGACCACCTTCGGGTGCTGGTGCCCGATGTTGGTGTTCACCAGCTGCGAGGAGAAGTCCAGGTAGCGGTTGCCCTCGTAGTCCCAGAAGTAGGAGCCCTCGGCGCCGGCCACCGCGAGGGGGTCGATCAGTGCCTGGGCGGACCACGAGTGGAAGACGTGCGCGCGGTCGGCGGCCTTGACGGCCTGGCCGGCAGCTGAGTCAGCGGTGGGGATGCTCATGCGGCAAGGCTAGGGAGTCACGACCGTGAAATGCAGGTTCATCTTGTCAGGCGGTCACGCGAACGGCCGACAGGGTGACAAGACACAGGGCCCGGGTCGCAGAGACCCGGGCCCATTGTCAGATCACGCGATCACTCAGAACGCGGCTCGGCGCGCGGCTCGGCGCGCGGCTCGGCGCGCGGCTCGGCGCGCGGCTCGGACCGCCGTGCGGATCCCGTTCAGATCGCCGTCATGACGTGCTTCACGCGGGTGTAGTCCTCGAAGCCGTAGGAGGAGAGGTCCTTGCCGTAGCCGGACTTCTTGAAGCCACCGTGCGGCATCTCGGCGACCAGCGGGATGTGGGTGTTGATCCAGACGCAGCCGAAGTCCAGCCGGCGCGACATCCGCATCGCCCGGGCGTGGTCCTTGGTCCACACCGAGGAGGCCAGCGCGTACTCCACGCCGTTGGCGTAGTCGACGGCCTGGTCCTCATCGGAGAACTTCTGCACGGTGATGACCGGGCCGAAGACCTCGTTCTGGATGATCTCGTCGTCCTGGTTCAGGCCGGAGACGACGGTCGGGGCGTAGAAGTAGCCCTTGTCGCCGACCCGGTGGCCGCCGGCCTCGACCTTGGCGTGTGCGGGCAGGCGCTCGATGAAGCCGGTGACCTGCTGCAGCTGGTTGGCGTTGTTCAGCGGGCCGTAGAGCACGTCCTCGTCGTCCACGCCACCGGTCTTGGTCTCGGCCGCGGCCTTGGCCAGCGCCTCGACGAAGGCGTCGTGGATCGACTCGTGCACCAGCACGCGGGTGGCGGCGGTGCAGTCCTGGCCCGCGTTGAAGAAGCCGGCCACCGAGATGCCCTCGACCGCCTCGGCGATGTCGGCGTCCTGGAAGACCACGACCGGGGCCTTGCCGCCCAGCTCCAGGTGGACGCGCTTGACGTCCTTGGAGGCGGACTCGGCGACCGAGATGCCGGCGCGCACCGAGCCGGTGATGGAGGCCATCGCCGGGGTGGGGTGCTCGACCATGGCCTTGCCGGTCTCGCGGTCGCCGCAGATCACGTTGAAGACGCCGGCCGGCAGGTCCAGCTCCTTGAGCACACCGCCGATGATCTCGGCGAGCAGCACGGTGGAGGCCGGGGTGGTGTCGGAGGGCTTCAGCACGACGGTGTTGCCGGCGGCGATGGCCGGGGCGAACTTCCAGACGGCCATCATCATCGGGTAGTTCCACGGCGCGACCTGGGCGCAGACGCCGACCGGCTCGCGGCGGATGATCGAGGTCATCCCGTCCATGTACTCACCGGCGGCCTTGCCCTCCAGCAGACGCGCGGCGCCGGCGAAGAAGCGGATCTGGTCCACCATCGGGCCGATCTCCTCGGAGAGGGTCAGCGCGCGGGGCTTGCCGGTGTTGCGCACCTCGACGTCGACGATCTCGTCGGCACGCGCCTCGACCGCGTCCGCGATCTTGAGGAGCAGCTTCTGCCGGGTGCTCGGGGTGGCGTCGCGCCAGACCGGGAAGGCCGCGGCGGCGGAGGCCATGGCGGCGTCGACGTCGGAGGCGCTCGAGAGCGGGGACGTCGCGTAGACCTCGCCGGTGGTGGGGTCCACGATGTCGAGCGTGCGGCCGTCCGCCGCATCGACGAACTCACCGTTGATGTAGTTGCGCAGCGTGCGAAGGTCGCTCACGGGTCTCTCCTCGGTCTGGGCCTGCGGCGTTGCAGATTCCGGCGCCATGGTACGTCGGCGGGTCCGCCGGACGAAGGGTGCCGAGTGGCCGGGCCGGAAGCGGCACGGTCCACTGGTTGGGGGTACGCCCGCTGCGCTGCGAAGCCGCGCGCGTACCGGGCCAGGGTAGCCGCACGGCTGCGGTTATCGACAGGCCAACTCGGATATCACGATGAAATCCGCATGGGATTTCCAAGATCACGACGAAATCAGCAGCTACCGCGCTTGCGAACACAGGAACGATCAGGCACAGTTGCGGCGTGGCCAACCGCGACCGGAACGCCAGCGTTCCCCTCGACGCCGCCTCCAAGGCGATCATCGAGCAGCTCCAGGAGGACGGGCGCCGCCCGTACGCCGCCATCGGCAAGGCCGTCGGCCTGTCCGAGGCAGCCGTACGGCAGCGCGTCCAGAAGCTGCTCGACCAGGGCGTGATGCAGATCGTCGCCGTCACGGACCCGCTCACCGTCGGCTTCACCCGCCAGGCGATGGTCGGAATCCGGGTGGAGGGCGACATCGAGCCCGTCGCCGACGCGCTGGCCGCCCTCGACGAGGTCGACTACGTCGTCTGCACCGCAGGCTCGTTCGATCTCCTGGCCGAACTGGTCTGCGAGGACGACGAGCACCTGCTCGAACTGATCAACAAGCGCATCCGCGCGCTTCCCGGCGTGCGGAGCACCGAGAGCTTCGTTTACCTGAAGCTCCGGAAACAGACCTACACCTGGGGCACCCGATGACAGCCGACCCGGCGCAGAAGGACCTTTCCAAGACCGCCTACGACCACCTGTGGATGCACTTCACCCGCATGTCGTCGTACGAGAACTCCCCCGTGCCGACGATCGTCAAGGGCGAAGGCACCTACGTCTGGGACGACAAGGGACGCAAGTACCTCGACGGCCTCGCCGGCCTGTTCGTCGTCCAGGCCGGCCACGGCCGCGAGGAGCTGGCCGAGGCCGCTGCCAAGCAGGCCAAGGAGCTCGCCTTCTTCCCGGTGTGGAGCTACGCCCACCCGAAGGCCGTCGAGCTGGCCGAGCGCCTGGCCAACTACGCCCCGGGCGACCTGAACAAGGTCTTCTTCTCCACCGGTGGTGGCGAGGCCGTGGAGACCGCCTGGAAGCTCGCCAAGCAGTACTTCAAGCTGACCGGCAAGCCGACCAAGTACAAGGTCATCTCGCGCGCCGTCGCCTACCACGGCACCCCCCAGGGCGCCCTGTCGATCACCGGCCTGCCGGGCCTGAAGGCCCCGTTCGAGCCGCTGGTGCCGGGCACCCACAAGGCCCCGAACACCAACATCTACCGCGCCCCGGCCTTCCTCGAGGGCCCCGACGGCACGGTCGACCCCGAGGCCTACGGCCGCTGGTGCGCCGACGAGATCGAGGTGGCCATCCTCAACGAGGGCGCCGAGACCGTCGCCGCCGTCTTCGTCGAGCCGGTGCAGAACGCCGGTGGCTGCTTCCCGCCGCCGCCCGGGTACTTCCAGCGCCTGCGCGAGATCTGCGACCGCCACGACGTGCTGCTGGTCTCGGACGAGGTCATCTGCGCCTTCGGCCGCCTGGGCACCATGTTCGGCGCCGACAAGTTCGGCTACCAGCCCGACATGATCACCTGCGCCAAGGGCATGACCTCGGGCTACTCCCCGATCGGCGCCACGATCATCTCGGACCGCCTCGCCGAGCCGTTCTACAAGGGTGACAACACCTTCCTGCACGGCTACACCTTCGGTGGCCACCCGGTCTCCTCCGCGGTGGCGCTGGCCAACCTCGACATCTTCGAGCGCGAGGGCCTGAACCAGCGCGTGCTGGACAACGAGGCGAACTTCCTCGGCACCCTGAACAAGCTGCGCGACCTGCCGATCGTCGGCGACGTCCGCGGCAACGGGTACTTCTACGGCATCGAGCTCGTGAAGGACAAGGTCACCAAGGAGTCGTTCAACGACGACGAGGTCGAGCGCGTGCTCTACGGCTTCCTGTCGAAGGCGCTCTTCGACAACGGCCTGTACTGCCGCGCCGACGACCGTGGCGACCCGGTCATCCAGCTGGCGCCGCCGCTGATCTCCGACCAGTCGACCTTCGACGAGATCGAGCAGATCCTGCGGGTCAGCCTCACCGACGCGTGGGCGAAGATCTGACGACCTGATCTTTCTTCCTCACCCTCCGCCGAAGGGCGGCCCCGCCTCCCGCGGGGCCGCCCTTCGGTGTTTCCTGCACGTCGGTCACCCAGTTCCATCGTGCGGCCGTCCGCAGCCGGCGGGCTGCCGTCCATCTCCAGCGTGCGGCCGTCCCACCTCCAGCGGGCAGCCGTCCATTTCCGGCGGGCTCCCGCACGTTTTCCGCCGGGATCCCGCATCGAAGACGAGCCAAACACGCCTGATTACGGGTGATTTGCCCCTGATGGGCCAGTGCGCCGCAACCGCGCCACGGCCCGATCGTTCTAATCTGACGACTGTCATATCCCTGCGGCCACCCAGGATGGAACCTCATGTCAGCGGCCCCGCCTGACAACGACGTGCTGTGGGCCCGGGGGATCGTCAAGTCCCATCACGGCACCCCCGCCCTGCGCGGTATCTCGCTCGGCGTCCGGGAGGGCGAGGTACTGGCCGTCACCGGCCCGCGCGGCTCCGGAAAGAGCACGCTGCTCGGCTGCCTCTCCGCCCTCCTCCCGGTCGACGAGGGCGAGGTCTGGTTCAACAGCGCCCCCGTCCACACCCTCGGCCGGGCCGGCCGCGAACGGCTGCGCCGCGACCGCTTCGGCTTCGTCGGCTCCGAACCGCACCTGGTGCCCGAGCTGACCGCCCGGGAGAACGTCGCCCTGCCGCTGCTGCTGGCCGGCGCCGGCAACAAGGCCGCGTACACCGCCGCCGACGAGTGGCTGGAACGCCTCGACGTCGGCGACATCGCCCGGCTCCGGCCCGACCGGCTGATCCAGAGCCAGCGCCAGCGGATCGCCGTCGCCCGGGCGCTCGCCCCGCTGCCGCCGGTGGTCTTCGCCGACGACCCGACCGCCCCGCTCCACCGCGAGGCCGCCGACCAGGTCCTGCGGATACTGACCAGCGCGGCCCGCTCGCACCAGCTCACCCTCGTCCTGGCCACCCACGACCCCGAGCTCGTCCGGTTCGCGGACCGCGCCGTCGCCCTCGTCGACGGACGGCTGGCCGCCCCCGCCGCACCCGTCCCGCGCACCACCGCCGGATTCACCGGGACGGCCGGGACCACCGCCGCGCCGGGAGCCGCCGGGGAGTCCGCCGTATCGGCCACGCGCCGCTGACGCCGCCCCGCCGCTGAAAGAGTCGACGTGTTCTATCTCCGTCTGGCCCGGGGCTACCGGGTGACCGACCTCGGCCGCTGGCTGCTCACCGCAGTGGCCGGCGCGGTCGTCGCCGCCTTCCTGCTGCGGGCCCTCGGCCGGGCGATGAGCGACCCGCCGGGCGGCGGCGACACCCTCGCCCGCCTGCTCTGGTGCCTGCCCCCGCTGGCCGCGGTCGCCTGGTTCGCCGCCGTGGCCGCCCGCGCGGTGCCCGCCCAGCGGCCCGAGCGGATCACCGGCCTCACCGCCGCCGGGGCCGGTTCGGCCCGGATCCGGGCCCTGATCGCCGGCGAGGTCGCACTCGCCTGCACCCTCGGCTCCGTGCTGACCCTGCTGCTCTTCCTGGTCCTGCGCAACGACATCGCCGGGCCCTCGCTCGCCGCCGACCTCGGCATGGGGGTGAAGCTGCCGGCCGCCGCGCCGGTCACCCTGCTCGCCCTGGTACCGCTCACCGCCGGGATCGCCGCCGCGGGCGCGGTGCCGCTCGCCGAGACCCTGCCCGGCCGTCCGCGGCCGGTCCGGACCGGCTTCGGCCCGGCGCGGATCGCACTGCCGGTCGGCCTGGCCGTGATCGGCCTCGCACTGGAGCTGATCGCCCTGCGGCCCGGCGCCGCCGTCGACGGCCGCCCGATCCACCTGCCGGCCGGTCTCGGCACCACCAGCACCGCCGCCCTCGGCGGCTGGGCCGCGAGCGCCCTCGGCCTCGCCCTGCTGACCGGTCCGCTGCTCTCCTGGGCCGGCCGGCTGCTCTCGCTCGGCCGGCCGACCCCGCTGCGGCTGCTGGCCGGGCGGGGCCTGACCGCGCAGGCCCGCCGGCTCGGGCCCCCGCTGGCCGTGCTCGCCCTGGCGCTCGCGCTGGTGCTCACCACCATCCGCTACTGGATCGGCACGCCCGACAGCGCCGACGCCCTGCCGGCGATCGAGGCCGGCCTGGTGCTCGGCTGCACGGCGGCCGCCGTGGCGGCCCGGCTGGCCGAGCTGCGCACCGCCCGCCAGGACGTCGCCGACGCCCTGCTGCGGCTCGGTGCCTCACCCCGGCTGCTGGCCGGGGCGGTGGCGCTGCGGACGCTCGCGGCCGGCACCGTCCTGCTGGTCACCGGCGGGCTCACCGCCGTCCTGGCGGCCGCCGGGCTGCGCTGAGCTGCCGCCCCCCGGGGGCTTTGCCGGTCGGCTGCTGCCGCCCCCCCGGGGCTTTGCCGGTCGGTGCTGCTGGCTCCCGTGGCTCCGCAGCCGGCGAGCCGCGTCTCCCGGGGCGCCGCGGCCGGCGCAGGCGTCTCCCGTGGCTCGCGGCCGGCCGCCGCCTCCCGGGCCTCGTCAGCCCGCCGCGGCGAGCTGGCCGCAGGCGCCGTCGATCTCCTGGCCGCGGGTGTCCCGGACGGTCGTCGGCACACCGTGGGACTGGAGCCGGCGGACGAACTCACGCTCGTCCTCGGGCCGGGAGGCCGTCCACTTGGAGCCCGGAGTCGGGTTCAGCGGGATCAGGTTGACGTGTACCCGGTGGTTCTTGATCAGCCGCCCGAGCAGGTCCGCCCGCCACGCCTGGTCGTTGATGTCCTTGATCAGCGCGTACTCGATGGAGATCCGGCGGCCCGACTTCTCCGCGTAGTTCCACGCCGCGTCGAGCACCTCGGCCACCTTCCACCGGGTGTTCACCGGCACCAGCTCGTCACGCAGCTCGTCGTCCGGGGCGTGCAGCGACAGCGCGAGCCGGCAGGACAGGCCCTCGTCGGCGAGCCGGTTCATGGCCGGAACGAGGCCGACGGTGGAGACGGTGATGCCGCGCTGGGAGAGGCCGAAGCCGTCCGGCGCCGGGTCGGTGAGGCGGCGGATCGAGGCCAGCACCCGGTTGTAGTTGGCCAGCGGCTCGCCCATGCCCATGAAGACCACGTTGGACAGGCGCGCCTCGCCGCCCGGGATCTCGCCGGCCTTGAGCGCGCGCATCCCGGCGGCGATCTGCTCGACGATCTCCGCAGTGGAGAGGTTGCGGGTCAGCCCGGCCTGGCCGGTCGCGCAGAAGGGGCAGTTCATGCCGCAGCCGGCCTGCGAGCTGATGCACATCGTGACCCGGTCCGGGTAACGCATCAGCACCGACTCGACCAGCGTGCCGTCGAACAGCTTCCAGAGCGTCTTGCGGGTGGTGTCGTCGTCGCACGAGACGTGGCGGACGACCGACATCAGCTCGGGCAGCAGGCTCTCGGTGAGCTTCTCCCGGCTGGCGGCGGGGATGTCCGTCCAGGCCGCCGGGTCGTTCGACATCCGGCCGAAGTAGTGGTTGGAGAGCTGCTTCGCGCGGAACGGCTGCTCGCCCAGCTCGGCGACGGCCTCCTTGCGCTCGGCGGGGCTCAGGTCGGCGAGGTGTCGCGGGGGCTTGGCGCCACGCGGCGCGACAAAGGTCAGTTCTCCGGGCTTAGGCATGGTTCATCCAGTGTCGCAGACCGCCGGAGCGGACCCGTCTCCCCCTTGGGGAGCAACCGTCGCCCCTGGGCGTCGTCTGTCGTCGTCGGGTGTCCTCAGACGGCCCGCGGACGGCCCCGTTACTCACCCAGACTCGCTGCTTGCCGATGAGTCTTCGTCGCCCCCCATAGCGGCAATAAGGCGGTTCCTAGCTCGCTCCAGGCGACCGGCGTAGTCCGGCATGAAGATCTCAGGCAGCGCCTTCTCAAGAGGCCCGGAGATCGAATACACGGCGGACCACACCGCCTTGTCCGGCACGATTGCGTCCAGTTGGTCGGACTTGATCATCACTTCAAACAGCCAGTCAGACAGCACGAACGCCTGATCGCGGGTGAGGCTGATGGTCACCGGTTCCTCGTTCACCTCGGCACCGTACCGCGCGGAGGCGGAGTGATCTCGGCCAATACGGCGGCGAGCGGCCGAAGCCACGCTGGAGCACCTGCGCGCCTTGACGTGGCGGTGGGGCCAGGAGCTGCCCTGAACGGTGCACGGTGCCACCGGCTGCCGGGTGATCCGCCGCTGCGGGCAATCTCTGTCCGCGCGGCCCTGCCGGAGCGCTATCAGGCCATGGCCGGCTTGGAAGCCGGTGTGGGCTCCGGCACGGCGAGAGCATCGGCCTCGCCGACCCGGCCCTGACGCTCCGGGTCCATGCCCACCTCATGCAGAACAGCCAGGACCGCGCCCGGAGGGCCGTGGACCGGCTGTTCCTGCCGGGCGAACCGACCACCTGACGGCCCGGGGACGGCCCAGCGCATGAGCGAGGGCCCCTACCGGCGGCGAATCCGCTGCTAGGAGGCCCTTCGTTGCGTCACCCGTCAGTGTTCTCCGGGCTTGCGCCTGGTTCATCCAATGTCGCGGACGCCGCGGGGTGCGCAGACGGCACAGGGCCCCGGACGCCTGGCGTCCGGGGCCCCGCTCGTACCGGTCCGACCGGTTGCGGTCGGTCAGCTGCCGACGAAGGCCGCCAGCAGCAGCCAGACCACCGGGGCGGTGGGCAGGAGCGAGTCCAGCCGGTCCATGATTCCGCCGTGACCGGGCAGCAGCGTGCCCATGTCCTTGATGCCGAGGTCCCGCTTGATCATCGACTCGCCCAGGTCGCCCAGGGTCGCCACGACCGCCGCACAGCCGCCCAGGATCAGGCCCTGCCACCAGCTTCCGTCGTCGATGATCAGCTGCATCAGCAGCGCACCCGCCAGCATCGACAGGCCGATGCCGCCGGCCAGGCCCTCGCGGGTCTTGCCCGGGCTGATCGTCGGGGCCAGCTTGGTCCTGCCGAACTTGTAGCCCACCGCGTAGGCGCCGGTGTCGCTGCAGACGGTGACGATCAGGAACAGCACGATCCGCTGCGGGCCGTCGTCGGCCGCCAGCATCAGCGCCACGAAGGTGGCCAGGAACGGCACGTAGAAGGCGGTGAAGATGCCGGCCGTTATGTCGCGCAGGTAGTTCTCCGGCGGCGCGGCCATCCGCCAGACCATCACCGCCAGCCCGGTCAGGGCCAGCGATGCCGCCGCCCACTGCACCCCGGACCAGTAGCCGGTGGCGATCATCGCGATGCCGCCCGCGACCAGCGGGATCAGGGGCGCCTTGATCTGCTTGCGCTCGGACAGCCGGCTGGTCAGCTCCCAGACGCCGACGGACACCGCCGCCATCACCACGACCAGGAACAGCGCCTTGACGACGAACAACGAGGCGATGATCACCGCGCCGAGGCCGACCCCCACGCCTATCGCGGCCTGGAGGTTGCGACCACCGCGCTGCTTGCGCGGCTGCGGCTGCGGGTCGGGCTGGGCCACGGGTGTCTCCTGCCCTGGGGGGAACGACGGCACAGGGTGGGGCTGCCCGGCCGCCGGGTGGCTCTGCGGCTGCGCGGGGTACGCCGGGGCCCCCGGGTGCGGCGGCTGACCGCCGTGGCCGGGGGTGGGGGCGACGTCGTCGGTGATCGCGCGCAGCACGACCGTCTCCGCCGCACCCGGCACCGCCGTCCGGGGCTGCTCGTCCCGGAACAGCGGGCCGCTCAGCCGCCCGGCCTCCCGGGCCGGCCCCTCGGCGGGGTCGGGCCCTGGGTCGGCCGGTACGGGAGGCATGACCTGAGTCTCCTCCGCGTCGCCGCCCCAGTACACCGGAGGCTGCTGCGAGTGACCCGTTCGGTGGCCGGGGTCACCCGCTGCGGCGCCCGGGCCGGCCGGCTGCTGCGGCTGCCGGTGTTGCAGCTGCTGCGCGGGCCGGTGCTGCCCGGGCTGCTGGTACTGCGGGGGCTGCTCCGGCCCGGCCGGCTGCGGAGCCGGCGCGGGCCGGTACGGAGGGTGCGGCTGGTACTGCGGGTACTGCTGGTCGGATGGGCCCCAGTAGCCAGGGGCGTCAGGGGCGTCGTTCATCAGACTTCGAGCAGCTCGGCTTCCTTGTGCTTCAGCAGCTCGTCGACGCCGGCCACGTACTTGGCCGTCGTGTCGTCGAGCTCCTTCTCCGCGCGGCGGCCCTCGTCCTCGCCGATCTCGCCGTCCTTGACCAGCTTGTCGATGGCGTCCTTGGCCTTGCGGCGCACGGAGCGGATCGAGACCTTGGCGTCCTCGCCCTTGCCGCGGGCGACCTTGATGTACTCGCGGCGGCGCTCCTCGGTGAGCTCGGGGAGCACCACCCGGATGATGGAGCCGTCGTTGCTCGGGTTGACGCCCAGGTCGGAGTCGCGGATCGCCTGCTCGATGGCCTTCAGCGCGGTCTTGTCGAACGGCGCGACGACCGCCATCCGCGGCTCCGGCACGGAGAAGGACGCCAGCTGGTTGATCGGCGTCACGGCGCCGTAGTACTCGGCCACGATCTTGGCGAACATCGCCGGGTGGGCACGGCCGGTGCGGATGGCGGCGAAGTCGTTCTTGGCGACCTCGACGGCCTTCTCCATCTTCTCCTCGGCCTCGAGGAGGGTCTCTTCGATCACTGTGTACTCCCTGTCCGGTTCATCTGCTGGTGTCCCGACCGGTGTCGGCGTCGAAGCCGGTCGCGGTGTGGAGGGAACCGGTCGCGGTGCCGGCGCCCTCCCGTACGGCTGACTGCTGCTCAGGCCCGGACAGAATCCTGGCTGATGAGTGTGCCGATCTTCTCACTCTTCACCGCACGCGCGATATTGCCCTCCGCCAGCAGCTCGAAGACGAGCATCGGGAGGTTGTTGTCCTTGCACAGCGTGATCGCGGTGAGGTCGGCGACCTTGAGGTCGCGGGCGATGACCTCGGAGTACTCCAGCGCGTCGAACTTGACCGCGTCCGGGTTGGTCCGGGGGTCGGAGTCGTAGACGCCGTCCACGCCGTTCTTGCCCATCAGCAGGACGTCGGCGTGGATCTCCAGGGCTCGCTGGACGGCCGTGGTGTCGGTGGAGAAGTAGGGCATGCCCATCCCCGCGCCGAAGATCACGACACGGCCCTTCTCCAGGTGTCGGACGGCGCGCAGCGGCAGGTACGGCTCGGCGACCTGGCCCATGGTGATGGCCGTCTGGACCCGGGTCTCGATGCCTTCCTTGACCAGGAAGTCCTGCAGCGCGAGGCAGTTCATCACGGTGCCGAGCATGCCCATGTAGTCGGAACGGGCCCGGTCCATGCCGCGGACCTGCAGCTCGGCGCCGCGGAAGAAGTTGCCACCGCCGATGACCACTGCCACCTCGGTACCGGCGCGGACGACGGTGGCGATCTCACGGGCGATCGCATGCACGACGTCCGGGTCGACGCCGAGCCCGCCGCCACCGGCGAAGGCCTCACCGGACAGCTTCAGCAGCACCCGGCGGCGCGAGCCGCCCTGGGGGTCCTGCGCGGTCTCCTGCGTCTCCTGCATGGACTTCTCCTTCTACACCTACTGGTTCACAGACGCTGGGGTGCGGATCCCAGGCCTGCGCGTACACGCGAGGAGGCCACTGCCGCGGGAACCGGTTCGGTGTCCTGCACGGCAATGGCCTCCTCGTCGTTCATGGTGCCGACGCGGCCCGCCCGTAGACGGATGACGCTGGGGTGAGCCCGTTCGGCGCGTCCCTCCCGCCCTGGTCAGCGGGCGGGGGCGGTTCCCAGCCTAAGCGTGCCGGGAGTCCGGTGGAACGTGGCTCAGGCGCCGACGCGGAAACGGGCGAAGCGCTTGAGGGCGACGCCGTTCTCCTCGAGGACCTTGGCGACGGTCTTCTTGTTGTCCTTCGCGAAGGCCTGCTCCAGGACGGAGTTCTCCTTCACGAAGCCGGTGACGCGACCCTCGACGATCTTCGAGAGGGCGGCCTCCGGCTTGCCCTCCTCGCGAGCGGTGGCCTCGGCGACGCGGCGCTCGTTCTCGATGTCCTCGGCCGGGATGTCCTCGCGGGAGAGGTACTTCGGCGCGAAGGCGGCGATGTGCTGCGCAACGTCCTTGGCGACGTCGGCGTTCTCCTTGTCCAGCTCGACCAGGACGCCGACGGCCGGCGGCAGGTCGGGGCTGGTCTTGTGGAGGTAGACCGCGACGAAGCCGTCACCGTCGAACTGGGCGAAGCGACGGAAGACGATCTTCTCGCCCAGGGTCGCGTTGGCCTCGTCCACGAACTGCTGGACGGTCTTGCCGGCCTCGATCTCGGAAGCCAGGGCGGCGTCCAGGTCGGCCGGGGCGCTGCTGGCGACGTGGGCGGCGATCGCGTCGGCGACCTTGACGAAGTTGTCACCCTTGGCGACGAAGTCGGTCTCGCAGTTCAGCTCGACCAGAACGCCGGACTTCTTGTCCTCGGCGATCAGCGCGGCAACGGCGCCGTTGGAGGCGTCGCGGCCCTCGCGCTTGGCAACGCCCTTCTGGCCCTTGATGCGCAGGAGCTCGACGGCCTTCTGGACGTCGCCCTCGGCCTCGTCAAGGGCCTTCTTGCAGTCCATCATGCCGGCGCCGGTGAGCTCACGGAGCTTCTTGACGTCCGCGGCGGTGAAGTTCGCCATGGTGTGAATCTCTTCTCGCGTCTCGCGTGTCTGCGTGGGGTTGCGCCGGGACCGCTGGTTCGGTCCAGGCACGGGAGAGAGGGGCACCGACCGGTGTCGTACCGGTGGGTGCCCCTCACCCTTGGTACGTCAGGCCTGCTCGGCCGGAGCCTCGGCAGCGGGGGCCTCGGCGGCCGGAGCCTCGGCAGCGGGGGCCTCGGCAGCGGGGGCCTCGGCAGCGGGGGCCTCGGCGGCGGCGGGGGCCTCCTCGGCCTTCTTCTCGCCCTCGAGGATGTCCTTCTCCCAGTCGGCCAGCGGCTGGTCGGCGCCCGGCTCGGCCTTGACGTCGCCCTTGGCGACACCGGCGCGGGACTTGAGGCCCTCGGCGACGGCGTCGGCGATCACACGGGTCAGCAGGGTGACGGAGCGGATCGCGTCGTCGTTGCCCGGGATCTTGTAGTCGACCTCGTCGGGGTCACAGTTGGTGTCGAGGATGGCGACGACCGGAATGTTGAGCTTCCGGGCCTCACCGACCGCGATGTGCTCCTTCTTGGTGTCCACGATCCAGACAGCGCTGGGAACGCGCTGCATGTCACGGATACCGCCGAGGGTCTTCTCCAGCTTGTCGTGCTCGCGCTGGAGGACCAGGAGCTCCTTCTTGGTCAGGCCGGAGCCGGCCACGTCCGAGAAGTCCAGCTCGCCGAGCTCCTTGAGGCGCTGCAGACGCTTGTAGACGGTCGAGAAGTTGGTCAGCATGCCGCCGAGCCAGCGCTGGTTCACGTAGGGCATGCCCACGCGGGTGGCCTGCTCGGCGATGGCCTCCTGGGCCTGCTTCTTCGTGCCGACGAAGAGGACGCTGCCGCCGTGGGCAACGGTCTCCTTGATGAACTCGAAGGCGCGGTCGATGTAGTTCAGCGACTGCAGGAGGTCGATGATGTAGATGCCGTTGCGCTCGGTGATGATGAAGCGCTTCATCTTCGGGTTCCAGCGACGGGTCTGGTGACCGAAGTGGACGCCGCTCTCCAGCAGCTCCCGCATCGTGACGACGGCCATAGCCGTACTCCTAAGGTGTTGCGCCCGGCTCCCGCGCAGCCGATGTCGTGGTGCGCACGGTGGCGCTCCCCGCTCGCGTCTGCGTACGGCCGGGTCAGGCTCGGTTTTGTCCGTGGCAGCCAGGTGACAGCCACGCCTGACGCCCCGAACGTGCCGAGCCGCTTCGGCCCGAGCGGTCCGGAGACCGGTACGGGCTCGGCGGACCGAGCGGCACTCGCACCTGGCGGGGGTGGCGGCTGAGCCGCATCCGTCCACCGGTGGCGGGGCGTGCGAAGTCGACCCGGCGGACCGGGTCGCGTGTGAAGTGTACGGGAAGCGCCGAGCGACGGGCGACTCCAGCGGGGTGGAGGGGTGAGCGGAGGGCGCGCGGGTGGGGCGGAGTGGGTGCGTGGGTGGAGTGGGGTGGGTGCGTGGGTGGAGTGGGGTGGGCGGGGGCGAGCGGCTGAGTGACTGCCGGGGCTGTGTACACCCGGCGAGGGACGACGGTTGTCCACAAGGGCGGGTTGTCCACAGGAATCGGGGCGGGGCTGGCCGGGGTGGCGGGCTGTGGGGAGTCTCGTGCGCATGAGCGCTGCTGCCGGTGTGACCGGTTCCTTGGGTGGGGCCCGGCTCGGGTCGTGGGTCGGGTCGTGGGTCGGGTCGTGGGTTCGGTCGTGGATCAGGCCTTGGGCCACGCTGTGGGTCACGCCGTGGGCCGGGGCGACCGCCGTCGGTTCGGGAGGTGGTCCCGGTTCGTTCCCGGACCTCTCGCTCCCCGAGCTGTCGTCCCAGCCGCCTGGACTTGGGCGCAGCCACCGGGTCCGGCTGGTGCTCCTGGCTCAACTGGTGCTGACGGCGCTGCTGACGGTCACGCTGCCCGGGCCGGTCGGGCATGCGGCGGGCGGTGCTGGGAGCGTTGCCGGGGACGGTGCCAGCGGCGAGGGCGGTACCGGTAGCCGGGGTGGTGCCGGCGGCGGTCCCGGGAGTGGCCCTGGTGCCGGGCGGGCGTGGCCGGTAGGTGGGCCGGGCGGGCTTGTCGCGCGGTTCGAGGCGCCGCCGAAGCCCTGGGCCGCAGGACACCGGGGTGTCGACCTGCTGGCCGCACCCGGGACGGACGTCCGGGCAGCCGCCCCGGGCGTGGTCTCGTTCTCCGGCCTGGTGGCGGGCCGACCGGTCGTGACCGTCACGCATTCCTCGTCCGGCGCTCCCCCGCTGCGGACCACCTATCTGCCCGTCACCGGCTCCGTCCCCGTGGGCACCACGGTCACCGCAGGCCAGGTGATCGGACAGCTCGCTCCCGGCACCGGTCACTGCGCCGGCCGTGACTGCCTGCACTGGGGGCTGCTGCGCGGCGAGCGCTACCTGGACCCGCTGGCGCTGTTCGGCGGGGGAAGGTCACGACTGCTCCCGCTCGGCCGGGACCGGTGAGCGCGCCTCCGCTCAGCTACCGCCCAGGCCGTGCAGCGCGAGGGCGACGGCGGCGTCCGCGATCACGTCCTGGTTCTCGGACAGGCCGCCGGCCGCCCGCTGCTCGGCCTGCCGGACGGCAGCCTCCACGATCCCCTGGAGCAGTGCCGCCGCGAGCCGGGGCTGCTCGTGGCCGAGATCCTCCATGGCCTGGATCACCAGTCCGACCAGCTTTCCGTGCGCCGCCCGGATTCGCTCGCGCGCCGCCTCGTCCAGCTCCAGCGCCGAGATCGCCGTCACCGCCCGGTGGCGAGGATCCCCGGCCAGTGCGAGCTGACCCCGGACGTACGCCTCGATCCGGCCGGCCGCGGTGTCGCAGCTCTCCATCCCGGCCTCGATCTCGGCCGCCCAGAGCGGGAAGTCGACCTCGCAGAGCACCTCGACCACCGCGGCGCGGGAACGGAAGTACTCGTAGACCGAGGAACGCGCCAGCCCGGTGCGCGCCGCGAGCGCGGGGAAGGTCAGGGCCTCCATGCCCCCCTCGGTGAGGAGGCTGCGGGCAGCGTCGAGGAGAGCTGCCCGCTGCAGCTGGCGATGCTCGGCCAAAGTGGCCGCTCGGATCTTCGGCACCCTCCCACTGTACGGAGCCCTACATCCCGCCGATACGGCGCCGCGCATGCCGGACGATTGCGGGCGTGGGCTGGCGCATGCGGGCGGCTGCGTGAGTGGAGGCAAGTGGGTGCGGGCGAGGGGGCGGGCGAGGACGCGGGTGGGCGGGTGCTGTGTGCGGGCGGGTGCCCTGTGCCCTACCGGATGTCGGACAGCTTGGCCCGCAGCTGCAGCACCGACTTGGTGTGGATCTGGCTGACCCTGCTCTCCGTCACCCCCAGGACCTGTCCGATCTCGGCGAGGGTCAACCCCTCGTAGTAGTAGAGCGTCACCACCGTTTTCTCCCGTTCGGGGAGGGTGTTGACCGCCTGCGCCAACAACCTGCGCAGCTCCCTGTCCTCGGCGACCTCGACGGGGTTGTCCGCGCTGTGGTCCTCCAGGGTGTCCATCAGGCTCAGCCGGTCCCCGCCCTCGCCGACCGGGTGGAGCAGCTCATCGAGCGCCACCACGTTGGCGAGGGAGAGCTGGCTGAAGATAGCGTGCAGGTCCTCGATCGCGATGCCCATCTCGGCCGCGACCTCGGGCTCGTGCGGCGTCCGGCGCAACCGGGCCTCTAGCGTCGCGTACGTCCGCTCGATGGCCTTGGCCTTCTGCCGCACCGAACGCGGGATCCAGTCCAGTGCCCGCAGCTCGTCGATGATCGCGCCGCGGATCCGGCTGATGGCGTACGTCTCGAACTTGATGGCGCGGTCGATGTCGAACTTCTCGATCGCGTCGATCAGCCCGAAGACGCCGGAGGAGACGAAGTCGGCCTGCTCGACGTTGGAGGGCAGGCCGACGCCGACCCGGCCCGCGACGTATTTGACGAGTGGTGAGTAATGCAGGATCAGCTGCTCCCGGAGCCGCTGGTCACCCGTCTCCTTGTAAGAGCGCCAGAGCACTTCGAGCGCCGTGCGCTCCTGGCCGCCGGTGTCCCGCCGGGGCGCGGGTGGGGGCACCTCGGCGGGCGGGGCCACCACACTCTGGTCGGGGGCCCCGGGCTGGTCGGGAACGTCGGGCTGGTCGGGGACACCTGCTTGCGTGGGAGTAGCGGGCTGTTCGGGGGCGGCGTCCGGCGCACCGGGCGCGTCCGGCCGGTCGGCGTACGCCCCGGTGTGCGCCGGCCGGCCTCCCTGCCGGGCGAGGGCCCCCATCGCACCCGTCGCCTTGGGCGGGAACTCGGTCACGGGGCGCCGCTCGGTCCGCGGCCCTCCCGACGACCGGGCGCCACCGGTCACTCTGTGTCCGGGAATGTGTGTGGGCATGCGTTGGTCTGCGCCGTTCTGCCGAGTCATGTGCTGATAGGGAAGGCATGGCGAGCGTAGCGTGACCGACTCACTGCAATGTGCTACCGCCACTCGGTCGTCCCCCGATCCGGTGGCGTTCGTGTCACCGGATCCGGGCGCCGGAGGTCGACGAGCCGCAACCCCTCCCCCTTTACTTCCTCCTCTCCCGGTCGTAGCCGGGCCTTTACTCAGGACTCCCCCGGGCCCTACCGCCTCCTTCCAGCCCCTTGCCAGCCCCTTGCCCGCACCCTCGTCAGGCCGCGCCCCTCGTCCGATTCCTCGCCCTCCCCCGCCCGCTCCCTTGCCTCCGCCCTCGCCGGCCCCGACCCGCCGCCCTGGTCAGTCGCCTCCCCTTCTCCGCACCAGCCGCCAGTGCGCGCCGTGCCGCTCGACATATCCGAGCGACCCCAACTCATAGAGCCGGTGCAGCACTTCGTCCGGCCGAAGCCCGGACAGCCGGGCCAGCCGCTCCACCGGGGCGCCCTCCGCGGTGGCGGGCACGGCCTCCAGCACCCGGGCGACCACCGGCTCCAGCAGGTCCCGGGGCAGCACCGGACCGCTTCGCAGCGGCGCCAGGTCGTCGCCGATCGCCCCGATCAACTCGGCCACCTCTGACGCGTCGGTGACCAGGGTCGCGCCGCTGCGGATCAGGGCATGCACCCCGGCGGAGAGCTCCGAGGTCACCGGGCCGGCGACGCCCATGGTGTGCCGGTTGAGGTCGCGGGCGCGTCTGGCCGTACTGAGCGCCCCGCTGCGCAACGCCGCCTCGACCACCACGGTGCCCCGGGTGAGCGCCGCGATGACCCGGTTGCGCAGCACGAACCGGAACCTGTTCGGGTGCTCCCCCGGCGGGAGTTCGCTCAACAGCAGCCCCTGCGAGACGATCCGTCGGATCAGGTCCGCATTGCCGCGCGGGTAGGCGACGTCCACACCGCAAGCGAGGACACCGATGGTCATGCCGCCGACGGCCAGCGCACCCCGGTGCGCCGAGGCGTCGATCCCGTACGCCGCACCGGAGACCACCACCCACCCTCGCTCAGCGAGCTGTGCCGACAGCTCCCCGGCCACGTGGGCGCCGTAGGCCGTACAGGCCCGTGCGCCGACGACCGACACCGAGCGGAGGGCGAGCAGTCGCAGCGAACCCGTCCCGGCCAGCCAGAGCCCGATCGGTCGCCCGTCCCCCAGGTCGTCCAGCTGGGTCGGCCACTCCGTGTCGCCCGGAATGATGAAGCGCCCGCCGACGGTTCGCACTCGCTCCAGATCCGCGACGGGGTCCACGTCCACGAGTCTGGCCCGGTACGCCGCGAGCCGGTCCGCGTCCAGCCCGGGATGGTCGGGCACGGTGCCGTCCCGGATCGCCTGGACGACATCGACGGCGGTGAGTCGGGACAGCCATCGCCCCAGGACTGCATCGCCCGGTTCGCTGAGCCGGCTCAGCACCGCCCTGGCGTAGCGCTCGGTCCCGGCCGCCGCAGCCGTCTCGGAGGGAGGCTGACGGTGGTCGATCGTCTGGTTCACGGTCTCGTCTCCTCGTGTCCTGGTCCGCTGAGGCCCGGTCATCCGCCGCTACCGGCCGGGCGGGGCCGGACCGCCTTTCCGCCCTTCGGCGTGTCTCCCGCTGCCCTGCCGACGCCGGGCCGGCCGAAAGCGCGCTCGGTCAGCGGCAGCCCGTGTTCGACGCCGGTCCGCAGCACAAGGGCGGTCCGCACGTCCCGTTGGTCCGGGCGGTCCCTGCCGGCGAGATCGGCGACCGTCCAGGCGACCCGGAGCACCCGGTCCAGGCCGCGGGCGGTCAGCAGCCCTCGCTCCAGTTGGCGCGCGGCGTCGTTCAGCGCGCCGGACCCGAGGTCCCAGCGGGTACGCAGCTCATGACCGGGCACCTCGGCATTGGTCAGCCACGGTGTGTTCGCCAGGCGGGCCGCCGCACGCTCCCGCGCGGCCAGCACCCGGGCCGCGACGATCTCCGTGCTCTCGGCCGTGGTGTCCCGCTCCATGAGCTCGACCCTCGTCACCGGGGCCACCTGGACCTGGAGATCGACCCGGTCGAGCAAAGGGCCCGAGAGCCTCCCCTGGTACCGGCTGACCATCGCGGGGGTGCACTCGCAGCCCTCGCCCCGGCGGGAGTACCGCCCGCACGGGCACGGATTGGCCGCCAGACAGAGCAGGAATCTGGCCGGGAGCCGGAGTGATCCGGCCGAGCGGGCGATCACCACTTCGCCCGACTCCAGCGGCTGGCGCAGCGCGTCGAGGACCCTGACCGGAAACTCCGGGGCCTCGTCCAGGAACAGCACTCCCCGGTGCGCCAAGGACACCGCGCCCGGCCTGGGCAGGCCGCTGCCGCCGCCGACGATCGCCGGCATGGTCGTCGAGTGGTGCGGGGCGCAGTACGGCGGGCTGGCGATCAACGGCCTGCCGGCCGGGAGGAGCCCCGCCACGGAGTGGACGGCGGTGACCTCCAGGGCCTCCTTCTGGGTGAGTGGTGGCAGGAGCGCCGGCAGCCGCTCCGCCAGCATCGTCTTGCCCGCGCCCGGCGGGCCCTTGAGGTACAGATGGTGACCGCCCGCGGCAGCGATCTCCAGGGCTCGGCGGGCCTCGTACTGGCCCGCCACATCGGCCAGGTCGAGACGGGAGGCCTTGTCGTCGGGCAGTCCCCGCACGCCTGCGGTGGGGAGCATCAACCCCGCCATCAGCGGGTCGGGGCGGCCGCCGATCGGGTCGGGCGGTTCCTCCGGCGCGGGAGCGCCGGTGAGGACGGCGACCAGTTGGCGCAGGCTGCGCACCCCGATGACGGTGACGCCCGGGACCAGCGAGGCCTCGGCGGCGGTCTGCTCGGCCACCACGACCCGCTGGTACCCGGCGTCGGCGGCGGCCAGTACCGAGGGAAGAACGCCGCGCACCGGGCGCACCCGGCCGTCCAGCCCCAGCTCGCCGATGATCAGCAGATCGGCGATGGACGACGGGTCCAGCCGTTCGGCGGCGGCGAGGACGGCACAGGCGACGGCAAGGTCGAAGCCACTGCCGCTCTTGGGCACCGCGGCGGGGCTGAGCCCCACCGTCAGCTTCCGCTGCGGCCACGCCTCGCCGCTGTTCACGACGGCCGCGCGCACCCGGTCGCGAGCCTCGGACAGCGCCTTGTCGGGCAGGCCGACCAGGGCGAACGCGGCGACTCCCGGTTCCAGGTCGGCCTGGACCTCGACGATCACACCGTCGACGCCCACCAGGGCGACGGAGCAGGTACGGGCGAACGCCATCTCAGACCACCCCCCGCAGGTGGTCCACCGAGGCGGCGCCGCGGACCCGGTTGATCACGGCCACGAGGTCGATCCGGACGCCGCCGGGCGGGATCGGCGGCCACTGCGGGTCGGCGGGAGCGGGCTGGTACTCGGGGCCGGCCAGCCGGGCGAAGTGGCTGGGCCAGCGCTCGGCCATCCAGCGCTCGGCGAGGCGCTGGAGCCGGGCGGCCTTGGCCCGGTCGATGGCCTCGCTAGGCTGCTGGAACCCCCGCTCGGAACGGGTTTTGACCTCGCAGACCGCGAGGGTGTCCCCGTCGAGGGCGACGATGTCCAGCTCACCCTCGACGCAACGCCAGTTGCGGTCCAGGATGCGAAGCCCGTCCTCGGCGAGGCGGCGGGCGGCCACCCGCTCCCCGTAGCGGCCGAGACCGTTGTTGGTACTGCGCCCGGCGCCTGCCCCGTCCGGACGCGGCCTCTCCGCGGCGGCTCCGGCCTCGCCGCCCCTGTCCGCTCCGGCCCGTTCCGCGCGCGGCGGAGCGGACCCACCCGGCGCGGACGGCCCTCCCTCCGGCCGTCGCGCCGCCTTGCGCCGGGGCTGAGCGCCCTGCTGGGCCTTCGGTGCCTGCGCCGACGGTGTCTGCTTGCGTGTGGTGCGCTTGGTGTCCTGCACGGTGACCACCTCCGCCGGGGAGGTTGCCGTGCGGCCCGGGACGGGACCAGAGAGTTGTCGATTCCTGTGGACAACTCAGGCCTGTGGATAACTTCTGTCACCCGCAGGGGTGGGAATCCCGGAATAGTCGAAATTCCCCTGGACACCGCGGGACCGGGCGGTCCAACGTCAGTTCCCGAAGCCCGGCTCGTCCGAGGGCAGCTCCAGATCGCTCTTCGCGAGCTCCTCGATGTTCACGTCCTTGAAGGTCAGCACCCGGACCTTGCGGACGAACCGGGCCGGCCGGTACATGTCCCAGACCCACGCATCCGCCATCGACACCTCGAAGAAGACCTCGCCCTGCACCGAGTGCACCTGCAACTCGTAGTCATTGGTGAGGTAGAAACGTCGCTCGGTCTCGATCACGTACTTGAACAGGCCGACGACGTCCCGGTACTCCCGGTACAGCTTGAGCTCCATCTCGGTCTCGTACTTCTCGAGATCTTCGGCACTCATCCAGGCGTCCCCTCAACTTGTCACGTCCACCCATTGTGGACCACCGCACCCGCCCTCAGAGCCTTACCGGAACGACTGGGGGCCCCTCGGCCACCAATCGCTCCAGGAAGTCCGCCAGCCCGACCGGGTAGACCGTCTCGGCGGTTTCCCTCAACTCCTCGATCGTCCACCAGTGCACCGCCAGCAGTTGCGCGTGCTCGTCCGCCCCCATTCCCGAGTGGTCGAGCACTGTCTCCGTGGTCCGCGCCAGATGGAACCACTGCTCCTGCTCGTAGCGCTGTCCCCGAAAGGAGAACGAAGCCGTGCCGTACGCGACCAGTGGACCGAGCTCCACGCCCCGCAGCCCGGTCTCCTCCGAGAGCTCCCGCACCGCGGCCTCGTGCACTCCCTCGCCGGCCTCCAAACCGCCCCCGGGGGTGAACCACCAGGTGACGCCCGGCACCGCCGGGTCGGAGCCCCGGAAGAGCAGGAGGCGGTCCTGCCGGTCGAGCAGCAGGATCCGGGCGGCCTTGCGGCGCTGCGGTTCCATGACGGCTCTTCCCCCTCCCCTCGTGTACCTCGCTGACTCTCCCGATCCTGCCACCCGGCACGACCGTGCGGGGCATTGTTCGGCAGAGCCACACGAGCGGCAGCGGGGCTGGCTGCGGCTGCCCCGGCTGCGGTCGCCGTTCCGGCTGACCCGACGGCGATCGCTGCGGCCGTGGTGGTCAGGCCTCCGCGCGGCGGCGGCCGAGCCGCCGGGCCAGGCCCGCCACCCCACCCACCGCGGAGGTCACCACGATCGTCGCCGCGCCTACAACGGTGGCGTAGAAGGCGGGCTCCAGCGGTCCCGGTTCACCGGCCTTCGGCCCGCCGATCCCGTCGAAGGCCGTTGTCCGGGCGAACATTCCGGTGCGGCCGAACGGCAGGACGGTGGCCTCAACCCGGGCCTGCACCTCACTGGCCGGGATCGTGCCTCCGTCGATCTCCAGATGGAGACGGGAGTCGAGCGACCCCTGCCGGTTGTCGCCCATCAGGAAGAGACGGCCAGGCGGTACTTCCACACTGAACGCGCTGCCCTGGGGTCCCTGCGCCGCCAGGTAGGGCTCATCCACCGGCTTGCCGTTGACGGTCAGACGCTGGTCGTCCCCGGTGGTGGCCACGGTGTCGCCGCCGACCGCGACCACCCGCTTGACCATGAGCTCACCGCCCCAGGCCTGGTCGCGGAAGACCACGACATCGCCCCGGCCGACGGTCTTGCCGTCGATCTGCCGGGCGACCACGGTGTCCCCGACCTTGAGCGTGGGGGTCATCGAGCCCGTCGGAATGCCGTACGGCCGGTAGTCGACCGCCATGACGACGAAGCCACCGACCATGAGCACCAGGCCGAGCCCGATCAGCAGGCCCTGAAGCATGGCCGCAGTCCGGCGCCGGGGCCGCGTGACGGCAGGCGGGCGATCCGTCGTCTCGTCCACGACACTGCTCATCGACACCGTCCAACCCCGACCGAACCGGAAACGCTGATGGCGCGCCGGGGCCACAGGCGGAAAACCCGGCGGGCCGTGGCACGTCCGAGCAGATTACTCGTCGGTACTACGGCCCGCGCAAGACCCGGGGTCGACCCGGCTGAGGTCAGGACGTCTTCTTGCGGTCCGCCCGGTCCCTCAGCCGACGCGTCAGCGGCAGCAGGCCGACGGCGCCGACGGCCCCGGCCACCGGCGGCACGAGCGGCGCGGCCGCCGCCAGCCCCTTCTGGTCGAAGGTGGCCGGCACCGGGAGCGTCGCCCAGTGATCGACCGGCCAGGCCACCACGAACGCGCGGCCGATCACGTCGTCCACGGGGACGGTGCCGCCGCCCGGCTGGTCCATGTGGAAGCGCGAGTCCAGCGAGTCCCCGCGGTGGTCGCCCATCACCCAGATCCGGCCCTCCGGCACCTTCACCGGGCCGAAGTCCTTCAGCTGGCAGGGGGTGTTGCCGGGGAAGACGTACGGCTCGTTAAGTGCGATCCCGTTGACCTTGACCGGCCCGTCGCCATGGCACTCGACGGTGTCCCCGCCGACGGCGATGACGCGCTTGATGAGGTCCTTCTCGTTGTCGGAGGGCATCAGGCCGACGAAGCTGAGCACGTCCTGGACGCCCCGGACAAAGGAGTTGCTGCTCTGACTGGTGGGCTCGTCGGCCAGCCAGCCGCCCGGATCGTGGAACACCACGACCTCTCCGCGCTCGGGCTCGGCCCCGAACCACGGGGTCAACTTGTCCACCAGGACACGGTCGCCGACCTGAAGCGTGTTCTGCATCGATTCCGACGGAATGGAGAACGCCTGGACGAAGAACGTCTTGATCACCAGCGCCAGGACGAGCGCGATACCGACCAGGATCGGCAGCTCTTTCCAGAAGGACCGCTGCTTGCGCTCCTGGTCGGCGGGCTTCTCCTCCGACTGCTCGGCCGACCCCGCCTCGTCCTGGAAGTCGTCCGGCACGTCACCGGTGCCGTTGCCCTGTTCGTCGGCGGACTGGGCCGCCGAGTCCTCGGCGGATGCCGAAGACACTGCGGACTCCGCGGACCGGGCCGCCCGGCCGCCGGAGCCCTCGGGCTCTCCGGCGCCTGAGCGGGCGCCGATCACCAAATCCCCCACAACGTCTCCTCCCTGCTGTGCGGACGCCTGTGCGCCCGCGCTCACAGTGCCGCACAGCGGGCACCACGCTCCACCATCGACCGTGAACGCCCCAGGGCCGCCCGTCTCGGGCACACCTGACACCAGCACAGCCTTCGGACGCGGCCGTTGTCGCACACCGGCCGCATCAGCACTTCTCTATCACTCCCAGACGTCCGGCTCGCGCTCCCACGAGCCCGGCCCGGCCGGTCACCGGCCGGCCCGCGCTACTCCGGAGATCGCTCCGGCCTTCGGCCTACAAGCGGAAGGATGCCCAACACACCCATAACGAGCGGAGGTTCCTCCGGAAGCGGCCCAACCCCCATCGAGTTCGGCGCAGTTCCGCGAGCCTCCGGAGCCCTCGCCACCTTGGAGAGTGAAGCCGGCACATCAAGTTGATGGACCCGACCCACCGGCCAGGCGATCACGAACGCCCGGCCCACCACATCGCTCAGCGGGATGGTTCCCTGTCCCTGATTCCCCATGTGGAAGCGGGAGTCGGCGGACACGTCCCGGTGGTCGCCCATGACCCAGAGCCGCCCCTCCGGCACCTTCACCTTGAAGGGCTGGCGTGACGGCGGGTTCCCCGGAGCCAGGTAGGGCTCGTCCACCGGGGTGCCGTTGACGCTCAGCCGGCCCTGCTCGTCACAGCACTCCACGGTGTCCCCACCGACCCCGATCACGCGCTTGATCAGATCCTGCTCGCCGGCGGACGGCAACAGCCCGACGTAGGTGAGGGCCTGCTTGGCCCCACGCAGAACCGGCCCGTCCGTGGACGGCTTGCGATCGGCCTCCAGCCAGCCGCCCGGATCCTTGAACACCACGACATCGCCGCGCTCCGGCTCGGCACCGAACCAGGGGGTGAACTTGTCCACCAGCACCCGGTCCCCGATCTGGATGGTCTGCTCCATCGAACCGGAGGGAATCACGAAGACCTGCACCATGAACGTCTTCATCACCAGCGCCACCACCAGCGCCACCAGGACGATCAACGGGAACTCGCGCAGCAGCGAGCGCTTGCGCCGGCGGGCCGCCCGGCGGGCGGTGCGACGGCGCTCGGCCCGGCCGCGTGCCGGCGCCTCCGGGGCGGCCGCACCCGTTGCCTCCGCCGCAGGCCCTGCGGCGGGCCGGTCGGCGAACCGGTCGGTGGAGCGGCCCGCCGCGCGGTCGGCCGGGCGGTCGGCCAGTCGGCCTCTACCTCTGGTCCCCATGTCCACCGGTCCCCCCTGTCGCGGCGAACGCCGCCGGCCGGTCCAGGCTGGTCCAGTGGCCGACCGGGAAGACCACCCACTCCGCCCGTCCGATCACCTTGTCCTCTGGGACGAACCCGCCACCGGGCTCGCCCAGGTGGTCGCGGGAGTCACGGGAGGCACTGCGGTGGTCGCCCATCACCCAGAGCGCGCCGGACGGCACCACCACATCGAAGGCCACGCTCGACGGATCGTCCCCCGGCGCGAGGTAAGAGGACTCGTCGATCGGCACGCCGTTGACGGTGATCCGCCCGCCCGGGCCGGTGCTCGTCACCCGGTCGCCGCCGACGCCGATGACGCGCTTCACGTAGATCGAGTCGCCGGCGGGGGCCAGTCCGAGGTCCTGGCCGAGCGCCCGCAGTCCGTCCCAGAAGCCGGACGGCTCGGCCGGCCCCTGCCGGAAGGAGCCCGTTCCGTCGAAGACCACGACATCGCCGCGCCGGGGGTGGCCACCGAAGGAGTAGGCCAGCTTGTTCGCGATCAGACGGTCGCCGGTGCGCAGGGTGTTCTCCATCGATGCGGACGGCACCGCGAACGGCCGTGCCACGAAGGCATTCACCAGCAGCAGGGTGAGCAGGCAGATACCGGCCAGCAGGAGGAGGTCACGCGACCGAGAACGACCCGGCTCTCCGACGCCCACGCCCACGTCCGCGTCCTCGTCACCGCCCTCATCAGCTCCCTCATCAGCGCCCTCTTCGGCACCCTCATCAGCGCCCTCTTCGGCACCCTCCGGGGCATCCCCTTCGGAATCCTCCGCCGCCTCCGCAGCCGCAGCCGCCCCGGCCGCCGGCTCACGCCGGAGCCCCTGCCCGGGCCCCTGCTCGGAGCCCGGCGCCGGGGCAACCGCAGAAACGACCGCGGACCGCGACGGCGAGTCCGCACCGGTGGGTGCGGGACTGCCGTCGCGGTCCGCGGATGGTTCGTGCGTGCTCATCGGGGGCTGAGCTTACCTTGCGGCAGCGGCGCCCCCCAGAGCGCTCCGATCCCCCGGCAGAACCAGGGGCCGGTGGATCAGCGGTCGCGCTTCTCCTTGATCTTCGCGGCCTTGCCGCGGAGGTCACGCAGGTAGTACAGCTTGGCGCGGCGAACCGCACCGCGGGTCACGACCTCGATCTTCTCGACGACCGGGGTGTGCACCGGGAAGGTGCGCTCCACGCCGACGTTGAAGCTGACCTTGCGGACGGTGAAGGTCTCACCGACACCGGCGCCGTGGCGGCGGATGACGACGCCCTGGAAGACCTGGACACGGGAGCGGTTGCCCTCGATGACCCGGACGTGAACCTTCAGGGTGTCACCGGCGCGGAAGGCCGGAATGTCGCTACGCAGCGAAGCCGCGTCGACAGCAGCGAGCTTGTTGCTCATGTTGCTCTCCATCGCAGGCGCCACGGGCCGCCCACGGAAGTTCGTCACAATGGGGTCAGCTGCGGGCCGCGTCGGTTGGCGATGAACCCCCCGTGGCGGGGGCACCGGACCACGTGACTCCTACAGGAGGAGCCCAGCGACAGACAGCAGCCGCCTATTCTTCCACACCATCGGCCACGGACCGAAATCGGCCGAGCCGCTCGTCCCAGGCCAGGCCGAGGATGCTGAGCGCCTCGCGGTCCTTCTTGTCGAAGGCGCCGTACTGCCAGCGTTCCACCAGGTCGGACCGGTTCGCCAGGGTGCGGGCGAACGCCTGCTCGCGCCGCCAGCGGGCGATCCGGCCGTGGTTGCCGCTGAGCAGCACGTCCGGGACGGTCCGGCCGCGCCACTCGGCGGGCTTGGTGTAGACCGGGCCTTCCAGCAGGTCGGCCATCGCACCGGGCGCGAAGGAGTCGTCCCGATGGGACTCCGCGTTGCCGAGCACACCCGGCAGCAGCCGGGCGATCGCCTCGACCATGACCAGGACGGCAACCTCACCGCCGGCCAGGACGTAGTCGCCGATCGACGCCTCGACCACCGGCATCCGGGTGGCCGCCTCGTCGATCACGCGCCGGTCGATGCCCTCGTACCGGGCCGGGGTGAAGGTCAGCCACGGACGCCCGGCGAGTTCCTGCGCGAGCTCCTGGGTGAACGGGCGCCCACTGGGGGTGGGCACCACCAGCGTGGGCACCTCGCCGGCCGGGCCCTGGCCGATGACGGCGTCCAGCGCCTCGCCCCACGGCTCGGGCTTCATCACCATGCCGGGGCCGCCGCCGTAGGGGCTGTCGTCCACGGTCCGGTGGATGTCATGCGTCCAGGTGCGCAGGTCGTGAACGTGGACGTCGAGCTGGCCGCGGGCGCGGGCCTTGCCGACCAGCGAGATGTCCAGCGGCTCCAGGTACTCCGGGAAGATCGTGACGACGTCTATCCGCATCCCGTCCTGCACGGACGGCGCAGGCGCGCCGGACGACGCAGGCCCGGCGGACGACGCAGGCCCGGCGGACGACGCAGGCCCGGCGGACGGCGAAGACGGGCCGGACGGCGCCTCGGGGCGCTCCTGCGGCGGCAGTCCCCCGGCGGTCACTCCGACTCCTCCGGCTCCTCCGCCGAGGCCACGACCTCGGCCTGCTCCGGGTCGATCAGCCCGGGCGGCGGGTCGATCACCACCTGCTGGTTCTCGAGGTCGATGGTCGGCACGATGCGGGTGACGAACGGCACGAGCACCTCCGTACCGTCGGGCTTCTCCACCGTGAGCAGGTCCTGGTAGGGCAGGTGGACGACCTCGGTCAGCTCGCCGACCCGGGTCCCGTCCAGCAGCACCACGTCCAGGCCGATCAGCTGGTGGTCGTAGTACTCCTCCGGGTCGTCCGGGCTCTCGTCCGGGTCGACCTCGGCGATCAGGATGGTGCCGCGCAGCGCCTCGGCGGCGTTGCGGTCCTTGACGCCGGCGAAACGCAGCAGCAGCCGGCCGCTGTGCACCTTGCCGGACTCGACGGTCAGCGGTCCGGCCGACGCGGGGTCGGTGAGCACCACAGCACCGGGGCCGAGCCGGAGTTCCGGCTCGTCGGTGCGGACCTCGACGCTGACGTCCCCCCTGATGCCGTGGGCGCGGCCGATCTTGCCGACGACGAGCTGCACGGTGATCGTTCTCCTGGATGGGTGCTAGGGAAGGCCTAGGGAAGGCAGAGCAAATGAAAAGACTGGAGAAAACGGCGAAGGCCGGCCGGGACGACATGCGTCCCGACCGGCCTCAAGCCTGACGGCTGAACGAGCAGCAGCGTCAGCGAATGCTGTCCACGTCGACCAGGTCGACCCGGACGTTGCGACCGCCGAGGGCGCCGACCACGGTGCGCAGTGCGCGCGCCGTGCGGCCGCCCCGGCCGATCACCTTGCCGAGGTCATCGGGGTGCACTCGCACCTCGATGGTGTTACCCCGACGCAGGTTGCGCGAACGCACCTGCACCTCGTCGGGGTGCTCGACGATGCCCTTCACCAGGTGGTCGAGGGCGTCCTCGATCACGATCAGGCCTCGGCGGCGGCGTCGGCCTCAGCCTCGGCCTTGTCCGACTTCTTGGCCTTCGGGGTGATGGCAACACCGGTGGTGGCGTCCTCGAAGCCGGCGACGGCCTTCGCGAACAGGTGCGAGAAGTCCTCGACCTTGGGCTCGGCCACCAGCAGCGGAGCCGGAGCCGGCAGGCCCTTGAACTTCTGCCAGTCGCCGGTCAGCTTCAGGATGGCGAGCACCGGCTCGGTCGGCTGGGCGCCGACGGACAGCCAGTACTGAGCGCGGTCGCTGTCGACCTCGATCTTCGAGGGGTTGTAGGTCGGCTGGTAGATGCCGATCTCCTCGATCGCGCGACCGTCACGCTTGGTGCGGGCGTCGGCGACGACGATGCGGTAGTGCGGGGAGCGAATCTTGCCGAGACGCTTGAGCTTGATCTTGACTGCCACGGGAGTGGATTCTCCTGGTGTTGACGTGGGTGAGCAGCCTTGCCCTCGCGTGGGGTTGCGGGGGTGGGCCGTTCAAGGGACACGCCAGCCGTAGGAGAGAGGGGTCCTGCTCGGCTGCCGAGTACTCAGCTGTCCATTCTGCCACACCGCCGCGAACCGCCTTGACCGACCTCCGGCGGACCGACAGGGACGGACACGGCCCGGCACGGCCCAACACGCACCGACACGGACCTCGACGGCTCGGAGCCGGCAGCCCGGAGCGGCCGGAGCGGCAGGGAATCCCGGAAAACGACGCCGGGGACGGGCCGGGTGCAAGAGCAGGCACGGCGCTAGAGAAGACACGGCGCTAGAGCAGGCAGGGCGCCAGACCGGAAAGGGAGCTAGAGCGGGGAGAGAGCGGGGGTGGAGCAAGAAGAGCGCGGGGCGCAGGGGCTGGGAGGGACAGGTCGACCGGGAGCCCCCGCTCCCGGTCAGCCCAACTCACCACCACTGATCGGCCGAGTGCCGATCGGCGCCGCGCAGATTCGCTCCGGCCGGACCAACTGCCCGCACAGCTGCCGGCCGTTTCTCCTGGCCGCCGACTACGCGATCTTGAACGGCTGCTGGCAGGCGCCGCAGACGATGGACGCCTGCGCGAGCACCGACGGAACAACCCGGACGTTGCGCCCGCAGCCGCAGACCGCCTTGACCCGGACGCCGCCCCCGGAGGAGCCGTGCCGAGCGGCCGGGCCGCGGAAGGCGCGCGACGCACCGTCGCCGGTCACCGCCTCCTGGTGCGCGCCGAGGGCGCGGTCCAGGCGCTCGATGGTCTCCGCGTACCGCTCGCGCGTCTCCTTGAGCATCGTCACCTGGGAGAAACCGCTGCTCGCGTGCGGTTCGACCGGGTGCGCCAGGCCCAGCTCCGAGGCGAGGAGCAGGAAGCGTCGGTTGTGGTAGCGGCCGGCGCGCGAGGTGTCCCGGATGTCCCGGGCCGCGGCCAGACCGTGGGCAGCCTCGTGGAGGAGCCGCTCGAAACCGAGCCGCGTGCCACAGGCCGAGGAGGACTCGCCGATCAACGCCTCGGGCGAGGCGAGGTCGGGGAGGTCCTGATGGAAGGCCTGGATGTCGCTCCAGGCGGCGGCCAGTTCGGCCGCGAGAACGAGGGGCTGTGTCGTGCTCACGCTAGACCAACGATGGAGTGCGAGCCGATGTTCCGCGTGTTCCCGTTCCCCGGGAATTCCCAGGAAACTCTCAGGAATGTACGAGCGCGCGCAAATTGCGCGTTCCGGATCTGACGCAAGACCAACCCCCTGCACGTTTGGGCCCGTCGCAGTCGGCGGGCCTCGTCCTTTTCCGCCTCGGGGAACGGGCTGTCGACCCCCGGACGTACGTACGGCCCATGATCCTGTCGAGTTGACAGGGCCACGGGCCGTACACCGTACCGCTATTCCGTTAATACCGGGAGTTGACCGGTCAGTAGGTATGTCGTCAGTTGAGACAACGCCCGTGCGGTTACCGCCGGAATTCCCGGCGATGGTTGTCGGCGCCCGTCACTACTCATCAGTACATGTCGGTTTCCGACAACCCGGACGCCTCGAAAACACGACGAACACCCCGAACCGCTCAGTACCGAAACCAAACCGTCCAGTACGGAACCGTCCAGCACCGAACCGCTGCCGCCGGTCGGAACCATCCAGCGAGCACCGAACCGCTGCCGCCGATCCGAACCCTCCGGCAAGCACCGAACCGCTGCCGCCGGTCCGCCCGCTACTGAACTGATCAGTAGGCGCGCGCGACGATGGCGATGTTGCCGTCCTGGTCGTCCGTCGCCGGCACCGAGCCGTCGGCGGCCACGATGCAGCGCACCGAGACGCCCTGCTCGGCCAGCTTGGCCTCGCCCTCCGGCCCCAGCTCGGCCCAGGAGATGCGGCCCCAGCCGGTGGCGGCGGCCTCGACGGCCTCGTCGAGGTTGCTCACGTCGACGGTGCGGGCCTCGCGGCGCTCGCGGGACTGGCGCAGCAGCAGCGCCTGGTCCTCCTCCAGCACGCCCGGCAGCAGCGACGCCAGGGCGTCGATCGAGACCGGCTCCTTGCCGCCGGGGATGCGGCGGGCCAGCATCGCGGTGCCGTTCTCCAGGTCGCGCGGGCCGACCTCGATACGCAGCGGCACGCCCTTGAGCTCCCAGTCGACCGCGCGGCGGCCGAACGGCGTGTCGGTGCGGTCGTCGACGACCACCCGGATGCCGGCGGCCTCCAGCGTGGCGCCGATCTCGCGGACCTTGGCGATCACCGCGTCGTCGCCCTTGATGGCGAGGACGACGGCCTGCACGGCGGCCAGCCGCGGGGGCACCCGCAGGCCGTTGTCGTCGCCGTGGGACATGATCAGGCCGCCGACCATACGGGTCGAGACGCCCCAGGAGGTCTGCCAGACGTACTCGCGCTCGGCGCCCTGGAGCTGGTAGGTGGTGTTGAAGGCCTTGGCGAAGTTCTGGCCCAGCTCGTGGCTGGTGCCCATCTGCAGCGCCTTGCCGTCGCCCATCATGCCTTCGAGCGTGAGGGTGTTGATGGCGCCGGCGAACCGCTCCTTGGCGGTCTTGCGGCCGAGCACGACGTCGATGCCGAGCACGTTGGTCATGAAGTCGCCGTAGACCTGGGTGTGGATCATCGACGCGTAGTCACGGGCGTCCTCGTAGGTGGCGTGGGCGGTGTGGCCCTCCTGCCAGAGGAACTCGGTGGTGCGCAGGAAGACGCGCGGGCGCAGCTCCCAGCGGACCACGTTGGCCCACTGGTTGATCAGCAGGGGCAGGTCGCGGTGGCTCTGCACCCACTTGGAGAAGTACTCGTTGATGATCGTCTCGGAGGTGGGCCGGACGACGACGGGCTCGTCCAGCTGCTTGCCGCCGCCGTGGGTGACCACCGCGAGCTCGGGGGCGAAGCCCTCGACGTGCTCGGCTTCCTTGGTCAGGTAGGACTGCGGGATGAACATCGGGAAGTAGGCGTTCTGCGCGCCGGCCTTCTTGATGCGGGCGTCCATCTCCTGCTGCATCCGCTCCCACAGGCCGTAGCCGTACGGTCGGATGACCATGGTGCCGCGCACCGGACCGTTGTCGGCCAGCTCGGCCTTGTTGATGAGGTCCTGGTACCAGCGCGGGAAGTCGTCCGCCTGGGGGGTGAGAACGGGTGCCTTTGCCATGGGGCGAATGTTACGGCGCCAGGAGCCCCGACTTCGAATCGGTACCGGCCCGGCGAACGGGACCGGTGACGCGGCTGCTGCCGGGGGGCGCACGACCGCGACACGCGCGCACCACCCTGCACCCCTCTGGACGCCACGCCCGAGCCGCTGTTCGCTGGAGTGGGGCGGGACTTTGGGGGAGCCGTAGCAGCACACCGAAGGACCGGATGGGAGGCCGCGATGGCTTCAGCTCGAACGACCGGCACAACCGTACGACCCGCGGGCGCACGACCGCACGACCCGCTGCCCGCGGCAGCGTGGCCCGCGCGGGCGCGCGACTGGGCGGAGATCCAGGAACGCATGCTGGTGCCGCTCTACGAGGCGGTCTACGACCGCCTGGAGGTCGGCCCGGCGACCAGCGTGCTGGGTCTGGGCTGCCGGTCGGGCCTGGCCCTGCTGCTGGCGGCCGGGCGGGGTGCGCAGGTCGCCGGACTGGAGCCGGAGGACGAGCTGCGCGAACTGGCCCGGGGCCGCCGGCTCCAGGTCGGCGCGAGTGCCCGGACGGCGGCGGCCGTCCCCCGGTCGGCCCATTCGCTGGTCACGGTTTTCGAGCAGCTGCCGGGGGCCGCCGACCCCCAGCGCGAGGTGACCGAGGCGGCCCGGCTGACGCTGCGCGGCGGTCATGTGGTGCTGGCCGCCTGGGGCCCGCCGGAGCGGTGCGAGAGCGCGGCCGTGCTGGACGTGGCCCGTCGGATGGCGGGGCGCACCACGGCGCGTGACCCGTTCGGGCTGAGTACGCCCGGCGCACTGGAGGATCTGCTGGCACCGGCCGGCCTGCGCCCGGCCGGCAGCGGCCGGGTGAGCTGCCCGTTCGCCTACCCGGATCTGGACAGCGCGGTCCGCGGACTGCTCTCGACCGGCCTGTACGACGCGGCGGCGGAGTTCTCGGGGCTGCCGCTGGTGGCGAAGGAGCTGGCGGAGGTGCTGCACCCGTACCTGCGCCCGGACGGATCGGTACGGATGGAGAACGTCTTCCGCTACCTGGTCGCCGAACAGCCACGCTGACCGCCGGGCTGCTCAGGCTCAGCACCGACCGGCCCGGCACCGACAGCCACACCACCGCCCCCGGCACACCACCCCCCGGGCACAGCGCCCCTGGGCAACAGCACCCACAAGCACGGCGTGCCACACCGAAGGGGCGCTCGCAACCTCGCGAGCGCCCCTTCGAAGGCCACCCCGAGAGCCACCGCGAAAGTCGGGAGTCACCCCGAGAGCCGCCTCCGGCGACGGCGGTGAGCCGGCCGCGCTGGCAGGACCCGGCGCACGAGCAGCGGCCGCTCCCGGGAGCGGAGAGGGCGGCGCCGAGGGCCCGGCCGCTACCGGTCCCGCCCCGGCCACTCCTCGGCGGTGAGCGCGAACCGCTCGTGATCCCGCCAGGCGCCCTGCAGGAACAGCATCCGCGGCGTGAACCCCTCGTGCCGGAAGCCCAGCCGCTTGGCCAGCCCGATCGAACGCCCGTTGTCCGGCTGCACGTTGATCTCCAGCCGGTGGAGCCCCAGGCCGCCGTCCGTCTGCGGGGCGAAGCAGCGGTCGAGCACCAGCCGCATGCCCTCGGTCATCCGGCCGGTGCCGGCGAACGGCAGGTACGAGTCGTAGCCGAGCGCGGCGTTGCAGAACCGCCCCATCACGATGTTGGCCACGTTGACCTTGCCGACCAGCCCGCCGGTCTCCTGATCGAGTATCAGGAAGGTGCGCAGCCCGGCCCCCTGCCGCTCCAGGAGGTCCGGCAGCCCGTCCGGCTCGACCGGGTTCCATCGTCCGATGTGATCGGCGGACCGTCGGACCGCCTCGGCGTACGCAACCTCGTCCTCGGCCCGCGGGGCCCTGATCGTCACTCTCACCCCCTCATCATCGGACATGCGAACGGCCCGCCGCCCGGAGGAGCCGGACGGCGGGCCGTTCACCCGCGACAGGGAGGGGCCCTACAGGCCTGAAGCCCCACGGAGCCCCTACGGCGCCCTTCGGAGCCCTGCGGGGCCCCACGAGGCCCCACGAGGCCCCACAGGCGCCTACAGCAGGTCCTTGAACTCCTTCGGCAGCTCGAAGTCGGCCGGGCCCTTGCCCGCGCCGAGTCCGAACGCTCCGCCCTGGGCCGGGGCCTGGCCGCTGCCCGGGCCGAGCGCGCGGCGCTCGGCGGCCGCGGCCTCCTCCTGCGCGCGCTTCAGCGGGTTGCCGCTCTTGCGCTTGCCCTTGGCCGCCGGTGCCTTCTTCGCGGACTTCTTCGAGCCGCCGCCCATGCCCGGGATCCCCGGCATGCCGGGGATGCCCTTGCCGGAGGCCATCGCCGACATCATCTTGCGGGCGTCAAAGAACCGCTCGACCAGGTTGTTGACCTCGCCGACCTGGACGCCGGAACCCTTGGCGATACGGGCGCGGCGCGAGCCGTTGATGATCTTCGGGTCGGTCCGCTCGGCCGGGGTCATCGACTTGATGATGGCGCCGACGCGGTCGACGTCCTTGTCGTCGATGTTGTTGATCTGCTCGCGGATCTGCCCCATGCCGGGCAGCATGCCCAGCAGCTTGGAGATCGAGCCCATCTTCCGGACCTGCTCCAGCTGGGCAAGGAAGTCGTCGAGGGTGAAGTCCTTGCCGCCGCCCTGCAGCTTGGAGGCGATCTTCTCGGCCTCGGCCTGCGAGAAGGTCTGCTCGGCCTTCTCGATCAGCGAGAGCATGTCGCCCATGCCGAGGATGCGCGAGGCCATCCGGTCCGGGTGGAAGGCGTCGAACTCGTCGACCTTCTCGCCGTTGGAGGCGAACATGATCTGCCGGCCGGTGACGTGCGCGACCGACAGCGCGGCACCACCACGGGCGTCGCCGTCGAGCTTGGAGAGCACCACGCCGGTGAAGTCGACGCCGTCGAGGAAGGCCTGGGCGGTGGTGACCGCGTCCTGGCCGATCATCGCGTCGACGACGAACAGGACCTCGTCCGGGTTGACCGCGGCCCGGATGTCGGCGGCCTGCTGCATCAGCTCGGCGTCGATGCCGAGGCGGCCGGCGGTGTCGACGATGACGACGTCGTACTGCTTCTGCTTCGCGTACTCGATCGAGTCGCGGGCGACCTGCACCGGGTCGCCGACGCCGTTGCCAGGCTGCGGGCCGTAGAAGGCCACGCCCGCGCGGTCGGCGACGACCTGGAGCTGGTTGACGGCGTTGGGGCGCTGGAGGTCGCAGGCGACCAGCAGCGGGGTGTGCTTCTGCTTCTTCAGCCAGTGGCCGAGCTTGCCCGCGAGGGTGGTCTTACCGGCACCCTGGAGACCGGCGAGCATGATCACCGTCGGGCCGCTCTTGGCGAACCTCACCCGGCGGGTCTCGCCGCCGAGGATCGCGATGAGCTCCTCGTTGACGATCTTGATGATCTGCTGCGCCGGGTTCAGCGCGCCGGAGACCTCGGCGCCGAGCGCCCGCTCCTTGACCTGCTTGATGAAGGCCCGCACGACCGGCAGCGCGACGTCCGCCTCCAGCAGCGCGATGCGGATCTCGCGGGCGGTGGCGTCGATGTCCGCCTCGCTGAGGCGGCCCTTGCCCCGGAGGTTCTTGAACGTCGCTGCGAGGCGATCGGAAAGGGTGTCGAACACGTCGTCGCGGGTCCTCTGCGGCATCGGTATCAGTACGGTCGTCGCCCCCAAGGGTATCCGGCCGCCCTGGGAACGGTCTCCACCCCCGGGACGACCTGCCCCGGAGGATGCCCGGAGGGGGCCTGACGTGCCCTCCCCCGGGCGGGCTTCAGCCCAGCGCCGCCCGGACGGCGGCCGCCACCTCCCCGGCCCGTTGGGCGGTGAGCGGCCGCCCCGCGTCGTCGGTGAGGTAGAAGGAGTCGACGGCATCGGCGCCGAGCGTGGAGACGTGCGCGGTCCGGACCCGGACGCCGGCGCCGTCCAGCGCCCGGCCGATCCGGTGCAGCAGGCCGGGGGCGTCGTGGGCGCGCACCTCCAGCACGGTCGCGGTGGCCGAGACCACGGCGGGCGCCACCGCGACCAGCGGCGGCGGGGTCGGGATGCCGCGCCGGCGCGGGGCGGCCGCGTCGCGCTCGGCGAGCCGGCGCGAGACGTCCAGCGAACCGTCCAGCGCCCGGCGCAGGTCGGCCCTGAGCCGAGCCGCCTCCGGCAGCTCGCCGAACTCGGCGGCCACCGTCCAGGAGAGCAGCAGCACCGGGCCGGCGCCGATCGGGTCCAGCTCGCGCAGGCCGGCCGAGCGGACGGTCAGCCGGTGCAGCGCCAGCACCCCGGCGACGGTGCCGAGCAGCCCGGGCCGGTCCGGTACGGCGAGGGTCAGCCGGACGCCCATCGGCTCGGTGCCCGGCTCGCCCGCGCCCGGCCCGCCCGTCACCCCGGCCCGGCCCGCGGTCTCCGCCCGGCCTCCCGACTCCGCCTGGGCCGCCACCTCGGCCTGGGCCAGCAGCGAGAGCGCCGGACCGCCCGTCCGGGCGGCCTCCACCGCGAGCCGCTCCTGCTCGGCGGTCGGCGCGGCCTCCCCCGGGGCGGGGTACGCGCCGGCCAGCTGGGCGGCGGCCCGGGCGGCCAGCCCGTCCACCAGCGAGGCCCGCCAGCGGCTCCAGGCGGCCGGGCCGGTCGCCGTCGCGTCGGCCTCGGTCAGCGCGTGCAGCAGCTCCAGCTGCGGCAGGGTGGCGACCACCTTGGTGATCGCCTCCACGGTGGCCGGATCGTCCGGGTCCCGCCGGGTAGCGGTGTCCACCAGGGTCAGGTGGTGGCGGACCAGCATCGCCAGGGTCTCGACCGACTCCCGGTCGAAGCCCATCCGGACCGCCACGTCGCGGACGATCACCTCGCCCGCCTCGCTGTGGTCGCCGGGCCAGCCCTTCCCGATGTCGTGCAGCAGCGCGGCGACCAGCAGGAGGTCCGGCCGGGCCACCCGGCGGGTCATCGCGGCGGCCCGCACCGCCGTCTCCACCAGGTGCCGGTCCACCGTCCAGCGGTGCACCGCGTTGCGCTGCGGACGGCAGCGGACCCGCTCCCAGTCGGGCAGCAGCCGGGTGATCAGCCCCTCCGCCTCCAGCGCCTCCCAGACCGGCAGACAGGCCTCGCCCGCGCCGAGGAGCGTGACCAGCTGTTCGCGGGCCTCGTCCGGCCAGGGCACCGGCAGCGGACGGCACTCGGCGGCCAGCCGGCGCACCGTCGCGTAGGAGATGGTCAGGCCGTTCTGCGCGGCGGCGGCCGCGGCGCGCAACGGCAGCACCGGGTCGGCGGCCGGGCGGGCGCCCTGGGCGAGCACCGCCTCGCCGTCCTGCTCGACCACGCCCTCGGCGAGCGGACGGCGCTCGACGGCGCCCCGGGCCACCGCCCCCGCGCCACGCCCGGAGCCGGTGAACGGGAAGGAGAGCCGGGAGGTTCGCCGGCCGCGGCCCGAGCGCGCGGCCAGCACCCGGTCCACCGCCCGCCAGGTGACGTCACTCGCGTAGGCGACGGTGCGGGCGGCCTCGTAGACCTGGCGCAGCAGGGTGTCGGCGTCCAGCACGCCGAGCCGCTCGGCGACCTGGTCCTGGTCCTGGAGGCTGAGCCGCTCGGTGGCCCGGCCGGTGACCAGGTGCAGCGCGTCCCGGACGTCCGCCAGCCGCAGCGCGGCGGCGTCCAGGCCGTCCCGCGGGGCGTCGGCCAGCCAGGTGGCGGCGATCGCGTTGAGCGCGACGATGTCGCGCAGGCCGCCGCGGGCCTCCTTGAGGTCCGGTTCCAGCAGGAACGAGAGCTCGCCGTGCCGCTCGGCCCGCTCCCGGCCGAGGTCGCGCAGCTCGGGCAGGCGTGCGGGGGCGGCGGCGCGCCAGTCGGCGAGGACGGCGGAGCGCAGCCCGGCGGTGAGCGCCGGGTCGCCGGCGACGTGCCGGGCGTCCAGCAGGCCGAGCTGCGCCTTGAGGTCGGCGGCGGCGACCGCGCGGGCCTCGGCGGGGGTGCGTACCGAGTGGTCGAGGGCGGTGCCGGTGTCCCAGACCGGGTACCAGATCCGTTCGGGCAGCGCCGGGTCGAGCGGGCCGTCGTGCAGCAGCAGCACGTCGAGGTCGCTGCGCGGGGAGAGTTCACCGCGCCCGTAGCCGCCCACGGCGACCAGGGCGACGCCGGGCGGGGCTCCGGCGGCCGTGAGCAGACCGGCCAGCCAGTCGTCGGTGAGCGCGGCCAGTGCGGTGCGGCGGGCGCTGCCGGCGGGGCCTGGTTCGCCCAGCAGCCGGGCGCGGGCGGCGCCGTAGTCGCAGGGGTCGTCGGTTTCGGTGGCCATGCGGAGTCCCCGTCCGTCGTGCGGTTGAACCAACGGCGCCGATACGCCGTCAGCGGACCTGCGACCGTGGGCCGGTCGCAGGTCCGCCTGCGTGATCAAGCTGAACGAGCTGAATGCTAGGTCCTGCCCGGGCCGGGCCTGGTTCAGAGGGCGTCGGGGCCGCGCTCGCCGGTCCGGACCCGGACGGCGGTTTCGACCGGGACGCTCCAGACCTTGCCGTCCCCGATCTTGCCGGTCCGGGCCGCCTTGACCAGGACGTCGATCAGCTGTTCGGCGTCGTCGTCCTCGACCAGGACCTCGATTCTGACCTTGGGCACCAGGTCCACGGTGTACTCCGCGCCCCGGTAGACCTCGGTGTGGCCGCGCTGACGGCCGTAGCCGCTGGCCTCGGTCACGGTCAGACCGTGCACCCCGAAGGCCTGCAGGGCGGCCTTCACGTCGTCCAGGCGGTGCGGCTTGATGACCGCGGTGATGAGCTTCATCAGGCGTCGACCTCGGTCTTCTCGGTGCTCTTGTCGGTGGTCTTCGCGGCGGCGGACCCGGCGGGGGCGGCGACCACGGCCGCGGCCGGGGCCGGGGTGGTCCGGGCGAGCCCGGAGCCCAGCGCGCTGAAGTCGTACGCGGACTCGGCGTGCTCGGCCTGGTCGATACCGGCGACCTCGACCTCCTCGGCGACCCGGAAGCCGACCGTCTTGTCGATCGCCTTGGCCAGCAGCCAGGAGAGGACGAAGGAGTACGCGCCGACCACGGCCACGCCCATCGCCTGCTTGCCGAGCTGCTCCAGGCCGCCGCCGTAGAAGAGGCCCTTGGCGGTCTGGCCGACGGTGCCGGTGGCGAAGAGCCCGACCAGCAGCGAGCCGATCGCGCCGCCGACCGCGTGCACGCCGACCACGTCGAGCGAGTCGTCGAACCCGAAGCGGTACTTGAGGCTGATCGCGGCAGCGCAGACGGCACCGGCGATCAGGCCGATCGCCACCGCGCCGAGCGGGCTGACCGAGCCGCAGGCCGGGGTGATGGCGACCAGGCCGGCCACCGCGCCGGAGGCTGCGCCCAGCGTGGTGAACGCGCCGTGCCGCAGCTTCTCGTAGACCAGCCAGCCGACCAGCGCGGCCCCCGTGGCGACCTGGGTGTTGACCAGGGCCATCGCGGCGACGCCGTTGGCGGCCAGCGCCGAGCCCGCGTTGAAGCCGAACCAGCCGAACCAGAGCAGCCCGGAGCCGAGCATGACCAGCGGCAGGCTGTGCGGGCGCATCGGGTCCTTCCGGAAGCCGACCCGCTTGCCCAGGACCAGGCAGAGCGCCAGGCCCGCGACGCCCGCGTTGATGTGCACGGCGGTGCCGCCGGCGAAGTCGATCACGCCGTTGCGGTCGCCGAGCCAGCCGCCGTTGCCGCCGTCGAAGAAGAAGACCCAGTGCGCGACCGGGAAGTAGACGACGGTCACCCAGAGGGCGATGAACAGGCCCCAGGCGGTGAACTTGGCGCGGTCCGCGACCGCACCGCTGATCAGCGCCGGGGTGATGATCGCGAACATCAGCTGGAAGGCGGAGAACGCGGTGACCGGAATCGTGCCGGCCAGGTCGTTCAGCCCGATCCCGCGCATCCCGAGGAAGTCCAGGTTGCCGATCAGGCCGGCGCCCGCGTCGGGCCCGAAGCTGAGCGAGTACCCGTAGAGGACCCAGAGCACGCTGACGATGCCGAGCGAGAGGAAGCTCATCGCCAGCATGTTGAGTGTGCTCTTGGCCCTGACCATGCCTCCGTAGAAGAAGGCCAGGCCCGGGGTCATCACCATGACCAGGGCCGCACAAATGAGCACGAAGGCGGTATCGCCCGCGCTGAAGCCGTCCGGCATCGGCGTCTCCTCATGAATGGAAGCCGCTCCACACCCGGGTTACCTGTCCCGTGCCACCCGGGGTGTCGGCGATGAGAAGGAGAGTGCCGAAGGCTGGTTTCGGCCGATGCGGCCCGTTGTTTCGCGACCGTGACGACGGCGACGCAGGGGTTACGCCTGCGTGAACCACGGCCGTGCCGCGCCGCCGAATGGGTTACCGTGCCGCCGCGCGACACGAGGAGTGCGGCAACGGCCACCGACCGTGGCGGCGGCGGCCGTCACGGTCGGCGGGGTCCTCGGGGGCGCCCGGCCCAGGCCCGACCGGGCAGGCGGACGGGCAGGCAGGCAGACGGGTCAGACCACCGAGACGTACTCCGGGATGTCCTGGACCACCCGCTCCTTGAGCCGGCTCACCGCGTCCACGCCGTTGAACCGGACGGAGGCGGCCTCCGTGGTCTTGCGCACCCGCGAGTTCAACCGCTCCGAACGGACCTTGCCGGCGATCTCCACCGCCTGCTCGGCGTACTCCACGGCCTGCTCCGGCTCCTTCTGCAGCAGGTGGACGCTGGCCATGCCGATCAGGTTGAAGGCGTACGAGCGGACGTGGTCACCGTCCTGGCGGAAGAGGTCGACCGCGCGCTCCATCACCGGGGCGGACATCGAGGCGTACAGCTCGGCCCGGTCGGAGTGGTAGGCGAGGTCGCGGAAGGAGTGCGCGTTCTCGGCGTTCAGCTCGGCCGGCGAGAAGAACTTCAGCCAGTCCGGGTCGCCGTCGCCCTCGCGGATGTCGGTGAAGGTGTCCTCGGCCAGCCGGACCGCCCGGGCGCAGCGGTTCACCTCGCCGATCGTGGCGTACGCGCGTGCCTCCATCGCGTACAGCAGCGACTGCTGGCGCGGGGTGGCGGTGTCGCGGCTGCCGTACTGGGCCAGGTGGATCAGCTCCAGGGCGTCCTCGCCGCGGTTGAGGTGGATCATCTGGCGGCTCATGTCCGTGAGGATCAGCGCGCCGAACGGGCGGTCGCCGGCCTCCTTGGCGGCGTGCAGCGCCAGCACGTAGTACTTCTGCGCGCTCGGGTGCATGCCGACGTCGTACGACATCCAGCCGGCCAGGTGGGCCAGCTCGGCGGTGAGCCGGAAGAGCCGCCGGGTGGTCTGCTCGGGGTACGTCTCCTGGAGCAGGTCGGTGACCTCGTGGAGCTGGCCGACGACGGCCTTGCGGCGCAGCCCGCCGCCGTTCTGGGCGTCCCACTGGCGGAACACGACGGTGGTCTGCTCCAGCAGTTCCAGCTCGGGCTCGGAGAGCCGGCCGGTGAAGGGCTCGCCGCCGTTGGCCGCGGTGAGGATCGGGGTGGGCATGCCGGTCGGGCCGGGGGCGAGCCAGCGCTGCATCGGCTCGATGAGCGCGGCGCCGGCCGTCAGGGCGAGGGAGGTGCCCAGGAAGCCGCGCCGGTTGAGCATCAGGTCACTGCGCGAGTAGTCGCTGATCAGCTGGACGGTCTGCGGCGCGCTCCACGGCAGGTCGACGCCGCCGCCCACGGTGGAGACGGGGATGGCGGCCCGCAGCCCGAGGTCCTCGATGGAGACCACGGAGCCGAAGCGCTCGGAGAAAAGCTCCGACATGATCTTGGGGATCGGCTCGCGGGGCTGCTCGCCGTCGAGCCAGCGGCGCACCCGGGAGGTGTCGGTGGAGACGTGGTGGGCGCCGATCTGGCGGGCCCGGCGGTTGACCTGACGTGCCAACTCGCCCTTGGACCAACCGCTGCGGGCGAACCACGTGGTCAGCTTCTCGTTGGGTTGCTTCTCTGCCATGGGAACGTCCCCATCCCGCCCGGCCCCTGCTTCGGGGCCCCCGATCGTGACCGCCCGACGGTTGCGGGCTCTTGCCAGACGTGCCGCACCTGAGTGCTGCCGAACCGCTCGTCGAACCGTTGGTCGTACTGGTGTGCCATCCTGGCGGACGAGCCGTCAGCTTCCCCAACTCCCGTCCCCCAAGGGCCTGGAGCGGACTCTCCGACGGTGTCCGTGTGCTGAACGTAATGCCCCGCGTGGTACCCGTGGGAGCGGCCCTGGCGAAACGCCACCTTTCGCCACCCCCAGGAGTGAACCGAAGCAAGTCGGCACACGCTTCACTGAGTAGTCCCGACGGTCCGGCATATGCGGGCCGCCAAGTCCCCACCGGCACTCCTGCTCAGCGCGGCAATCCACAGCGGCCACAGGCGAGTTTGCCGCCCGCCCCGATCGACGGCCGTCCGCGCACACGACGATCCGACATCGGCACCGCCCGCCACAAGGCGGCGCCCGAGGCGCAACCCCGCAACTGGCGCACGCCACGCGCTGCGCGCCGCCACCGCACAACGCACCACGCAACGGACAATCAACACAAAGTCACCATCCCGTAACCATCGGCAACGAGAACCTGTTGGGGGAGGCATGGACAACCTGTTCGGCGAACTTCGACTGGGGCACCTGCGGTTGGCCCCGCTGGGCGCGCGCCGCCGCACCCGGGTCACCGCGTCCCAGGCGGCCGCGGAGTACACCGGCCGCTGGGGCTGGGCGGTCGCCGTCGGCAGCCCGAACGGTGCCGCGGCCCGCTGTCACTGCGGCACCCCCCGCTGTGCGGCGCCCGGCCTGCACCCCGCCCCCGGCGGCGAACCGGCCGCCCGCTCCGGTGCGGACGTCTCGGTACTGTTCCCCACCGGCCGCGCCTTCGACGTCCTGGACGTCCCCGAGCAGGCCGGCCTGCAGGCGCTGGTCCGGCTGGAGCGGATGGGCACCCAGATCGGCCCCGTGCTGGCCGCGCCCACCGGCCGGCTGCAGTTCCTGGTCGCCGCCGGCACCGCCCGCCGGCTGCCCGACCTGCTCTACCGGATGGGCTGGGACGACGCCGCGCTCGACCTCACCTGCCACGGCGAGGGCAGCTACGTCGCCGCCCCGCCCACCGTCCTCGGCGGCCTCGGCCCGGTCCGCTGGCTGCGCCGGCCGACCCGCGACAACGCCGGCTGCCCGCCCGAGGCCCGGCTGCTCCTCGGCACCCTCGCCTACGCCTGCCACCGCGGCCGCGAGCGCACCGCCGAGCCCGCCTGGCTCGCCTCGTAGACACCGGCGGAGAACGCCGAAGGGCCCGCCCCTCGCGAGGCGGACCCTTCACCGGCAGGCCGGGGATCAGTCCCCGATCAGCGCGTCCACGAATGCACCCGGCTCGAACGGCGCCAGGTCGTCCGCGCCCTCGCCGAGACCGATCAGCTTGACCGGCACGCCCAGGTCCCGCTGGACCGCGACCACGATGCCGCCCTTGGCGGTGCCGTCCAGCTTGGTCAGCACGATGCCGGTGATGTCGACCACCTCGGCGAAGACCCGGGCCTGGATCAGCCCGTTCTGGCCGGTGGTGGCGTCCAGCACCAGCAGCACCTCGTCCACCGGGCCGTGCTTCTCGACGACCCGCTTGACCTTGCCCAGCTCGTCCATCAGGCCGGTCTTGGTGTGCAGCCGGCCGGCGGTGTCCACCAGCACGGTGTCGGCGCCCTCGGCGATGCCCTCCTTGACCGCGTCGAACGCGATCGAGGCCGGGTCGCCGCCCTCCGGGCCGCGCACGGTGCGCGCGCCCACCCGCTCGCCCCAGGTCTGCAGCTGGTCGGCGGCGGCGGCACGGAAGGTGTCGGCGGCGCCGAGCACCACCTTGCGGCCGTCGGCGACCAGGACCCGGGCCAGCTTGCCGGTGGTGGTGGTCTTGCCGACGCCGTTGACGCCGACCACCAGGACGACGGCCGGGCCCTCCTCGTGCTTGGTGGAGTGCACGGTGCGGTCGGCGTCCTTGCCGATCAGCTCGACCAGCTCCTCGCGGAGCAGTCCGCGCAGCTCGTCCGGGGTGCGGGTGCCGAGCACCTTCACCCGGGTGCGCAGCCGCTCGACCAGCTCCTGGGTGGGGGCCACGCCGACGTCGGCGGTCAGCAGGGTCTCCTCGATCTCCTCCCAGGTGTCCTCGTCGAGGTGCTCGCGGGAGAGCAGCGAGAGCAGGCCCTTGCCGAGCGAGTTCTGCGAACGGGAGAGCCGGGAGCGCAGCCGGACCAGCCGGCCGGCCGTGGGCTCGGGGACTTCGAGGGCCGGAGCCTCCTCGACCTCCTCGATCGTCGCGGGGACGGCCTCGGCTTCGGGAAGCGGGAGCTCGACCTCCTCGACGGTGCGTCGGGGCTCCTCGGTCGGCGGCGCGGCCTCCTCACCGACCTGGGGCTCTTGCGGGGTCGGGGGCGCCGTGATGACCGGCGCCTGCGACTTCGGGGGCAGCTGCTGGCGTCGTCTGCCGGAAACGACGAGGCCGGCGATCGCGCCGATGGCGATCACGGCGATGACTACGGCAAGGATCACGTATTCCACATCAATCTCCTTCTCGGGATCCCACGACAGAGTGATCCTTCGGCCACCGACGCACGGAGCGTCGCCGCCTCCCTTACGCTGACGCTGTGCCGTCCGGCACCGGTCAGGGCTTGGCCGTCATGAGGTCGTCAAGCGGCTGAGTGAGAAGCCCCCTCGCGCGCGAGGGGGAGGAGTCACAACCACCCCAGTATCCGTGATCGGGGGTCGTCCGCGGGCATCTGCCCCGGCGTCGGCCGATGGATCAGTCCATCGGCCCGGAGGCGGTCGCCTCCTCGCGCTGCCGGGGCTGCACCGTGCGAGCTCCGCGCTCCCGGTGCTCTCCCCCGGCCTGGCGGGTGGGAGCCCCCACCCGCAGGCGCTGGCTGATCACCTGGGAGATGCCGTCGCCCTTCATGGTCACGCCGTAGAGGGCGTCGGCCGACTCCATGGTCAGCTTCTGGTGGGTGATCACGATCAGCTGGGAGCTCTCGCGCAGCTCCTCCATGATCCGGATCAGCCGGCGCAGGTTGGTCTCGTCCAGCGCGGCCTCCACCTCGTCCATCACGTAGAACGGGCTGGGCCGGGCCTTGAAGATCGCCACCAGCAGCGCCACCGCGGTCAGCGAGCGCTCGCCGCCGGAGAGCAGCGAGAGCCGCTTGACCTTCTTGCCCGGCGGGCGGGCCTCCACCTCGACGCCGGTGGTCAGCATGTTGTCCGGGTCCGTCAGCACCAGCCGCCCCTCCCCGCCGGGGAAGAGCCGCGAGAAGACGCCCTCGAACTGGGCGGCGGTGTCGTGGTACGCCGAGGTGAACAGCTGCTCGACCCGCTCGTCCACGTCCTTGACGATGTCGAGCAGGTCGCGCCGGCTCCGCTTGAGGTCGTCCAGCTGCTCCCCGAGGAACTTGTGCCGCTCCTCCAGCGCCGCGAACTCCTCCAGCGCCAGCGGGTTCACCTTGCCGAGCTGCTGGTACGCCTTCTCGGCGGCACGCAGCCGTCGCTCCTGCTCGGCCCGGTCGTACGCGCGCGGCTCCCCGGGCTCCCCGCCGTCCTCGGGGGTGGGCGGCGGGACGAGCTGGTCCGGCCCGTACGCGGCGAGCAGTTCGCCGCCCTCGATGCCGAACTCCTCCAGCGCCCGGGCCTCCAACTGCTCGATCCGCAGCCGCTTCTCGGCCCGCAGCACCTCGTCCCGGTGCCCGGCGTCGACCAGCTTGTCCAGCTCGGCCTTGAGTTCGCGGCCGTGCTCGCGGTGCTCCCTGAGCTCCGCCTCACGGTCGGCGCGCGCCTGCTCGACGGCGGCCCGCCCGGCGTCCGCGCGGGCCAGCGACACCTCCAGGCAGGCCAGCAGCTGCCGGGCGCCCGCCGCGACGGCGTTCGCCACCGTGGCATCGTGCTCGGCGCGCCGGCGGCGCTCGGCGGCCCGGGCGCGCGCCTCGCGCTCGGCGCGGGCGGCCCGGTCCAGCTGGTCGGCGCGGCCGTTCAGGGCGCGCACCCGTTCCTCGTGGGTGCGCACGGCGAGCCGCGCCTCCAGCTCGGTCTGCCGGGCTGCGGTGGCGGCCTGGGCCAGCCGTTGCTGCTCGGCGGCGTCCGGCTCGTCCTCCCCCGCGTCCGCCGACTCCTCGGCCGCGGCGAGCCGTTCGGCCAGCTCCTCGGCGGTGGCGAGCAGCTGGGCGAGCCCCTCCTCGGCCCGGCCGGCGGCAGTGGAGAGCCGGTCGGCCTCGCCGGCCGCGGCCCGGGACTGCCCGCCGAGCCGGCCGAGCGCGCCGGCCACCTCGGCCCGCTCCTTCGCGGCCTGCCGCCGGTGGGCGGCCAGTTGCTCCAGGCCGGCGGCCGACTCCCGGCGCAGCCCGGTGAGTTCGGCCAGGCGTCCGGCCGACTCGGCACAGCGGACGGCCTGCCGCTCGATCGCCCGGGCGGTCTCGTCCACCGCGGCCTGGGTCTCCATCAGGCTGGGCGCGCCGCCCGAGCCGCCGTGCGCGAAGGCCGCGCCGAGCCGGTCTCCCTCGGCGGTGACGGCGGCCAGGCCCCGGTCCGCAGCGACCAGCGCCACCGCCTCGTCGAGTGTGCCGACCACCACGACGCCGGCCAGCAGGGCCCGCACGGCCGGCAGCAACTCGGCGGGCCCGTCGACCAGTTCGGCGGCCCAGCGGGCGCCGGCCGGCAACTCCCCCGCGACGCGGGCAGGTTCGGGGGCGCCGGCGATCAGCAGCGCGGCCCGGCCGGCGTCCTCCTTGCGTAGCAGCCGCAGCGCCTCGGCGGCGGTCGCCGGCGAGTCGACCGCCACCGCGTCCGCCGCCGCGCCGAACGCCGCCGCGACGGCGGCCTCGTGGCCGGGGGCGATCCTCAGCAGTGCGGCCGCCGGACCGATCAGCCCGGCCAGCCGGTCGCCGGCCGCCAGCAGCGCGCCGCTGCCGTCCTTGCGGCGCAGCCCGAGCGCCAGCGCCTCGTGCCGCGCCGTCAGCCCGGCCCGCTCGCGCTCGGCGGCGCCGGCGGCGTCGCGGGCGGCGGCCAGCTCGCGTTCGACGGCGGCGAGCCGCTCGCGCGCGGCCTCGTGTTCGGCGTCGGCGCGTTCGTCGTCCCCGGCCAGGCCCTCGACCTCCGCGCGCAGCTCCTCGTACTCCTGCCGGGCGGCCTCGGCGCGCAGCAGCGCCTCGTCCCGGGCCTCGGTGAGCCGGCCGATCTCGGCCTGCGCGGCGGCGGCCTTGGAGCGGGCCGCCGCAGCCTGTCCCTGGAGCCGGGCCAGGCCCTCCCGGCGGTCGGCGATGGCCCGGGCGGCGTCCTTCAGCCGCCGCTCCTCCGCGGCGAGCGCGCGTTCCAGCCCGCCCCTGGTCTCGACCGCCTCGGCCAGGGCGTACTGGGCCTCCTCCAGTGCCTCGGCCAGCGCGGCCTCCTCCTCCCGGACCCGCTCGGCCTCCCGTTCCAGCTCCTCGGGGTCCCGCCCGCGCCGTTCCTCGGCCTGCCCGCCGGCGGCCGCGTGCCGGGCCCGGGCCTCGGCCAGTCCGACGGTGCCGCGGGTGCGTTCGGCCAGGGCGGAGAGCCGGTACCAGGTCTGCCGGGCCGTCTCCAGGCTGGGGCCGAGCTGTTGGACCTGCGCCTCCAGGACGGCCTCGCGCTGCAGCGCGCGGGCCAGCTCCTGCTCGACGGTGGAGCGGCGCAGTTTGAGCGCCAGCTCGTCGGCGACCTCGGCCTCGACGGCCCGGCGCAGGGTGAGCAGGTCGTCGGCGAGCAGGCGGAGCCGGGCGTCCCGCAGGTCGGCCTGGATGCCCGCGGCGCGGCGGGCGATCTTCGCCTGCCGGCCGAGCGGGCCGAGCTGGCGGCGGAGTTCGGCCACCAGGTCCTGGACGCGGTTGAGGTTGACCTGCATCGAGTCGAGCTTCCGCAGCGCCTTCTCCTTGCGCTTGCGGTGCTTGAGGACGCCGGCGGCCTCCTCGATGAAGGCGCGGCGGCCCATCGGGTCGGCGTGCAGGACGGAGTCGAGCTGCCCCTGGCCGACGATGACGTGCATCTCGCGGCCGATGCCGGAGTCGGAGAGCAGTTCCTGGATGTCGAGGAGCCGGCAGGTGTCGCCGTTGAGCGCGTACTCGCTGCCGCCGTTGCGGAACATCGTCCGGGTGATGGTCACCTCGGCGTACTCGATCGGCAGCGCGCCGTCGGAGTTGTCGATGGTGAGGCTGACCTCGGCGCGGCCGAGCGGGGCGCGCCCGCTGGTCCCGGCGAAGATGACGTCCTCCATCTTGCCGCCGCGCAGCGACTTGGCGCCCTGCTCCCCCATCACCCAGGAGAGCGCGTCGACGACGTTGGACTTGCCGGAGCCGTTGGGGCCCACCACGCAGGTGATGCCGGGCTCGAACCGTAGGGTGGTGGCGGAGGCGAAGGACTTGAACCCGCGCAGCGTCAGACTCTTCAGGTGCACGCGCCGGTCTCCTCATCGCTCGCCAGGGCCCCGGCTTGCGACTGTATCCGGCGGTGACCGGCGGATACGCCTCCGGACACGACGACGCCTCCGGACACGACGAAGGGACGCCACTCAGGGCGTCCCTTGCAAGCTGCGTCCCTTTCGGGGCGGCTCAGTGCACAGCGGCGTCGATCTGCGAGGACCGGGCGGGACTCAGGTGAGAGCCGGCTCCCGCTGATCCAGATCGATGCTGTTGAGCAGCGAGTGCTCGTCAGCGACAGCGGTGAGAGCGTCGTTCTCAGCCTGCATCCGAAGGAGCTCGGACTCCAGGTCCTGGACGCGCTGCTGAAGCCGTCGCATCTCGGAGAGCATTCGCGGGTCGGGGCCGCCGACGTACCCGAGAAGCGCCTTTGCCATGATGAATGGTCCTCCACGCTGAGTGACCGAACCGGAACGGTACAGGTCTAGGGGGAAGGGGGACGCACGCGCGGCGCGCCACCGGCAGTGCTGGCTGGGCACCACGGCACAACCACCGTGAGCTGGGCCCACGGGGTATACGCCTACCGGATAAACGCGGTCGTGTGCGCGGGCTTCAAGCGTCTCACCAAAGACGGAAAGGGTCAACACGATCACCCCACGCTACCGCGCCCCTGTCACCTGCATGGCGGTGTGGTCACGCCAGGCGGTCTCGGGCCGGTCTCCACCAGGTGCTCGTGGATCATCGTTCGATGCGGAGTCAACCACGAGTCTGCCCCGATGGCAACCGTATGACACCGACAGTTGCCGATCGTTTCGCGTACGCCCCGCGCGGCCGGGCCCACCACCCGCCCCGCCACCCGGTTCAGCGGATCTCGAAGCTCTCGTAGCCGGCGCCGACGGCCGTCCAGATCTCGGTCACACCGGATACCCCGCCGGGCGTGTCGGGGCCGCGCAGCAGGGCGAGCAGCTCCTCGCAGTCGGCGGCGAGACCCTCGGCCACCACCTGGACCCGGCCGTCGCCGAGGTTGCTCGCGTAGCCGGTCAGGCCGATCTCCAACGCGCGCGCCCTGGTCCACCAGCGGAAGCCGACCTGCTGGACCTTGCCCCGCACCCAGGCGGTCACCCGGACCGGTTCATCGCTGTGCGCGTCACGACCGTGCATGCCCCCGACCCTATCCGGAGCGGGATCACCACGCGTCACGGCGCAGCGGGGCCCTCCATCGTCCAGCCCGGGCTGTGGATCTCCACCTGGAGGTCCCCGCGCCGCCCCTCCTCCCCGCAGGTGCGGCAGACCCAGGCCGGGTCGTACGGGTGCGGCTCGTGCCCCTGGGGCGTGTGCCCGAAGCTGACCGGCGGCTCGGGCAGCAGCCAGCGGTCGCCCCAGCCGAGCAGCGCCTGGGTGAGGGGCGCGAGGTCACGGCCGGCCTCGGTGAGGTGGTACTCGTACCGCGGCGGCCGCTCGCTGTAGGCGCGGCGCTCGACGACGCCCGCCTCCTCCAGCGCGCGCAGCCGTGCGGTGAGCCGGTCGCGCGGCGCGCCGGTGTTGCGGGCGATCCGGTCGAAGCGGTGGTTGCCGTAGAACAGCTCGCGGACGGCGAGCAGCGCCCACTTCTCGCCGACCACGTGCAGCGTGGCGGCGATCGAGCAGGGCCGGCCGGGCAGGGAGGGCGGGGCCGAAGGCGTGTGGGAGGTCACAGAGCCAGCCTGCCACACAGGGTTGCGTTCTCAAACCCATCAGCCCCCGCTCCCCCGGACGGCCCCGGACAGCACTGCGGCCCCGCCGGTGGGTGGCGGGGCCGTGGTGCCGTTCGACCGCGTCGGGCGGGGTCGGCAGCGTCAGCGAGTCGGGAGCGTCGACGGCTCGGGAGCGTCAACGGGTCCGCAGCGTCTACGGGTCGGGAGCGTCAACGGGGCGGGGCATCACCGGGTCGGGGACCCGTCCGGTGCGGGATGCCGCGCCGGCGTCAGAACCCTCCGCCGAAGTCGCCCCCGCCCCCGCCGCCGAAGTCGCCGCCGCTGTCGAAGCCGCCGCCGAAGTCACCGGAGTTGTAGTCGGCACCCGAGTAGTCGCCGCCGTCGTAGTCGGAGCCGCCGTCGACCGGGGCGCCGTAGGCCGGGGTGCTCATCATCGAGCCGAGCATGGTGCCCACCAGCAGGCCCGGCAGCAGGCCGCCGCCGTAGCCGCCGAAGTAGCCGCCCGCCCAGGGCCCGTAGGCCGGGCCGGCGTTCCAGTACGGCTGGGGGCCGTGCTCGGTCGGGACGGTCCGGATGTCCGGATCCTGGCCGGTGGCCAGCCGGTCGGCGTCCGCCCGGCAGACCGGGACGGTGCGCGCGGCGCCGCCGGCCGGGGCCCAGTCGGCGTCCTGCACGGACGGGCCGTGGCGCGGGTCGAAGAAGCACGGCGGCCGGCGCTCCGGCAGCGGCAGCTTCTCCCGGCGGGCGGCCAGCGTGGCCAGCGCGAAGCGGCCGTCCTCCAGCGCCTCGGTGACCGGCTTGACGTCCTCCGGGCCCTTGGCCTCGTCCATGCTGCGCTTGGCCCGCTCGTAGGAGTCGAGGGCGTGCGTGTAGTCGGCGCGCTGGACGTCGTCGGCGTCGGCGGCGCCCGGGTTGAAGTCGAGCCGGTCGAGCTCCTCGCCGAAGGCCGTGATGTCCTCGTCCACCACCCGGCGCAACTGCGCCAGTTCAGCCTGCCGCTGCTCCTCCTTGCGCTTCTTCGCCCGACGGAAGAGCAGGAAGACGCCGGTGCCGGCCAGTGCCAGCAGGGCCAGCGGGACGACGATCGCGGCGGTCGACAGGCCCCCGCCGGAGCTGTTCACGCCGTGGCCCTTCACCTGCGGCGCGGCGGTGTCGACGAAGTCGTTCAGGGTGGCGTCGATGTCGCCGGGGTGCGAGCGGAAGGCCGCGCCCGCGATCCGTTCGGCGCTCGCGGTGGGCAGCGCCTCCCGGTCCGAGCGGGCCTGGAACTGGTCGCCGCGCCAGACGCCGTAGGTACCGGTGATGCCCACCTTGGTGCGCAGGTCGTTGAAGACGGTCTGGGCGCCGTACGGGTCGGCGGCCGGGACGACCGCGATGAAGACCGGCTTGTCCGCCTTGCGGATCTTCTCGGTCAGGGCGTCGGCCTGGCTCTGGCTGAACCGGCCCGTCATCGCCGGGTCGACGTACACCCGGCCCTGCTTGAGCGTCGCGGTGGCTTCGTCCAGCCCGCCGGCCGCGGACGCCGCCGGCGCCAGCAGGAGCAGCAGCCCGAGCAGCGCCGCCACCAGGGCCAGGGGCCCGCCGCCCCGGGAACGTCGTCGAGCAAGGGTTCTCATGTCACCGACGCTACCCCCACCGGCGTCCGGGCAGGGCATACCCTTCGCGTACGGGCCGGCGGACGTACCCCCACCGTCCGCCGGGGGCGCTCCCCTCCTCGGGGATGATGTTTCCCCGGCCGCCCCCGAACCGTGCCGGCGGCGGGAACCCGGCCACCGGCCCGGACGTACGTTCCGGCAGGCGCAGCCCGGTGGCGGAGCGCTCCGACGCTGTCCCGCGACCGGGCATAGTGGTGGCCGTACCTCGGTCCCTTGACCTTCTCTTGACCACTTCTCTCGTCCCTCGACCACTTCTCTCGATCGGAGCACTGGGTGTTCATCGGCCTCGTCACCGCCGTGGCGGCCTCCGCCTGCTACGGCACCGGTTCGGTCCTTCAGGCCGTCGGATCACGGCGCTCCGCCCGGGAGGAGGCCGCCGCCGGGGGCGCCTCGGCCGGCACCACCGCACACGGCGGGCCCAGCCTCGCCTCCACCGCGAAAGCCGCCGTCACCTGGGAGTTCATCCTCGGCACGGTGCTCGACTTCATCGGCTTCGGGCTCGGCGCGCTGGCCGCACGGCTGCTGCCGCTGTTCCTCTCGCAGACCATCATCAGCGCCAACCTGGTGATCACCGCGGTGCTGAGCATCAAGCTGCTCGGAATCCGGCTGAAGCAGCTGGAGTGGGCGTCGATCGGCGTCCTCTGCTCGGCGCTGGTGCTGCTGGCCGTATCGGCCGGTCCTGAGGGCGGCCACCACGCGGCGGTGTCCTTCCACTGGTGGCTGCTGCTGATCACCACCGTGCTGCTGGTGGGCGGCAGCCTGCTGGTGCGGCGGATGGGCGCCAACGGCGCGATCGTCGCCGGTCTGCTCTCCGGCCTCGGTTTCGGCGCGCTCGGCGTCGGCGTGCGCATCCTCAACGGCGTCGACCCGTTCGAGCTCGGCAAGCTGCTCTCCGACCCGGCCCTGTACGCGATCCTGGTCGGCGGCCTCGGCGGGATGTACGTGCACACCGTCGCGCTGCAGATCGGCTCGGTGAACGGCGCGACCGCCGCCCTCGTGGTCGGTGAGACGGTGCTGCCCGGCGCGGTCGGCGTCATCTGGCTCGGCGACTCCTCCAAGGACGGTCTCGCCTGGCTGGGCGTCGCCGGCTTCCTGCTCGCCGTCGTCTCGGCGGTCGGTGTCGCCTACTTCGGCCAGGACACCCACGGCGCCGCCCCCGACTGCAGCGCCGCGGAACCCGAACTCTCCAAGCGGTAGGGCGGGATCAGCCCCCGCTGCGGGCGCGCGGGACGCGCTGGCAGCGGGGGCAGAAGTAGCTGGAGCGGTTCATCCAGGGGGCCCGGCGGATCGCGGTGCCGCAGCGGCGGCAGGGCTCGTGCTCGCGGCCGTAGGCGTCGAGGTCACGGGAGAAGTAGCCGCTCTCGCCGTTCACATTGACGTAGAGGCTGTCGAAGCTGGTGCCGCCGACGGCGAGGGCCGCGGTCATCACGTCCCGGGCGTTGGCCAGCAGGACGGCGGCCTGCGGGCGGGTGAGCGCGGCGGTCGGGCGGTCGTAGTGCAGCCTGGAGCGCCAGAGCGCCTCGTCCGCGTAGATGTTGCCGACCCCGCTGATCAGGGTCTGGTCGAGCAGCGCCCGCTTGACCGTGGTGCGCTTGGCGCGCAGCGCGGCCACGAAGGCGCCGTCGTCGAAGCGCGGGTCGAGCGGGTCGCGGGCGATGTGCGCGAGGGAGACGGGGGTGCCCTCGGGGTCGCCGTCCTCGGCCTCCTCGACGGCCAGCCCGCCGAAGGTCCGCTGGTCGACGAAGCGCAGTTCGCGCCCGCCGTCGGTGAACCGCAGACGGACGCGCAGGTGGGTCTCGCCGGGCACCGCCGGGTCCTGGACGAGGAGTTGGCCGCTCATCCCGAGGTGGCCGATCAACGAGAACCCTCCCCCGGCCTCCGGCGTCGCGCCGGGGCCGGTGAGCGGGACCCAGAGGTACTTGCCGCGGCGCTGCGCGGTGCCGAGCGTGGTGCCGGTGAGCCGGGCGGTGAAGTCGGCCGCGCCGGCGGGCTGGCGGCGTACCGCCCGCGGGTGCAGCACCTCGACACCGGCGACCGTCCGCCCGGCGACCCAGTTGGCCAGGCCTCGGCGGACGACCTCTACCTCGGGGAGTTCGGGCACGGGAACAAGCCTCCTGCGACGGGGATCTGCAGGAGGAAGGTTACTGCGCTCACGGGAGGGCCCGCCGCGGTGTCCGCGGCGGGCAGCACCGGATCAGGCCCCGCTGGGGAGCCGGTCGGCGTACTTCTCCTTGATCGCCCGCCAGGCGCTCTCGGCGGCCTTCTGCTCGGCTTCCTTCTTCGAGCGGCCGACGCCGCTGCCGAAGTCCTCGCCGGCCACCCGGGCCGCGGCGGTGAAGGTCTTCTCGTGGTCCGGGCCGGACTCCTCGACCACGTACTCCGGCACTCCGATGCCCACCGAGGCGGTGAGTTCCTGGAGGCTGGTCTTCCAGTCCAGGCCGGCGCCCAGCTGCGAGGACTCCTCGATCAGCGGGTCGAACAGCCGGTGGACGAACTCGGTGGCCGCGTCCAGACCCTGGTCCAGGTAGACGGCGCCGATCACGGCCTCGACGGTGTCGGCGAGGATCGACGACTTGTCGCGGCCGCCGGTACCCTCCTCGCCCTTGCCAAGGCGGATGAACGTGCCGAGCTCAAGGCCCCGGCCGACGTCGGCGAGCGCGCGCGAGTTGACCACCGCGGCGCGCAGCTTGGCGAGCGTGCCCTCCGGGACGTCCGGGTGGACGCGGTAGAGGGTGTCGGTCACCACCAGGCCCAGCACCGAGTCGCCGAGGAACTCCAGGCGCTCGTTGGTGGGCAGCCCGCCGTTCTCGTACGCGTACGAGCGGTGGGTCAGGGCACGCACCAGAAGGGCGCGCTCGAGTGTGTACCCGAGGCGCCCTTCCAGGACGTCGTATTCGGTCGAAGCCGGCCCGCCGGCCTTTCCGCCGCCCGAAGAAGCCTTCGGGGCAGTGGCCGCCTTGCGGGAGGAGTTACCGTCCGACATCGATCCGTACACCCTGCCGATCAGACCGAGAGGACCTGGCGACGGTTGTACGTGCCGCAGCTCGGGCACGCGATGTGGCCGAGCTTCGGCTCGTGGCAGCGGTCGCACGCCACGAGGGCCGGAACGACGGCCTTCCAGTTGGAACGGCGGTGGCGCGTGTTGCTGCGCGACATCTTCCGCTTCGGAACAGCCACGGCTACTTCTCCTGGTTCTCGGCGGCACCCTCACGGGTGTCGCTGTTCGTGATTCCGTCACCCTCGTCGCCGGGGGCGGCGGAGAGTCCCTGCAGAGCCGCCCACCGGGGGTCGACGGCGTCGTGGTGGTGCGCCGGGTCGTCGCTCAGGCGCGCTCCGCACTCGGAGCACAGGCCCAGGCAGTCTTCCTGGCACACCGGCTGCAGCGGCAGTGCGAGCACCACCGCGTCACGCAGCACCGGCTGGAGGTCGAAGAAGTCGCCCTCCAGACGGTAAGTCTCTTCTTCCGAGTCCTCGTCGAGGTCCTCGGCCCCGGCGGTCCGGGCGCGGTGACGCTCGTCGGACTCCGGGTAGTAGTACAGCTCCTGGAAGTCGACGTCGATGTCGTCGTCGACGGGCTCCAGGCACCGCACGCACTCGCCCTCGACGTGGGCCTCGGCGGTGCCGGTCACCAGCACGCCCTCGACCACCGACTCCAGGCGGAGCTCCAGCCGGATCTCGCTCTTCTCCGGGACGCCGATCACATCGATGATCCCGAGGCCCTCGGGGGCCTCCAGGGTGCGGGACACCTTGCGCAGCGAGCCCGGGCGACGACCGAGCTCGTGCGTGTCGAACACGAGGGGGTCGCGGTGGTCGAGGCGGTTCAAGGTGTCCTGACTTCCTGAGAAAACTGATGCGCGGCGCTGCTCACCGGACGATGCGCGGGCAGACCGACGGCCCGACACGGAGAGGCCGGAGTGGTCAGACTACCGGAGTCTCCCGCCAGGCCCAACTTCGGTCCTTCCGGCCCGACCTGCCCACCCCCTCACGAGCCGAAGGGTGCACCGGTGTCGTGCGGGAGGAACGAGGAGGCGGGCGCCGGCGGGCGCGGTGCCGACGATCGTCGGCACCGGGTCCGCCCGCGCCCGGAGGCGGGTGAGGAACTGCTCCTCACCGGCCGCCGAGCTCCCGCAGGCGAGTCATGTCGATCATGCTGGTGTCGAAGAAGCTGGTCTCGTCCAGACCGGCCTGCTGCTGCGGCAGGACCGGCGGGTTGGCCGGCTGCTGCGGGTAGCCTCCCCCGGCCTCCGGCTGGGGGTTCCCCCAGGCGTCGTACTGCTGCGCCGCGTACCCCTGCTGCGGGTAGCCGTAGCCGCCCTGTTCCTGCCCGGCCGGGTAGCCCTGCGGCGGCTGCTGGGGCGGTTGCTGCTGCCCGTAGCCGTACTGGGCTCCGTACGGGTCGGCCTGGCCGGCCGGGTCGTAGCCGCCGCCGTACACCTCGGCGTACTGCCCGCCGGGCTGCTGCGCGACCGCCGCGTACTGGTCCGTGCCGGGGGACTGCCAGTCGGCCGCGGCCGGGGTCTGCTCGGGCCAGGACTGCTGCTGCGGCACCTCCTCGCGGTACCACGGCACCTCCTCGCCGTCGGCGTCGACGGCGGTGGCGAAGCCCGCCGCGACGGCCTCGGCGCGGTCCTTGGCCTGCTGGGCCTGGTCCGCGGCGGCCAGGTAGGCGCCCAGCTCGTCGATCGGGGCCTTGCCGAGCAGCTTGTCGCGGCCCTTGCCGACGGCCTCCAGGGTCGCGCTGAGCACGTTCTCCAGAGTGGCGAGCTTCACATCGACGTACTCGTCGACCTCGGGGCTCGGGGTGATCCGCGGCTGCGGCCGGAACTCCTCGCCGTCGCTCTCGCCGTCGTACTCCGTCTCGAAGACACTGGAGTCACCGCGCAGCTTGGTCCGGCCGCGGCCGACCGCGCCGAGTGTCTTGGTGAGCACGACCTCGAAGTTGGCGAGCTTGCTGTCCACGTAGTCGTCGGCCTCGGCGCGCTTGGTCTCGACCTCGGCGCGCGCCTCCGCGAGGATGCGGTCGGCCTCGGCCTGCGCCCGGCGGACCACCTCGGTGTCGGAGATCAGCGAGCCGCGCTCGGCGTGCGCGCCCTGGATGATCCGCTCGGCCTCGGCCTCGGCGTCGGCCACCACCTGCTCGTGGTCGGCCATCACCGACTGGGCGTGGGCCAGCTCGGCGGGCAACGCCGACCTGAGGTCCTGGAGCAGGCCGACCAGCTCGGCCCGGTTCACCACGCAGGAGGCCGACATCGGCATCGAGCGGGCGTTCTCGACGGCCGCGACGATCTCGTCGACCTTGTTCTGCACGTCCACGGGGCTTCGTCTTTCCGTGTGCCGCCGACGGTCCGGCGGAGGCAGGCCCGGCGCGGTGGACCTCACCGCAGGGCAGGGAGTACAGACTGTACGGCCACTGCGGGGCGAGGTCACAACGCCCGGACCGGCCCGCCCGGCCACACCCGGGACAAGTCGTGACGAACCGGCAGAAACGGACGCGTCCGGTCCGCGCCGGCTACTGCTGCGCCTTACGCTCCGCGATCCGCTCGACCAGCCTGCGGTGCACCGTCTCCGGCAGCAGGTGCGAGACGTCGCCCCCGTACGAGGCGACCTCCTTGACCAGCGTGGACGACAGGAAGCTGTACGTCGGAGAGGTCGGCAGGAAGAGCGTCTCGACGCCGGTCAGCCCGTGGTTCATCTGGGCCATCTGCAGCTCGTAGTCGAAGTCGCTGACGGCGCGCAGGCCCTTGACGATCGCCGGGATGTCGCGCTCCCGGCAGAAGTCCACCAGCAGGCCGAGGTGCGACTCGACCACGATGTTCCCGTACTTGGCGGTCGTCTCCTCGATCAGGGCGATCCGCTCGTCGATGGTGAACATGCCCTGTTTGTTCCGGTTGATCGCGACCGCGACATGCACCACGTCGTACAGCTTCGAGGCCCGCTCGATGATGTCGAGATGACCGTTGGTGATCGGGTCGAACGATCCGGGGCAGACGGCGCGGCGCATGGCGTGGATGCTCCCTCGTGGGGTGACGGTCCGGCGGGCCTCCTCGGCCCCCTACGGGTTCTGGCGGGCCTCGGCGGCGGCGCGACCGTACCAGAGCGTGCCCTCGCCGTAGCGGCGGGACCGCAACTCCTCGAAGCCTTCGGGCCAGCCGAACGCGCCGCCTCGGGTGCTGCGCTCCACGGTGACGAGTGCTTCGTCCGCGAGCCAGCCCCCGGCGACGAGTGTGATCAGCATCTCGCGCACCTCGTCGTCCGTGACGACGTACGGCGGGTCGAGGAAGACCAGGTCGTACGGGGCCTCCGGGGCCGGGCCGGCGATCACCTTCTCGGCACGGGCCGCCTGCACCACCGCGCCGGTGAGGCCGACCGTCCGCACGTTCTCCCGGATCACCCGGGCCGCCTGTCCGTCCGCCTCGACCAGCAGGACGTGCTCGGCGCCGCGCGACAGCGCCTCCAGGCCGACCGCGCCCGATCCGCCGAAGAGGTCCAGCATCCGGGCCCCGTGCAGGGTGCCGCGGAGCGCCTCCAGGGTGGAGAACATCGCCTCACGGGCCTTGTCGGAGGTCGGGCGGGTGCCCCGGCCGGGCGGTACGGCCAGCCGGCGGCCGCCGGCCGCCCCGGCGATGACGCGGGTCATGGTGGTGGGAGGTCCTTTCGTCGCTGCCCGACCACGCTATACGGCCGCGTCCCGACCCGGCTCGAAGGGGCGCGCCGGTGCCGGAAGGGGAGAAGCGAGGAGGCCCCGAGGCGCGAGGGGCATCGGAGCGCCGGCCGCCCGCCCGCCTCCGGGCGCCCGGAGGCGGGCGGGTCGCAGCCCCGCCGCACGGAGCGGCGGGGCTGCGACCCGGGGTCAGCTCGCGTCCGCCGCCGGGGCCTGGGCCGGGACCGCCGCGCCGAGCAGCGCCGGCGAGGCGTAGCGGGACCACGAGAGGCAGCCGTCGGGCGGGCAGAACTCGGGGCGGCGCGGGTCGTGCCCGAGCTCGCGCAGCTTGGTACGGACGGAGTCGGGCGTACGGCCGAAGCGGGCGGCGATCCGGGCGACGGTCTCGCCGTCGTGGAACCGCCGGACCAGTTCCTCCTCGTGCTGCGGCACCCAGGGGGCGCCGTGGCCGGGGTACAGCTCGCGCAGCACGTCGCGGTCGGGGATGGGCTCGGAGACATCGGCGACGATCGCCAGCGCCCGGAGCGCGCGGTTGAGCGCGATCCGCAGCGAGGCGACGTCCTCGACCGGCAGGCGGAGCTTGCCGGAGGCGAGCGGCGACGCGGCCGCCCCCTCACGCCAGCCGGTCAGGGTGAGGGTGACCTCGCGGTCGTCGTCGCTGGCGAGTTCGATCCGGAAGACCTTGTCGCCCAGCGGGAGCTCGTTGAGATGACGGAATGCCATGGCAGGACCCCCAAGTGTCGTGCCAGGTACGCACCTTGGGGGTGCGCCCTGAACAACTACATTCTCTCGCGGGGGTCTGACAATCGGCCGGCGCCGGCCGCGGTCAGCCCTTCTCCATGTAGGCGGCGCGGTCCGCGTCGAGCAGGCTCTCCAGCGCGGTCCGCAGGTCCGCGTGGGCGGCCAGCTCCCGGTCCTCGGCGACCAGCCGGGTGGCCTCGGCCCGGGCGGTCACGATGACCTCCTCGTCCTCCAGCACCGAGAGCACCTTCAGCGAGGACTTCACCCCGGACTGCGCCTGGCCCAGCACATCGCCCTCACGGCGCTGTTCGAGGTCGATCCGGGACAGCTCGAAGCCGTCCAGCGTGCCGGCCACCGCGTCCAGCCGGGCCCGGGCGGGGCTGGCCGCCGGCATGTCGCTGACCAGCAGGCAGAGGCCGGGCGCGCTGCCTCGCCCGACCCGGCCGCGCAGCTGGTGCAGCTGGGAGACGCCGAAGCGGTCGGCGTCCATGATCACCATCGCGGTGGAGTTCGGGACGTTCACCCCGACCTCGATCACCGTGGTGGCCACCAGGACGTCCAGCTCGCCGGCCGCGAACCGGCGCATCACCTCGTCCTTGGCGTCGGGCGCCAGCCGGCCGTGCAGGATCTCCACCCGCAGCCCGGCCAGCGGGCCCTTCACCAGCATCTCCGCGGTCTCCACCACGGAGAGCGGCGGCCGCCGTTCGTCGCTCGCGGCGCCCACGTCCTCCAGGTCGTCCTCTGCCGCGGAGGCCTGGCGCTTCTTCTTCGCCGCCTTCGGGTCGGCGGGCTCCTCGTCCCCGATCCGGGGGCAGACCACGTACGCCTGGTGGCCCTTGGCCACCTCCTCGCGGACCCTCTCCCAGGCCCGGGCCAGGAAGTTGGGCTTCTCCACGGCCGGGACGACATGGGTGGAGATCGGCGAGCGGCCGGCCGGCAGCTGGTCCAGTACGGACGTCTCCAAGTCCCCGAAGACGGTCATCGCGACGGTGCGCGGGATCGGCGTCGCCGTCATCACCAGCAGGTGCGGCGGCTGCTCGCCCTTGGCGCGCAGCGCGTCGCGCTGCTCGACCCCGAAGCGGTGCTGCTCGTCCACCACGACCAGGCCGAGGTCCTGGAACTGCACCTTGTCCTCGATCAGCGCGTGGGTGCCGATCGCGATGCCCGCGTCCCCGCAGGCCATGTCCAGCAGCGCCTGGCGCCGGGCCGGGACGCCCATCGAGCCGGTCAGCAGCACCACCCGGGTGCCGAGGTCGGAGCCGCCGAGCATGCCGCCCTCGGCCAGGTCCCCCATCATCTCGACGATCGAGCGGTGGTGCTGCTGGGCCAGCACCTCGGTGGGCGCCAGCAGCACGGCCTGGCCGCCCGCGTCCACCACGGCGAGCATGGCGCGCAGCGCGACCAGTGTCTTGCCCGAGCCGACCTCGCCCTGGAGCAGCCGGTGCATCGGGTGCTCGCTCGCCAGGTCGGCGGCGATCTCGGCGGAGACCTTCTCCTGGCCCTCGGTGAGGGTGAACGGGAGCCGGGCGTCGAAGGCGTCGAGCAGGCCGCCCTCGCGGGCCCGGCGCGGCTTGGCGGGCAGGGCGGAGTCGGCGGCCCGGCGCTGGGCGAGCGCGACCTGGAGGACGAACGCCTCGTCCCAGCGCAGCCGGCTCTGGGCGCGCTCGCGGTCGGCCTGGCTGCGCGGGCGGTGGATCAGCTCCAGTGCCTCGGGCAGCGGGATCAGGTCGTGCCGCTCGCGCAGCTCGGCCGGCAGCGGCTCGCCGACGTCGCCGAGGTGCTTGGTGAGGGCCGTCTCGATGCAGATGGACAGCTTCCAGCTGGGCATCTGGGCGCTGGCGCCGTAGACCGGGATGAGCCGGCCGGCGAACTGCCGGGCGGCGTCGGACCCTGCCTCCTCGTCGAGGAGCTGGTAGTCCGGCGAGACGAGCTGGCGGGTGCGGTTGAAGACCCCGACCTTGCCGGCGAACAGGCCCTGGGCGCCGGCCTTGAGCTCCTTCTGCCGCCAGCCCTGGTTGAAGAAGACCAGCGAGAGCCGGCTGCGGCCGTCGGTGACGACCACCTCCAGGCGGTCGCCCTTGCGGCCGCGGAACGGGATCAGGGTGACCTTCTCGATCCGGGCCAGCACGGTGACGTGCTCGTCGATCTCCAGCTCGTCCAGGCTGGTGAGCTGGCCGCGTTCGACGTAGCGGCGCGGATAGTGGTGCAGCAGGTCCCCGACCGTGCGCAGCTTGAGGCTGTCGGCGAGCACCTTGGCGGTCCGGTCGCCGACGAGCTTGGTCAGTGGTTCATCGAGAGCGCCCATCAGGCCCTTGTTTACACCACCGGACCGACAATCCGGGCACGGCCCAGCCGGGCTACTCCACGCCGATGAGCACCGGCGCGGATCCCTGCCCGCCGTGGAAGACCACCGCGTCGACCTCGGGCCGCCGGTGCCGGGCGTGCGCGACCAGCTGGTCGGCGAGGCCCTGCGGGGCGCCCTGGCCGAGGATCAGGGTGACCAGTTCGCCGCCCGCGCCGAGCATCCGGTCCAGCACCATCGTCCCGACCTCGGCCGGTCCGGTGCCGATCACCACGACGTCCCCGTCGATCAGCCCGAGCACGTCCCCTGCCTGGCAGACCCCGGCCATCGTCCAGGACTCCCCCTCGGCGACGGCGAGTTCGGCGTACCGGGTGGCGCCGGCGGCGGAGGTCATGGCGACCACGTCCTCGTCGAAGCGCCGGCCGGCCTCGTGCACGGCGAGCGCGGCCAGGCCCTGCACCGGCGAACGGGTGGGCAGCACGGCGATCCGTACGCCCTCCTCCCGCAGCTGGTCGGCGGCGGCGCCGGCGGCGGCCCGCAGTTCGGGGTCGTTGAGGAGCAGCACGACCTCGCGGGCGCCGGCCCGGCGGACGGCGGCGGCCAGTTCGGCGCTGGCCGGCGGGCGGTCCGGGTCGGCGTGCAGGACGACGGCGCCGGCCTGCTCGCAGAGTTCGGCCAGGCCCGCGCCGGAGACCACCGACAGCACCGCGCGGGTGCGCTCCTCGCGCTCGCCCCGGTCGTCGGCGGTGCCGGAGCGGGCGGCGGCCTCGGCGAAGTGGGTGATCCGGATCTGGTGCGGCCGCCCGGCCTCGACCCCGGCCTCGACGGCGGCGCCCGCGTCGTCCACGTGCACGTGGACGTTCCAGAGGCCGTCGCCGCCGCCGACCACCAGCGAGTCGCCGAGCCCGGCGAGCCGCTCGCGCAGCGCCGGCAGCGCCGTGTCGGGGGCGTCCAGCAGGTAGATCACCTCGAAGGCGGGGTGGCCGGGGCCGGGCGGCCGGACGTGGCTCTCGCAGCTCTCCGCGATCCGGACGTCCCCGCGCAGCGCGACCGGGCCCATCGGCTGGTGCCCGGCGACGGCGTCGGCGAGGGCGCCGAGGACGGCGACCAGGCCGCGCCCGCCGGCGTCCACCACCCCGGCCTCGGCCAGGACGGGCAGCTGCTCGGGGGTGTGCCGCAGGGCGTCCCGGGCGGCCCGGTAGGCGGTGTCGGCGACCTGGGCGAGGCCGTCCCCGGCCCCGACGGCCTCCCGGGCGGCGACCCGGGCGACGGTCAGCAGCGTCCCCTCGACCGGCTCGGCGACGGCCTGGTAGGCGGAGTCGGCGGCCCGCTGGAGGGCGGCCCGCAGCTGGTCGGCGCCGCCGCCCTCGGCCAGCGTCTCGGCGGTGCCGCGCAGCCACTGGGCGAGGATCACCCCGGAGTTGCCGCGCGCGCCGATCAGCGCGCCGCGGGCCATCGCCCGGGCGGTCTCGGCGAGGCCTGGCGCCGGCCCGGCTTCCGGGTCGGTGAAGCGGCTCTCCACGGCGGCGGCGGCCGACTCGACGGTCAGGTACAGGTTGGTGCCGGTGTCGCCGTCCGGGACGGGGTAGACGTTGAGTGCGTCGATCTCCTCGCGGGCCTGGCCGAGCGCACGCAGGGCCAGCTGGCACCAGCTGCGCACGGCCGGGGCGTCGAGCGTGTGCAGCACCAGGTCTCCTCCGGATGGGACGCCGTGATGGCCTGGGGGGCAGCAACACCTTCAGGACAGCGGCGAGGGGTGATACCGGCAGATTATCGGTGGCCGGGGGCGGGTGCCGGGGGCAGCGGACGCAGCGATCACCTGCGCGGTCGTGGTAGTTTCGTTGAACGGAAGCAAGCGTTGTATGCTCTTCCGGTTGCCTGGAACAGTCCAGGCTCACCCCCTTGGTCCGGTCTGGTTCACGTGAGTGCTCCGGTGGGTCGGCGGGGTTTCGAACGTAAATGATCTGAAGTCTTGGAGTGACTCCTGTGGCTGCCAACTGCGACGTCTGCGGCAAGGGGCCGGGCTTCGGCAACAGCATCTCCCACTCTCACCGCCGTACCCCCCGTCGTTGGAACCCCAACATCCAGACGGTGCGCGCTGTGATTGGGCGGACGCCGAAGCGGCTCAACGTCTGCACCTCGTGCATCAAGGCCGGTAAGGTCTCGCGCTGACGCGCAGACCGGTACGCCGGTCCTCCAGTCAGCCGGTTCATCCTCGGATGGACCGGCTTTCTGTATTCCGGTGCCGTACCGACCTCGGTTGACGGGCGGGCCCTCGGGCCCGCCCGTCATCCGTTTCCGGAGCGGTTCCGGCGGCGGCGCTCTCAGCGCCAGCGCCAGGCGTGGTCGACCGGGCCGATGCCGGCGCCCAGCGCGAAGCCCGCGGCGATCGCGCCGGTGATGTACTCCTTGGCCGAGGCCACCGCCTCCGGCAGCGGCTCGCCCTTGGCCAGCCCGGCGGCGATCGCGCTGGCCAGCGTGCAGCCGGTGCCGTGGGTGTGCCGGTTGTCGAGGCGCGGCGCGCGGTACCAGTACTCCTCCCCCGCCCCGCCGTAGAGCAGGTCGGCGGCCTCCCCGTCCAGGTGCCCGCCCTTGACCAGCACCCAGCGCGGCCCGAGGTCGAGCAGTGCCTTGGCCGCGTCCAGCATCTGGCCCTCGTCCTCGACGGTGCGGCCGGTGATCTGCGTCACCTCGTGCAGGTTGGGTGTGGCGAGGGTGGCGACCGGCAGCAGCTTCTCCCGGACGGTGGCGACGGCCTCGGCGGCCAGCAGCGCGTCGCCGTGCTTGGAGACGCCGACCGGGTCGACCACCACCGGGGCGTCCACCCCGGCCAGGAGTTCGGAGACGGTCTCGACCAGCTCGGTCGAGGCGAGCATGCCGGTCTTCACGGCCTGGACGCCGATGTCGTCCACCACGCTGCGGAACTGGGCCCGGACGGCCTCGGCCGGCAGCTCCCAGTACCCCTGGACGCCGACCGAGTTCTGCGCGGTGACGGCGGTGATCACGCTCATGCCGTGGACGCCGAGGGCGAGCATCGCCTTCAGGTCGGCCTGGATGCCCGCGCCGCCGCCGGAGTCGGAGCCGGCCACCGTCAGGACGCGCGGAGGTGCCGTGCGAGCGGGCGCCACGCTGGGGGGTGCAGTCGAAACCATGAGGTCAACCTACCCCCGCCCGGTCAGAGCACGGCCTCCGATTCCGCCCAGCGGTCCTGCGGCACGGTCTTGAGCCGGGTGATCGCCTCGGCGACCGGCACCAGCACGACGTCGTTGCCGCGCAACGCGGTGAAGTGGCCGAACGCGCCCTGGTGGACGGCCTCCACCGCGTGCCAGCCGAACCGGGAGGCGAGCACCCGGTCGCGGGCGGTGGGGGCGCCGCCGCGCTGGGTGTGACCGAGGATGACCGGCCGGGCCTCCTTGCCGAGCAGGTTCTCCAGCTCGTGGGCGAGGCGGTTGCCGATCCCCCCGAAGGTCTGGTGGCCGAACTGGTCGACGTCGCCGTGGTCGAAGCGCATGGTGCCGGGCAGCGGGGCGGCGCCCTCGGCGACGGCGATGATGGCGAACTTCTTGCCGCGGGAGAAGCGGTCCTCGACCATCCGGGCCACCGCCTCGATGTCGAACGGCTTCTCCGGGATCAGGATGCCGTGCGCACCGCCCGCCATGCCGGCGGTGAGGGTGATCCAGCCGGTGTGCCGGCCCATCAACTCCACCACCATCACCCGCTGGTGTGATTCGGCGGTGGTCTTCAGCCGGTCGATCGCGTCGGTCGCGACGTGCACCGCGGTGTCGAAGCCGAAGGTGACGTCGGTCGCGTCGATGTCGTTGTCGATGGTCTTCGGGACCCCGACCACCGGCAGCCCGGCGTCGCTGAACATCTTGGCCGCGGTGAGCGTGCCCTCGCCGCCGATCGCGATCAGCGCGTCGATGCCGATGGTCCGGGCGAGGGCCTGCGCGTTCTCCACCGCCCAGGCGATCCGCTCGCGCTGGACCCGGGCCGAGCCGAGGATGGTGCCGCCGAGGGTCAGCAGACCGGTGACGTCGTCGTGCGAGATCGGCCGGGTGCGGCCCTCGATCAGGCCGAGGAAGCCGTCCTCGATGCCGACGATCTCGTCGCCGTGCACGTCCGTGCCCCGGTGCACCACCGAGCGGATCACCGCGTTGAGGCCGGGGCAGTCGCCGCCGCTGGTCAGGACACCGATGCGCATGGTGGCTGTGCTCTCCCGCTCCGCAGTGGTTCAGACCACCCGCGCCGGACGAGCGGGCGGGCTGGGTTCGGCGCAAGCCTACGCGTCCGCCCGCCGCGGCCCGTGCTCCGCACGCCGGAGCGCCGCGCGCCGTCCGCCCCCGGGCACCGGCCGCCGAAACGCCGGCCGCCCCCGGGCGGGCCGGTCACTCGGCGAAGTGGTCCCAGCCGCCGACCCGGTCCCAGGCCGCGCCGTCCACCGTCACCCGGCCGCCGCGGGCCGCCCGGGCGCGGGCCGTCACCTCGCCCACCACCCGCCAGCGGGCCGGGAGTTGGACACCACGGGGGAAGGTCGCCACGATCGCGTGGTCCTCGCCGCCGGAGAGCACCCAGACCAGCGGGTCCACCCCGACCGCCTGGCCGATGTCGGCCATCTGGGCCGGGACGTCGAAGTCGGCGGCGCGCAGGTCGATGTCCACGCCGCTGGCCCGGGCGACGTGTCCGAGGTCGGCCACCAGCCCGTCGCTCACGTCGACCATCGCGGTGGCGCCCAACTCGGAGGCGGCCGGGCCCGCGTGGTACGGCGGCTCGGGCCGGCGGTGCGCCTCGACGAAGGCGCGCGGCGAGCGGAAGCCGCGCTGGAGCACGGTCAGCCCGGCGGCGGACCAGCCGAGCCAGCCGGTGACCGCGACCACGTCGCCCACCTGAGCCCCGGCGCGCGTCACCGGCGCGCGCCCCTGAAGATCTCCGAGCGCCGTGATGGCCAGCGTGATGACATCGCCGCGCACCACATCGCCGCCGACCACCGTCGCGCCGGCCACCTGGCACTCGTCGCGCAGCCCGTCCATCAGCTCGGTGGCCCAGGTGGTGGGCAGGTCGGCGGGGGCGACCAGACCGAGCAGTATCGCGGTCGGCACCGCGCCCATCGCCGCCACGTCGGCGAGGTTCTGGGCGGCGGCCTTGCGGCCCACGTCGTAGGCGGTCGACCAGTCCCGGCGGAAGTGCCGGTTCTCGATCAGCACGTCCGTGGTGGCCACCACCCGGCCGTCCGGCGCCTTCACCACGGCGGCGTCGTCGCCCGGGCCGAGGTCGACCGCGTCGGTGAGCGGTACCCGGGCGGTCAGCTCCCTGATGAGGCCGAACTCGCCGAGCTCGCCCACGGTCCCCTGCATCTGCCGTCCTCTCGCGTTTCCATCAGAACTCGTTGTCCGCGCACCCCCGCGCGCAGCGTACGCCCTCCGGAGGTGCAGAGGTCTCCCCTCCCCGGCCCGCTGCGCGGTAGCGTGGTGATCAGACTGCCGGTGAGCCCGCCTCCCACCCTGATGCGACCGGGCGATCACGGCGGCTATCCGCGTACCCAGCCGCCGGGAGGTCCTTCCGTGGTACAGGCATACATCCTGATCCAGACCGAGGTCGGCAAGGCCACCGCCGTGGCCGAGGCCATCTCCAAGATCCCCGGCGTCCTCCAGGCCGAGGACGTCACCGGCCCCTACGACGTGATCGTGCGGGCCGAGGCCGAGACCGTGGACGACCTCGGCCGCCTGGTCGTGGCCAAGGTCCAGCAGGTCGAGGGCATCACCCGCACCCTCACCTGTCCGGTGGTCCACCTGTAGGCCCGGCTACCATCGGCGGGTGGCCCGACAACTCCGCGTCCCCCGTTTCCTGGCGGCACTGCCGGCCCCGGTCCGGTGGCTGGCGCTGCCGCTCGCGCTGAGCTGCACCGTGGTGGTGCTGCTCGGCAGTTGGAGCGCGCCCGCGAAGATCGACGTGCCCGAGCCGACGGGCAGGGCGGCCGGGTACTGCCAGGCGCTCGCCGCCTCGCTGCCGCAGGAGCTGCTCGGCCACGCCCGCAAGGACCCGTCGCCGGCCTCCCCGTACGTGGCCGCCTGGGCCAGCTCGCCGCGCACCGTGCTGCGTTGCGGCGTGGACCGCCCGGAGGCGCTGAACGGCCCCGCCGCGTCGGACTGGTCCCCCACCATCAACGACCTGACCTGGTGGCCGCAGAAGCTGGACGACGGCGGCTACCGGTACACCTCGGTGATGCGCAAGGCCTACGTCGAGATCACCGTCCCCGCCGGCGCGTTCACCAACCCGCTGGACCCGGTCTCCGCCCTCTCCGACCTGGTGAAGGCCAGCATCCCGTAGGCGGGGACGACACCGGGGCCGACAGCGGGACCGACGGCAGGGCACCCGCGCGAAGGGCGGGCCGGGAGCTTCCCGGCCCGCCCTTCGTCCGTTCGTGCGCGTGGTTACCGCAGACCGGTCGAGCGGCGCAGCGCCGCCTGGAGCAGCCGGTCGATCAGCTCCGGGTACGACAGCCCGGTGGCCTCCCACATCTTCGGGTAGGCCGAGATCGGGGTGAAGCCGGGCATGGTGTTGATCTCGTTGATCATCCAGCTGCCGTCGTCCAGCAGGAAGAAGTCGACCCGGGCGAGGCCCTCGCAACCGAGCGCCTCGAACGCCACGACCGCCTGGCGGCGGATCTCGGCCGTCTCCGCCCCGGTGAGCTCCGCGGGGACGCGGACCTCGGAGGAGTCGATGTACTTGGCCTCGAAGTCGTAGAACTCGTAGTCGCCGCCGACCAGCACCTCGGCCGGCACGCTGGCCCGCGGACCGTCCTCGAACTCCAGCACCCCGCACTCGATCTCGCGGCCGGAAACGCCGGCCTCGATGATCAGCTTGGGGTCGTGGCGGCGGGCCTCCTCGATCGCGGCGTCGAGGTCGGCGAGGTCCTTGACCTTCGTGATGCCCATGCTGGAGCCGGCCCGGCACGGCTTGACGAAGAGCGGCAGACCCAGCCCGGCGGCCCGCTCGCGGACGCCGGCCCGGCCGGCCTCGGTCTCCCACTCGCGCGGGCGGACGATGGTGTAGCGGCCGACGCCCAGGCCGTGCGAGGCCAGGATCCGCTTGGTGAACTCTTTGTCCATGCCGACCGCGCTGGAGAGCACGCCGTTGCCGACGTACGGCACGCCGGAGAGCTCCAGCAGCCCCTGAAGGGTGCCGTCCTCGCCCCAGGGGCCGTGCAGCAGCGGGAAGACCACGTCGACCTCGCCGAGCGCCTTGGGAGCGGCTCCGGGCTCGCTCCAGACCACCTCGCGGCTGCCCGGGCTGACCGGCAGCGCGACCTGGCCGTCGAGGGCCTCGGCGACCTGGGCGACGTCCGGCAGCCGGCCGTCGGTGATGGCCATCCGGGCGGGCTCGTCGCTGACCAGCGCCCAACGGCCCTCGTGGGTGATGCCGATCGGCAGCACGTCGTACTTCTCGCGGTCGATCGCCCTCAGCACGCTGCCCGCGGTGGAGACCGAGATGGCGTGCTCGGAGCTGCGGCCACCGAAGACGATCGCTACGCGCGGCTTCGCGGACGGGTTCTGGGAGGTCTGTTCGATGCTCATATCGCGTTTGAGAGTACCGTGCGGGGTGTTTCCGGAAAGTCAGCCACCCTGGACGGACCGGCTCAGTGCCGTTCCGCCTTGGCCGAACGGGACATCAGGGCCTGCAACGCCTCCTGGGTGGGGCGCCCGTTGTGCACCACGTCCACCACGGCCTCGACGATCGGCATGTCGACGCCGCTGCGCCGGGCCAGGTCGAGCACCGACTCGCAGGACTTGACGCCCTCGGCGGTCTGCCGGGTGGCCGCGATGGTCTCGGCCAGCGACATCCCGCGGCCCAGGTTGGTACCGAAGGTGTTGTTGCGCGACAGCGGCGAGGAGCAGGTCGCCACCAGGTCGCCCATCCCGGCGAGCCCGGCGAAGGTGTGCGGGTCGGCGCCTAGGGCCGTCCCCAGCCGGGTGGTCTCGGCCAGTCCGCGGGTGATCAGGGTCGCCTTGGTGTTGTCGCCGAGCCCCATGCCGTTGGCCATGCCGACCGCCAGGCCGATCACGTTCTTCACCGCGCCGCCCAGCTCGCAGCCGATCACGTCGGTGTTGGTGTACGGGCGGAAGTACGGGGTGTGGCAGGCGGCCTGGAGGCGCTTGGCGACGGCCTCGTCGGTGCAGGCCACCACGCTCGCGGCGGGCTGCCGGTTGGCGATCTCCCGGGCCAGGTTCGGGCCGCTGACCACCGCGACCCGCTCCGGGCCGACCTTGGTGACCTCCTCGATGACCTCGCTCATCCGCTTGGCGGTGCCGAGTTCGATGCCCTTCATCAGGCTGACCAGCACGGTCTGCGGCTCGATCAGCGGTGCCCAGGCCGCGAGGTTCTCGCGCAGCGTCTGCGAGGGCACCACGAGCACCGCGAAGTCGGCGCCGGCCAGCGCCTCCGCGGCGTCGGTGGTGGCCCGGACCGAGGCCGGAAGCTCCACGCCCGGCAGGTAGTCCGGGTTGGTGTGGGTGGCGTTGACGGCGTCGGCCAGCTCCTGGCGGCGGCCCCAGAGCACCACCTCACAGCCGGCGTCGGCCAGCACCATCGCGAACGCGGTCCCCCAGGAACCCGTCCCGAACACGGCGCATCGGGTCACTTGCCGGCCTCCTCGGTACCGTTGCCGCGCTTGCCCGCGGCCCGATGCCGCTCGGCCGCGGCCGTCGTGGCCCGCTGCCGGGCCGCCGTCCTCATGTCGAAGCGCTCGGCCGGCGGCTCCTCGCCGCGGATTCCGGCCAGCACGTCGGTGATCGCCCGCATGATGTCCTCGGTGGCGTCCCGGAGCACCTGCGAGGTGAGCTCCTGGCCCGCGTACCTGCTCAGGTCCACGGCCGGGCCGGCCGCCACCGTCACCTTGTGCCGCGGGAACAGGTTGAATCTGCCCTTGCCGGAGGCGCCTCTGCCGTACGGCGGGATGATCTCCTGCGCACCCCAGTGCGCCACCGGGATGACCGGCGCGCCGGTCATCAGTGCGACCCGGGCCACGCCGGTCTTGCCCGTCATCGGCCACAGGTCCGGGTCCCGGGTGAGCGTCCCCTCGGGGTAGAACTGCACGCACTGGCCGTCGTTCACCGCGTCGACCGCGGCCCGGAACGCCCGCGCGGCGTCGGTCGACTCCCGGAACACCGGGATCTGGCGGGTCTTGCGGAGCATGAAGCCGATGAACGGCACCGAGAACACCGAGGACTTGCCGAGCATCCGCGGCGGGCGCCCGCTGTTGTACTGCCAGTGCGCGTAGATCACCGGGTCGATGATCGAGTTGTGGTTGACCGCGGCGATGAAGCCACCCTCCTGCGGAAGGTGCTCCCAGCCCCGCCAGTCGGGCTTCACCAGCGCGGTCGTCACCGGCTTCACCAGCACGGCCGCGAAGCGGTACCAGACGCCGTAGTCGGCGTTGCCGAAGCTGGCATACGAGCGGCGGGCCACCCCAGGTCCTCCTCATCCGGTGCGGCACGTGGGGTGCCGCAGTCTCTCGCCATCCGCGACCCCCCTGTTCGGGGGCCCGGAGCGCGGAACAGTCTCGCCCGACCGCGAACCGGCTGTCGAGCAACCCCGCCAGCACGTCGGGGCGGGCGTGACCAAACGCACGTCCGCACAGCTCGGACGGCCTGGCGAGGGTTCCGGGACCGGCGTCACAATGACGCCGATGACCCAGGACACCGTACGCCCCAGCGGGCCCGTCGCGCCCGCCGCACCCACCGCCGGCTGGTCGCTGGTGCTGCCACTCAAGCCGCTAGCCCTGGCGAAGACGCGGCTGGCCCCGTTCGCCGGTGAGCACCGCCCGGACCTGGCACTCTGCTTCGCCCTGGACACCGTCGGCGCCGCGCTGGCCACGCCCGGGGTGGCCCGGGTCCTGGTGGTCACCCGGGACGCCACGGCCGCCCGGCGGCTGGCCGCGCTCGGCGCCGTCGTGGTAGGCGACGAGCCGGGCGGCGGACTCAACCACGCACTGGCGCACGGCGCGGCGGCCGCGCTGGCGCTCGCGCCGCGCGCCCCGCTGGCCGCGCTCTCGGCGGACCTTCCGGCGCTGCGCCCGGCCGAACTGGCCCGGGTGCTGGCAGCCGTACCGCCGGCCGGCCGGGCGTTCCTGGCCGACGCCCCGGGACTGGGCACCACCCTGCTCGCCTGTGCCCCCGGCAGCCCGCTCTCCCCCGCCTTCGGTGACGGCTCGCGGGCCCGGCACGCGTCCGGCGGCGCCCGCGAACTGCGGCTGGACGGCGTGGAGTCGGTGCGCCGGGACGTCGACACCGGTGCCGACCTCGGCGAGGCTCTGGCACTCGGCGTCGGCCCGCACACCCGCGCCCTGTCGGCCCGGCTCGGCTACGCCCCGGGCGCGCCCGCCGAACACGGCTGAGACAGCGCCCGGCTCTGTCGGTACCCCTCGCTATGCTGCTTCCATGCAGGCCACCGCGTTCACCTTCGACCCCGCCACCCGGGCCGGCTCCGTGCTGCTCGACGACGGGACCCCGGTGCCGTTCGACGCCGCCGCCTTCGACGCGGGCGGCCTGCGGCTGCTCCGCCCCGGCCAGCGGGTGCGGATCCGCACCGAGGGCGCCGGCGAGGCCCGCCGCGTGGTCTTCCTGACGCTGCAGACCTTCCCGGACCCGGCCGGGGGCTGACGCCCCACCGCCCTGCCCGAAAGCCGAAGAGCCGTGGCGGCCCGTCCCCCCGGGGCTCCGGGTGGAGGTGCGCCACGGCTCTGGAAGGCCGTCCGTCGACTACTTCGCGGTGGTCTTGCGCGCGGTGGTCTTGCGGGTGGCGGTCTTCTTCGCCGGAGCCGTCTTCTTGGCCGTGGCGGTCGCCTTCTTGGCGGCGGTGGCCGTGGTCTTCTTGGCGGCGGCGGTGGTCGCCGTCTTCTTCGCGGCGGCCGCGGTCTTCTTGGTGGCGGTCGCGGTGGTCTTCTTCGCGGCGGCCGTGGTGGTCTTCTTGGTGGCGGTCGCCTTCTTGGCGGCGGTGGCCGTGGTCTTCTTGGCGGCGGCGGTGGTCGCCGTCTTCTTCGCGGCGGCCTTCTTGGTCGCGGCCGGAGCCGCGGCGGCGGCCGACGCGGCGCGCTTGGTGGCGGCGCGCTTGGCGGCCGGGGTCGCGGCGACGCCGCTCTTGCCCGGGGTGAGGGAGCCCTTGGGGGCCTTCTTCACCGAGGGGCCTTCCTTCGGCAGCTTCTTGCTGCCGCTGACCAGGTCCTTGAAGCCCTGGCCGGGACGGAAGCGGGGCACCGAGGTCTTCTTGACCTTGACCTTCTCGCCGGTCTGCGGGTTGCGGGCGAAGCGCGCGGAGCGCTCCACCTTCTCAAAGGTGCCAAAACCGGTGACCGACACCCGGTCACCGGCCACAACGGCGCGGACCATGGTGTCGAGCACTGCGTCGACGGCCTCTGCGGCAGCCTTGCGACCGCCCAGCTGCTCGGCCACCGCTTCGACAAGCTGAGCCTTGTTCACGTCTTCCCCTTCGGAAACGGGCGCCGGATGATTCCATCCGTTCTTTTCGCACGTTAGGTATGTATCTGCGGACTTTCAATTACCAAACGCGCGAATCACCCTAGTGTCGCAATGGATTTGCGCATCGGCGACCTCAGACGACGGGCGGGCGCCCCTCGTCGAGGTCCTGCACAAAGCGAGCCAACCGCCTTGCCGCCCCCGGAAGATCGCGCTTGGCGGTCTCCGTGACGATGAGGAGTTGTCGGGTGAGAGCGGTCTTTGCATCGGCAGACACGTTCAGCGCATGCACGCGGGCGTGAGCTTGCTTCAACCGCTCGGCCACAAGCGCGTAGAGCGCTGCGACTTCCGGGTCGTCCGGCCCCTCAGCAGGTGAGGTGGCGGCGTCCGGCCGATCGTCAATTCGGCGTTCGGATCCCCGGCCCGTGGACTCCGGTGACGCGGGTTCGCCGCCCGCGTACGGAGGTTCATGGTGCCGGTGCATGTACTGATTGTGCCATCTACCCGCAGTTGTGCTTGCCCGGGGCCCTCTGCGGCAATGCCAAATCGGCAATCGGGGGCCGGACGGGGCGGCGAACTCCGGCTCCGGAACGGCGGATGGTCCGCCCCCCCGACGGGGGGACGGACCATCCGGCGGAACGTCAGAATGCTTGTTCCCAAGCGGTTCCCAGGATCTCGGCGGGTTCTCTCAGGCGACCGGCAGAGTGCGCGGCTTGAACGCCGGCCGGGTGGCCTCGAAGGCCGCGATGTCGCCTTCGTTCTGCAGGGTGATGCTGATGTCGTCCAGGCCGTTCAGCAGCCGCCAACGCACATTGTCGTCCAGCTCGAAGGAGGCCGTGACGCCCTCGGCGCGGACCTCGCGGGTCTCCAGGTCGACGGTGATCTCGGCGGTCGGGTCGGCCTCGGTCAGCGCCCAGAGCCGCTCCACGGTCTCCTGCGGCAGGACGACGGTGAGCAGGCCGTTCTTCAGCGAGTTGCCGCGGAAGATGTCGGCGAACCGGGACGAGATCACGGCGTGGAAACCGTAGTTCTGCAACGCCCAGACCGCGTGCTCACGGGAGGAGCCGGTGCCGAACTCGGGGCCGGCCACCAGGACGGTGGCGCCCTGCCGCTCCGGCCGGTTGAGGATGAACGACTCGTCCTTGCGCCAGGCCTCGAACAGCCCGTCCTCGAAACCGGAACGGGTGACCTTCTTCAGCCAGTGGGCCGGGATGATCTGGTCGGTGTCGACGTTGCTGCGGCGCAGCGGAACGGCCCGGCCGGTGTGGGTGGTGAACTTCTCCATGCTGCTCAGGCCTCCACAGCGACGTTGGACGAGAGATCGGCGGGCGCGGCCAGCCGGCCCAGGACGGCGGTGGCGGCGGCGACCTGCGGGGAGACCAGGTGGGTGCGGCCGCCCTTGCCCTGGCGGCCCTCGAAGTTGCGGTTCGAGGTGGAGGCGCAGCGCTCACCGGGGGCCAGCTGGTCGGGGTTCATGCCCAGGCACATCGAGCAGCCCGCGTGGCGCCACTCGGCGCCGGCGGCGGTGAACACCTTGTCCAGGCCCTCCTCGACGGCCTGCAGGGCGACCCGCACCGAGCCGGGGACGACCAGCATCCGCACGCCCTCGGCGACGGTGCGGCCGTCCAGGATGGCCGCGGCGGCCCGGAGGTCCTCGATCCGGCCGTTGGTGCAGGAGCCGACGAAGACGGCGTCGACCTTGACCTCGCGCAGCGGGGTGCCGGCCTCCAGGCCCATGTACTTCAGGGCGTTCTCGGCGGCGGTCCGCTCCTGCGGGTCGGCGAAGGAGGCCGGGTCCGGCACGTCGGCGCCGAGCGGGGCGCCCTGTCCCGGGTTGGTGCCCCAGGTGACGAACGGGGTCAGCCGGGTCGCGTCGATGAAGATCTCGTGGTCGAAGACCGCGTCCTCGTCGGTGACCAGGGTCTTCCAGTACTCGACCGCGGCGTCCCAGTCCTCGCCCTGCGGGGCGTGCGGGCGGCCCTCCAGGTAGTCGAAGGTGGTCTGGTCCGGGGCGATCATGCCGGCCCGGGCGCCCGCCTCGATGGACATGTTGCAGATGGTCATCCGGGCCTCCATGGAGAGGCTGCGGATGGCCGAGCCGCGGTACTCCAGGACGTAGCCCTGGCCGCCGCCGGTGCCGATCCGGGTGATGATCGCCAGGATCAGGTCCTTGGCGGTCACGCCCTCGGGCAGCTCGCCCTCGACGGTGATCGCCATGGTCTTGAACGGGGCCAGCGGCAGCGTCTGGGTGGCCAGCACGTGCTCCACCTGGCTGGTGCCGATGCCGAACGCCAGGGCGCCGAACGCGCCGTGGGTGGAGGTGTGGGAGTCGCCGCAGACCACGGTGGTGCCGGGCTGGGTCAGGCCCAGCTGCGGGCCGACCACGTGCACGACACCCTGCTCGACGTCGCCGAGCGAGTGGATCCGGACGCCGAACTCGGCGGCGTTGCGGCGCAGCGTCTCCAGCTGCACCCGCGACACGGGGTCCGCGATGGGCTTGTCGATGTCCAGGGTGGGGGTGTTGTGGTCCTCGGTGGCGATCGTCAGATCGGTCCGGCGGACCTTGCGCCCGGCCAGCCGGAGGCCGTCGAAGGCCTGCGGGCTGGTCACCTCGTGGAGCAGGTGCAGGTCGATGAAGAGCAGGTCGGGCTCGCCCTCCGCGCGCCGCACGACGTGGTCGTCCCAGACCTTCTCTGCGAGTGTCCGTCCCATCGGATTCCCTCCAGCCGGCCGCGTTGCCGGCCTTCTCGTGTCGTCGAGGTCAGTGCTTTCGCCGCCCTGTGAGGCTCGCGTCGCGCGACCTGCACGCCGGATCGGTGTCCACGATGCGGACGGCCTGTTGGGGCCGCATCCTGGATGTCTCCCGGGCTGCTGCCTCCAGGGTGGCGCTTTTCGCGGAAGATTGAACTTGCGTCTCGCGGAATGAGACTGCAGTCTTAGGGCATGGACAACTCTAGCGGCGTCGGCGTTCTCGACAAGGCCGCTCTGGTGCTCAGCGCACTGGAGTCGGGCCCCGCCACGTTGGCGGGGCTGGTCGCCGCCACCGGTCT